>JAPLVS010000023.1 GCA_026396995.1 Candidatus Iainarchaeum sp.
GGTGCGTTTGAGGTTTCAGTCGGTTCAGGCATACAAAGGGTGGAGGAAATAGTTGACGGAAGGAGCAAAACAAAATATCCGACCATGACGATTTACCTGGCGGAAGAGCTCAGGAAGGACAGGAATAAGGTCGAGAAATTCGCGCAGTCGCTTATCGATGTGAGGGGCGAAGAAATACTCAAAATGACAGAGGATTTCTCCAAAAAAATAGTCGAGCTTGAAATCATCGAGGAAAAAATCAAGGAAAAAAATCTTGATGAGACCGAGCTGATAAACAAGCTCAAGGAACTTATAAAGAAAGGCAAGTCAGCAAAAAGGGGCAACAAGCTTATCGTCACCTTCCCGAGGAATTACCCGCTTATCAAGGTAAGGAACGAACTGCTCAAGGCGCTGAGGAAGCGCATACAGGGCGTGAACGGCATAGAGAAAACAATCATAACCGAAAAGGACGGGGAATTTATCATTCACACTGTCGGCACAAACCTGAAAACAATGCTGAGGAAAAAAGAAGTGGATGCAAGGCGCACCACCACTAACGACATTGCTGAAATCGCCAAAGTGCTCGGCATAGAGGCAGGCAGGACCGCAATAATACAGGAACTGCACAAAACACTCGACGAAAACAACATCGATGTCGATTTACGGCACATAATACTGCTCGCCGATGTCATAACATTCTCTGGCGAAATCAAGGGAACTGTCAGGACAGGGGTCATGAGGCAGAAGACTTCGCCTTTCGCAAGGGCTGCATTCGAGGAAACAGTCAAGCACCTGCTGAATGCGGCAATGTACGGCGAGCGCGAGGAACTGCAGGGCGTTGTCGAAAACATTATTGTCGGGCAGCCGATAAGGATCGGCACAGGGACAGTGGAAATTGTAATGAAGGAGTAAGGGTGTTCGTATGGCTGAAATTGATTTCGAAAAGGAACTCAGGCGCGCGGTGGATACCGGAAAAGCGGAGTTCGGCTACAGGACAAGCGAAAAAAGCATGCTTTTGGGAAAAGGCAAAATGCTTGTGACCAGCGCCGGGCTGCCGGCAAGGCAGAAGGAAAAGCTTTCGCATGTCGCAGGCTTGTCAGGAATACCTGTCTATGATTCTGACAAAAGCGCACTGAAGCTCGGCTCGATCTGCGGAAAGCCTTTCCCGGTAACAGCAATGGTAGTGCTCGAGCCAGGAAAAAGCAAAATCCTTGCAGCGGCGGCGCCAAAAAAGCAGTGATTCAATGAAACTTGAAATGGAAGAGATTTTCTTCATTAATGCGCTCGATTCGGAAACAGGCGTGATAGCGAAGGACTGCATAATCGGGCAGGGCATGGTGACATTCCTCGTAAAAAACGACGATATGGGGAAAGCAATCGGCCCTAATGGAGTGAAAATAAAAAGCCTTTCGAAAAAATTGGGCAGGAAAGTGGAACTGCTCGCCTTTTTCGAAAAGCCCGAGGAGTTTTTCAGGAAAGCGTTCCCTGAAACAGAATTCGGGGAAATCAGGAGAGAGCAGGATTCATTGGTGCTTAAAATCAATTCGATGGAGAAAAGAAAGATAATGCAGGACGCAGGCAAATTCAAAAGGATAAAAAAGGTAGCGGAGAGGAATTATAGTATAAACAGCATAAGGATGAAATGAAATTTGGACGGATGGAAAATAAAACGGTCAAGGAACAGGTGTTATGATGGCTAACGGGGAATTTTCTGCAAGGAAGCTGGAAAAAGACAGGAAGAAATGGAGAAAAAAGAAAACAGGCTACAAGAAAAAGCACGAGGGGCGCAAGCACAACCTCCTTGAGGGGGCGCCCCAGGCAAAAGGCATAGTTATAGAAAAGCGCGGGGTCGAGGCAAGGCAGCCGAACTCAGGCGTAAGGAAATGCGTAAGGGTGCAATTGATAAAGAACGGCAAGCAATTGACCGCGCTCGCGCCGAAGGACAAGGCGATACAGTTCATTGATGAGCACGACGAGGTCACGATTGAAGGCATCGGCGGAAGGAAGCACGGTGCAATCGGCGACCTCTGGGGCGTGAGGTTCAAGGTCATAGGCGTGAACAACCAGTGCCTTGAAATGCTCCGCACCGGAAGGAAAGAAAAGGTCAAGAGGTAATGCTGATGGCAAAAATATTCGACCGCTGGGAAACAAGCGACATAAAGGTCAACGACCTTGGATTGCAGAAATATATCTGCCTTGAAACAAAAACCATACCGCATTCCTTTGGCAGGAATTCGAAGAAAAGGTTCGACAAGGCCAAGGTGAACATTGTGGAAAGGCTTGCGAACAAGCTGATGCGCTCAGGCCAGGGAAAAAGGAAGCTCAGCGGCAAATATATCAGGGGCCGCGGCTCCACAGGGAAGAAACTGCAGGCACTGCACATTGTGGAGGACGCGTTTGATAGGATTGAAAGGCGCACAAAGAAAAACCCTGTCGAAGTCCTGATAAGGGCGCTGGAATATTCCGCGCCAAGGGAAGACACTACAAGGCTGAAAAAAGGCGGCATATCATATTCGCAGAGCGTCGATGTCGCGCCGATGAGAAGGCTTGACGAGGCATTGAAGAACCTTGCACTTGCGGCATTCGCGAATTCTTTCAACAACAAGACAAGCGCCGAAGACGCGCTTGCCGAAGAGCTCATCCTGGCAAGCCAGGAGAACTCGAAAAGCCAGGGAGTGAAAAGAAGGAACGAAGTCGAAAGGATTGCAGTGAGCTCAAGGTAAAAACTCCCGGCAAAGCTGTTTGGATTGGTTAATGGTGGTTTGATGGGCAGACGCGAAGACATGGTGAAACTGGCGCAGGGCCTTATGGAAAACAAGGCGAACATAAGGAACATCGGCATAGTGGCGCACATCGACCACGGCAAGACCACGATGACAGATTCACTGATTGCCGCAGCAGGCCTTATGTCCGAAGAGCTTGCAGGCAAGCAGTGCCTGATGGATTATTATGAATTGGAACAGCAGCGCGGCATCACAATCAATGCGGCTAACATTTCTGTAGTTTACAAGTACGAGGACAAGCCCTACCTGATTAATGTCATCGACACGCCAGGCCACGTGGACTTCGGCGGCGATGTGATAAGGGCAATGCGCGCTGTCGACGGCGTCATAGTGGTTGTGGACGCGGTTGAAGGGGTCATGCCGCAGACCGAAACCGTGATAAGGCAGGCTTTGAGGGAAAACTGCAAGCCGGTGCTTTTCGTCAACAAGGTTGACAGGCTCATAAACGAATTGAAGGTGAGCGAAGAGGAAATGCAGGACAGGCTTATCAGGGCGATTTCAAAGGTCAACATGCTCATCAAAAAGAATTCCCCGAAGCATGCCGGCGACAAATGGATTGCAAGAGTCGAGGACGGTTCTGTCACTTTCGGCTCCGGGCTCTATAAATGGGCGATTTCAGTTCCCAAAATGAAGGAAACAGGCATCACGTTCAAGGAAATTTACAAGTACTGCAAGGACGGCAACATGAAAGAATTGTCGGCAAAAATCCCGCTTTACAGGGCATTGATGCACATGATAATAAAGCACCTGCCGAGCCCGGTCGAAGCGCAAAAATACAGGATTCCGGAAATATGGAAAGGTGAAATCGAAAGCGAAACCGGAAAGGCGATGGCGAACTGCACAAGCGAAGGCCCGCTTGCAATGATGGTCACAGATATTGTGGTGGACCCGCATGCAGGCGAAATCGCGACAGGAAGGGTGTACAGCGGAAAAATCATGAGGGGAATGAAAGTATTCCTCATAAACTCGAAACAAGAAGTCACAATCCAGGCTGTCGGGGTTTACATGGGGCCTGAAAGGGTGAACATGGATTACATTCCGGCAGGGAACATTGCCGCGATTTCAGGCGTGAAGGATGTTTATGCAGGCGAAACAGTCGCGGCCGAACGGATACAGCCTTTCGAATCTTTCAAGAGCTCTGTCGAGCCGGTAATGACTGTCAGCGTTGAGGCGAAAAAAACCGCTGACCTTCCGAAACTAATCGAAGTGATAAAGCAGGTTTCAAAGGAAGACCCGAATGTTGTGGCTGCAATCAACCAGGAAACAGGCGAGCACCTGCTCAGCGGGATGGGCGAACTGCACCTCGAAGTGACAAGGTACAGGATTGAAGTGGACCACAACGTGCCAATCGAAGTGGGCCAGCCGATTGTTGTTTACAAGGAAACAGCGCTCAAGGACTCGCCGTCATATTCAGGCAAAAGCCCGAACAAGCACAACCTCTTCAAGATGAGCATTGAGCCTATAAAGCCGGAATTGCTCGAAAAACTCGTGGAATCAAAACTCGACGGGAAAATAAGGAAGAAGGACATTGAAAAAATGGCACAGCTTGAGGAAATGGGCTTCTCAAAGGACGATTCAAAGAACACGTGGTGGATCCACAACAACAGCATCCTCATAGACTGGACAAAGGGCGTGCAGGCAATACAGGAAATAAAGGAGCTTGTATGCCAGGCCTTTGTGGACGCAATGAATGAAGGGCCGCTGGCAAAAGAAAAATGCTACGGCCTTGTCGTAAGGCTTGAGGATGCGAAACTGCACGAGGACGCAATACACAGGGGCCCAGCACAGGTATTGCCTGCAATCACAAGGACAATTTATGCGTGCATGCTGAGCGCAAACGCAGTATTGCTCGAGCCAAGGCAGAAAATGTTCATTTCAGTGCCGCAGGATTATATGGGCTCGGTGAGCAGGGAATTGCAGCAGCGCAGGACAACAATAAACGAAATCCAGAGCGAAGGCGACCAGACAATAGTGATAGCGGTCGCGCCAGTGAAAGAACTGATAGGGTTCAGTTCGGCAATAAGGAGTGCAACACAGGGAAGGGCAATCTGGACCGCGGAATTCTACGATTACAAGGCACTGCCTGACTCGCTGCAGAAGGAAGTCATCAAGCAGATAAGGACAAGGAAAGGCATGGAACCGGAGCCGAAACCGGCATCATTCTTCCTTGAATAAAACTGCCGGCGCCGGAAAACCGCTCTTGGATGGTTTTTTGGCATGAAAAACACCAAAAGCCGAAGAATGATATTTAAATTTATCCCTTTAATTATTATTAAATACCTTGTTAGGAAGGAATTGTTTTAGCATTTTAATTTATCAGGAGGGCAATTTATGGCTGAAAGGAATCACTTGAACCTGGTCTTCATTGGCCATGTCGACCACGGGAAATCAACAACTGTCGGAAGGCTCCTGTACGACTCGGGAACACTGAGCGAACAGGAATACAGGAAACTGGAGGCTGAAGCGCAGGCACAGGGAAAGGCATCGTTTGCCTTTGCTTACGCAATGGACAGGCTGAAAGAGGAAAGGAAAAGGGGCCTGACAATCGACCTCGCTTACAAGAAATTCAAGGGCAAAAAGAACGATTTCACAATCATTGATGCCCCTGGCCACAAGGACTTCATTAAAAACATGATTACTGGAACGAGCCAGGCCGACGCGGCAGTGCTTGTGATTTCAGCCAAAGAAGGAATCCAGCCGCAGACAAAAGAACACGCCTTCCTAGCCCAAGTGATGGGAATAAAGCAGATTATAATTGCAGTCAACAAAATGGACGAAGTCAACTATGACAAGGGCAGATTCGAGCAAATGCAGAAGGAAATCCTGAAATTCCTCACAGGAGTAGGCATGAAGGAAGAACAATTGAAATTCGTGCCGATTTCCGCATTCAAGGGCGACAATGTCGCAAAAGGAAAAGGCAAGCTCGACTGGTGGAACGGCCCGATGCTCATAGAAGCACTGGATGAACTGAAAGCGCCGCCGCTGCCGACAGACAAGCCGTTGAGGCTGCCGATACAGGATGTTTACAACATCAAAGGCGTCGGAACCGTGCCGGTTGGCAGGGTTGAAACAGGCATACTGAAGCCAGGCGACAAAATCATAATAATGCCTGCAAACAAGACAGGCGAAGTGAAAACAGTCGAAATGCACCACGAGCAGCTGACACAGGCATTGCCAGGCGACAACATCGGATTCAACGTAAGGGGCCTCGGCAAAGACGACGTGCAAAGGGGAGACGTTGTAGGGCACACAAACGACCCGCCGACAGTGGCTGAAGAGTTCATTGCACAAATCGTTGTATTGAACCACCCGACAGCAATACCGGTAAACTACACTCCGGTGTTCCACCTGCACACAGCACAATTGTCCTGCCAGATTGTCGAAATCCAGAAAAAACTCGACCCAAAGACAGGCGCTGTGAAGGAAGAGCACCCGACATTCCTGAAAACAGGGGACGCGGCAATCATTAGAGTGAAGCCGACAAAGCCGGTTGTCGTGGAAGAATACAAGAAATTCCCGCAATTGGGCAGGTTCGCAATCAGGGACATGGGGCAGACTGTTGCGGCAGGAATGGTAATAAGCGTTACGCCAAAGAAAGTGTAACGCTTTCCTTTTTTTATTTCAAGTGGACTTAAAATGGAATGGCAGTGGTAAAAAATGCAGAAAGCACGCATCAAACTCGCAAGCCCGGACTACAAGCAGCTGAACGAAGTCAGCGCAAAAATAATCGAAGTGGCAAGGCGCACCGGCATCAAATTCTCAGGGCCAATCCCATTGCCGACAAGAAAATTGGTAGTGCCGACCAGAAAAAGCCCGGCTGGCGGCGGAACCGAAACCTACGAGCGCTGGCAGATGCGCATCCACAAACGCATCATCGACATCGAATCAGATGAAAGGACACTGCGCAAGGTAATGCACATAGAGATACCGGAACAAGTGCACATAGAAATAGAACTGATAGAATAAGACTGATTTTGCACATAGAAATTGAATTAATAGAATGAACCAATAGCAGGCCGCTGTTATTCCTATTTCTTTTCCTTTTTTTGCCTGCCGGATTTTTTCAATATCTGCTCTTTTTCCTGCTCCAGTTTGAGCAATTTTTCCCTGTACGCGCTCTCTGAAATCTGCCTCTTGAAAAATTCGATCTTGGCTTTTTTCTCGAGTTCTGCGATTTCTTCAAGGCGGCCTTTAATGGAAAGGCTTTCCAGTTTCCTGCACCTTTTCCTCCACATTAAAGTGAAACCGGCAAGCCCGGCAGCAAAAACCAAAACAGTCAAAACCCACACAGTAAACCAGTCCGTGGGCTCGACTATATCTGTTGAAATTCCTGCTCTCCCTGAAAAAGGCGGCCTTAATACGACATTCAGGTCGTGCTTTCCGGCCAAAGGTTTTTCCAAAGGCAGCCTGGCATAGCACTGCCCGCTTTCATTGCAGGCCAGGCTTATCTGGTGCTGTTTCCCGTCAATATACAGCCATGCGGAAACAGTTTTTCCAAAGGCAGCAGGGTCAAAAATAACCAGGTTCAGGTCGCCAACTCCGCCGCTGTTCTCGGTTTTTCCTTCTTTAGGGAAAACAAACCAGATGCCGCTTGCCGCTGCCTGCCCGCCTTGGTCCGGCTTTGCAATCTGAACAATAAAACTGTTTTTTTCAACCGCAATGCCTGATTCATCCTGGCCTGAAACAGTCACTTCCAGCGCGCCGTAATCCGAACCTGAAATAACATGCGAGAATTCAGCGGACCATTTGCCGTTTTTAAAAGAAAGTTTCTGGCTTTCAACAACAAGCCCGTCTGACAAAAGCCATGCAGTGAAATCGCCCTCGCCCTGGGCAGTTTTCCCGCCGGGCAGCTTCAAATCAAAGGCAAGCATTCCGATTCTGGAATCAACTTCATATGAACTGCCTTCGCCGAAAGGGCTTGAAACTGAAATTTCGGGTTGTTCGAAAAAAAGCGGTATGGAAAAGGTTTTTTCCTTGGCGCCCCTGAGGCCGGCTTTTACTTCAAGTTTTTCAATGCTGCCAAAGGAATTGCCAGAAACAAAGGTTCCCTCCAGATTGACATTCAGGTCGTCCCATTCAAAGGCTATATTCCCGCCGTTTATTGACGCGGTGAAAGGAAGAATGTTTTCCGAGCCGCCTGCCCAGTCAAACCGCGGGGTGTTCCTTTGGCCGTCAGCCTCAAAAAAGCCGAGGGCTATTTGTGCCTCAATTCCCCTCTGCAGCATTTGGCCCTGCTGGACAGCCGAGCCGCCGGTCAGCCTGGGCTTGAATTCGCTCCTGTGGACAACAATGCCGATTGCCTTTTCACCCAAGGCCTCATTGCCTGCCTTGCGGATTATTTTCACTTTGGCCTGGAAGTTTTTATTCTCCTCTTCAAACTTTACAAGCGGATACTCCAGATAGTAAGCATGGCTTGCAAAAGGCTGCTGTGTAACAATGGTGCTGCCGTCCCCGAAATCCCATTCGAATTCGCAAAGGCTTTCAGGGAAACCGGCCAGTTTCAGGTTGAAATCGACTGCCTGCGCTTCCCGGGTTTCAGGAGCGCTGGCTGTAAGGCTTGCATTAATGCTGCCTGCGGCAAGGGCCGGAAAAAGCAAAACCGCAGAAATTGCAAGAATGCAGAAAAAAAGCCTGGCCATAAGAGTCACTTTTCCCCGTAGAGTTTCTTCAAAACCATTTCAAGGACTTTTGCGCTGTAACCTTCGCTCTTTATGCCGTTTGCAATCTCTTCCCTTGAAAACTCGCCTATCCTTCCCGCAAGCCTGACCACAAGCGAGGCCACCTGCACGCTTTCACGCTCTTTCTTCAAATCCTTCGCCCTTGAAAAAACCTTCAAAAGGCCGGCCTTGGCCCAGAACTTTTCCTTTAAAAGGGATTCAATCCGCTTCAGGCCGGTGTTCAGCCTCCTGGTTTTTTCATTGAGCTCGCTTTCCGCAATATGCCTTTTGAAAAACTCGAATTTGTATTTTTTTTCCAGGCCGAGCAGGCGTTCCTTTTCCTGGAGCAAAAACCTCCTTTCCCTGAAAGAATTCCGCAAAAACAAAAACACGAAAAGCAAAACCAAAAAAAGCAGGGCCGCAATGGCTGCAGTTTCAAGGCTGATTGCTGAAAGCCATGGAATGCCCTGCTCAATGCTTGCCACAACATTGCTTTCCCCGTTAAAATCACCGCTTAAAACAAGCGCTATGGAATGGCCGCCGGCCGTGATAGGGGCATCCAATAAAACCTTGTGCAGTTTTTCCTTTTCATCAAATGCAAGGAAAACGCTTTGGGCATTGCCATCAACAGACAGCCTGCCATCCAAACCCAAAAGCTCGAACAAATGGTTGTTCGGCTGGAAAAACCTTGCCTTGAACTCCCTTATCTCGCCGCCCCAAACATTGTTCAATCCGGCTTTTGGCTGGATGAACTCGATTTTCAGCTTATCCGATAACGCAATCTTCACAAACTCGAAATCCAGGAGCTCTTTCCCTTCCAGGGTTCCGTAAGCCGTTAATCTGCACTCAACACTGCCCTTTCCCTCGCTTGCATCAGGAAGGAGAATTTCAGCAGAATACAGTTGCTTTGCCATGTCGAATTCAAGTTCTTCAAGCAAATCGAGTCCAGCGCATTCCAGCAGGAGTTTCTTGCCCTGCACTTTATAATTATCCGACAAAATTTTCGCTTTCAGGGAAACAACCTGGCTGAAAGCATAAGTGCGCTCGCCTTCAAGCGGCTCAAGCACTGAAATCACGAGCGCGGGATTCTTTTTTGCTATCGGGACTTCCTGCACTTCCTCGACCCTGTTGCCGATCGAATCCCTGCCCTTTAATTTAAGGCTCAATCCCTGCACCAGATCGCTTTCATCCACTGCATGGTCAAAATAAATCATGTAATCATATTCCTGCCTTTCAATCTTCACCTCTTCCTCTTTTTCCCCTGAAACAAGCGAAGCCCTTATTTCCGTGGGAAAAACAAGGAATATTTCGTTCAGCAAAAACCTTACCTTGGCGTCCCCCAAAGAATCCCCAAAAAAATATTTTTTGCCCTTGAATGCTTCGGTGGCATCCACCAGGGAAGGCTCAAAGTAAACAGGCACCCTTGTCCTGAAATAATGCTTTTCTCCTCCGGCCCCATAATCCGCAGATATTTCCAGCAGTTCGAGTTCCGAAAGCGAAGGCCAGGGCCTGAAAACGCCGATGAAAAAATTGGAATCAATGCACTGCATTTCAAGCGATGTGCCTGCAAGCAAAGCCTTCAGGCCGACTTTATCGCACGCTATCGGCAAATCCCTGCTGTCAAAAAATTCAATTAGCACGTTCAGGTCTTTTTCCTTTGAATGCCTTTCATACTGCGCCGGCTCGAGAACAATCGCCTTGAACACAGCCTTCAAAACCTTAACCTTCACTTCAGCGCCCGCAGCCTGCCCGTTCACGTCTTTCACAGCAACCTTGACCGAAAACTCTTTTTCTTTTTCCAGGCCAAGGCCGTAAAACGAATGGAAAACTCTCTCTCCCCGGGCATTCGAATCGTCGCCGAAATCCCAATAAAATTCCAGTTCACCTGGATTCAATGCGTTTGTGATTGCGGTGAAAGAAAACGCCTGGCCTTCCGGCTGCTCTTTGCTTTCAGGGTTCACCAGAATCGCCAGAACCTGCAAAGGCTCGTCTTTCAACTGCGTTGTCTTAAAAGACAGGATTTCGCTCTCTTTCGTAACGCCGTCCGCTGCTGAAATTGCCTTGAAGAAATACGCGGTTTCAGGCTTTAAGCCGTGCAGCAGGACATGGTGTTCCGTGGTTTTTATGCCGTCGAATTCCTGCAGGCCAAACTGCTGTGTTTCGCCGTATTGCGCCAGGGAATCGGCTTCGGTTTCTGTGTGCCAGGTGACGATGGCGTAAGTGGCTGAAGCGAAAACCTTGATTCCGGTGATGTCCGGGGTTCTTTTCTGCACGCACTTGTTGTAGGAATTGCAGTAAAACCCGGCCTCGCAGGAACCGCACTCCGCGCTTTGCCAGCACTCGTTCTTTTTCGAACCGCATTCTCCTTTGGCACAAGCCACAGGCGCACAGCATTTTCCTGAAACACAGGCCTTGCCTGAACCGCAGGTGCACTGCAGTGTGCCACTGCAGCCGTCAGAAAAAGAACCGCACTGCCCGGCATAATCCGCAGAACAAGACTTGCAGGACTGCAGGCACGCGCCCCCTGAGCATCCGCCAGGGCAATACTCGCTCTCAGTGCGCTCACAATTCGCTGCAGTGTAAACCTTCGAATTGCCGGAACTCCCGGAACAATACCAGCCCGGATTGCAGGAGGAGGAATAGGTTGTTTCGCCAGCTGATGTGCCGGTTGTGCCAGTTGTTTGTTGGCTCGAATCATCAGAGGTATAAGTTGTAGCCGGATTACTAATGGGATCCACTGCGGGAGACTCGGTACCTGAATGGCGCCCTTCACGACCCGCAAGATCTTCATCCCCATAAACCGGTTTGTCAGTACTGGTGCCAGCGGCACCAGCGGAACCATCATGCCCGGCCTCTTCTCCATCTTCGGTGCCCTCAGAACCCCAGGTAACAGTAGCAGGATCGCTAGCATCAGCAGAGAAAGTGGCAGACACGGCAGCCTCTGCATGTTCAGAAATCCATGAAACATCCCCAAAATAAATTGAAAAGCAGCCGCTGTTGCCCATATCGTCGCAACTATTGGCAGTAACAAAAGAAAAACATGCGGGCAAGATAATTATTAAAAAAAGCAGCCCAATGGAAGGCACAAATTTCTTCATTATATAGTATATTTTTCCATTGTTTTTAAATGTGCCTGTGTCGTTTAAATCAAGCATTACGCAGAAGCGCATTCTCAGATATTGGCAACTGCCATGATAAATTGTCATAAAATCAGCATAATTTAGCATAATTTTATTCAATTAAAAAATGATAAAGTTTAAATAATATTAATGAATAAAATACATAGGGAACACTTTCAGTCGGGGGAAAAACCATGATTAAAAAGATTTTTTTGCTTTTTTTACTCTTTTTTTGTTGCACCGCCTTTGCAACCAGTTGCACGATAGCAAAGGACTGTGAAAAGATAGTCAATGTTGGCGGCGTTTGTGTCGGACAAGGCCAAACATATACCAGGAGCGCAACACTCCCTTCAGGCAGCACTTGGAGTTCAGATGTTTGGGATAGCGCAATACCGCTTTTGGGCAAGAGATACACTGACAAAATACAAGTTGCGTATAAAGTAAATTATAACTGCATAAATGGGCAATGTGTTTTCAAAGGAAAGGACACTGGTAAAACAGACTGCGATTTTGGTTGTCTCTTGGAGCCCGTAACCTACAATGGACAAACATGGCAAAGTTTCTGCGTCTGCAAGCCGGGATATGACCCCGCTGTGAAAATTCACTGTGGCTCTGGCACAAACAACCGGGTAGGGTACGATTCTTATAAAGATTGGACTTGCGAAACGAAAGATAGGGAAATCTATTCCTGCAGCATAGGCTGGCGCTGTAAAGAAACATCGAATAGTGTTACGTGCGAGGAAATCCCGGGTGACGGCCCATTCAGCTATTCCAATGGCGCCTCAAATTGGGCGGCTTCCACAAGCAATGTTGCATATACCTTTGTGCTGCCAAAAAATATAGACGGCACGATAAAAGTTGCTGCAATTCAAAACGGAAAAGTGATCGCAGAAAGAGCCATAAGCGGGCTGAGCATGCACCAATACCTAGACAGATACGGGACATTGAATATGAGCCAAGCCTACTCCTTCGCCCAAAGCACAGGCCTGATGACAACTGTTGCGGCAATCCAGAAAACAAGGATGGCGACAGTTGCCTCGAACACTACAACCACGCGCACAACCTCTGCTTGGACCAGTGCAAGCACAGGCGCATCCTCTTTATCCAATTACAGGGCTTCGAATGCGACAAGAACGATTTCTGTATATGCGCAGCCGATTACAACCACGGCCTATAAGCCGACAACAAAAACAACCACGGTTTCAGCCTCCAAGCCTGGGACAAGCTCAACCACAAAGAAAACCACTACAGCTACAAGCACTTCCTCGAGCACTAAAAAGCTTTCAACCACCACCACAAAGCGCACAAGCGCATACAGGACTACTGCAACGACTGCTGCAAGTGCAACGGCAACCACAAGAAAAAGATCCAGGTAATGCTTAAGCTGCAGGCGCAATGCCTGCGATTCCTTTCTTTTTACTTCTGCACTTAAGCCGATAACACTTGTTTAAAACGGTTTTGGGCATAACTATCCATGTGAGAATCAAATACACCGGCCACGCAAAAGAAAAAATTGCAGAAAGGGAAATTCCGGCAAAACTCGTCGAACAGGCAATCGCAAAGCCGGACATTATAATAAACGCAAAGTTTGGGAGAAAAATTGCGCAAAAGCTCGTAAAAGGCAAAATCCTCAGAATCGTATACACCGCGGATAAAAAAAATTACACGGTTATAACCGCATATTGCGCCAAACCTGAAAGGTATGGGGTGAAAAAATGAAAATAAGCTACGACTCGAAAGCCGACGCAATGAACATAAAATTCCAGGAGGGCAAATACGCCATAAGCAAGGAAATAATCGAAGGCATCATAATCGACTACACAAAAAACGGCAAAGTGCTCTCGATAGAAATACTTGATACCTCGAAAAGGATGCCGATAAGCAGCATCGAAGACATCACAATAAGCAGCCCGATAAAAGTCACATAAGTGATCCCATGGAATTTTTTTTAGGCTCAGACCACGGCGGCTTTCCCCTGAAGGAAAAAATAAAAAAATGGCTTGAAGGGAAAGGCCACAAGGCAAAGGATTTGGGCTGCTTTTCAGAGGAAAGATGCGATTACCCGGATTATGCGGAAAAGGCCGCGAAGGCGGTTGCAAAAAAGAAAGGCGCCATCGGATTGCTGTTTTGCGGGACAGGCATCGGAATGTGCATTGCAGCAAACAAAGTGAAAGGCATAAGGGCAGCGCTTGTATACAGTGAAGTCACCGGCAGGATGGCGAAAGAGCACAACAACGCAAACATCCTTTGCCTCGGAGGCCGCACGACTTCCTTCGCGGAAGCGAAGAAAGCAGTGGGCGCTTTTTTGAAAGCCGAATTCCAGAAAGGAAGGCATTTGCGCAGGTTAAGGAAAATCGCATTGCTCGAGAGATGAAAATGTTCGAATTGTTCGAGCACAAGGCCGATGTCGGCGTGCGCGGTTTCGGGAAAACCCTTGAAGAAGCATTCCAGGAATGCGCGAAGGCAATGTTCGGCGTGATGGCAGACCTCTCCAAAGTGAAGGCAAAGGAAAGCGTTGAAGTGCACATCGAAGCAAGGAACGAGGAAGAACTGCTTCTCGGATGGCTCAACGAATTATTGTTCGAAAAAGGCGCAAGGGAAATGCTTTTCTCTGATTTTAAGGTTAAGATTGCGAAGGGAAAGGAAAGCTGGGCGCTTCAAGGCACTGCGAAGGGCGAAAAGATGAATCCGGAAAAGCACGGCATGAAAACAGAAGTGAAGGGCGCAAGCTATTCTGGCTTGAAGGTTGTGAAGGAAAAAGGGAAATTCTTGGCGCAGTGCATTGTTGACGTATAAAAAAGAATTGCTTATGCCGGTTTTGTGTAGTAAATCCTGAGCAAATTGCTGCCTTCGCTGCAGCCTGAAGTGCAGGAAACCGCGAACACAAGGAGGCCTTTGTCTGTCTGCTCCAGTTTTACTTTGCCCTTTGCAATGATGTCTTCAATATAGCTGGGCACGCGGATTGTCAGCACTGCTTCGCCGCCGGAAGTGACAGAAAATTCTGAAATATTGTACTCGGTTCCGTCCAACGCAGGGGAAATGACCCTGAAGTTTTTCATTTTGCTTGAACCATTGGAAAGCTTCAGGGCGGCAATGTTTCCCACTTGCAGTTCGCTTTGGGGAAAGCCCTGTTCCGAAAGAGCCAATGGTTTCTCGAAATGGGCAAATTGCACTTTGCCGTCCTTTTCTTCAAGCAAGCTCGAATCAATTTCATAACCGGCCGGAGGCTTGTAATTTGGGTTGGCTTCCCAGAACTGGGTGACAAAATAAGGCTCGATATCGAAGTAAGAGGCCTTGTCAGCAGGCGCAGCAGCCGGGGCTTTCGCAGGAAAAAACCACGTGACAAGCAAAAACACTACGGCAAATGCGACAATCCCTAAAACGCCCAATTTCAATCTCTTGTCCATAAAATCACCCGGAAAACAGCAATATATAAAACCAAAAACTATAAATATTCAAATGCCATAATACTTGTGCAGGCATTGCTGTCTGCACTCCGGCAGGTGATTCCGTGAACTTCAAAAAAACAGCATTGGTTTTGGTTTTTTGCGTTTTATTGGGCTGGTCTGTTTTGGGTGGTCTTACCAGGGGTACAGATAGCGAAACTAACTTAGATGAACATATCACCACAGTTGACACTCCAGACATGGGGGGTTACAGCGGTGGTGATGCGAAAGGAATAGAACATGCAATGGAAGATATTTTAAATAATGGGCAGGGAGTGCAAGTGCCAAAAGCTGATGGCAGCACTACAAACTTGGTTCCGGACAAAGGTGCAAGTTATGATGTCACGATATTAAAAACCTGGGTAGGGGACAAAAGCACTGGGATTGGGGAGTGGACCATAACCGGCATCAAAATAGAAAAAGACGAGGAGAAGCCTGACAAGGGAGACAAGTACAGCACTGAAGTTTCCGGCACCTGTCCTTCAAAATACGTTGCAAAAAGCGCGAGCGGGACAACCACGACCTGCTCGACAGACTGGCCTCTTACCTGGAGTTGCTCAGGCAATCAAAAATACAGGACACGCGACATGTGCTACGACGGAACCTGCAGTGCAACAGAAACCGACGCCTACACCTGCCCCTACGGGTGCGGCGGCGGAAAATGCCTTCCGTTCCCGCAATTCACAATGTCGCCGAGCCCTGCAATACCAACCCAGAAAGTGACCTTGAATGCAGGCGATTCGAACGACTCATACCTGGGCAAAAACCTGCAATACCAGTGGTTCTTTGATAGCGTGGCAATACCGGAAACACTGGCGCCGGTCACCACGCCGACAGTCCAAACAACAGTTCCAACCGGAAAAACCAGCATAGCGGTCAAGCTCGAAGTCACATCACATAACCTGACGGGTGATATAACCACAAGCCTCAACAACACTGTGAGCAAATCTCTAGATGAAGGCGCAAAAAATTCTGTGACCCTGACAATGCCTATTTTATCAGCCCCGGTGCCGAAAATAAATGCTCCAAGCGAATGCATAGTGCCGTGCGCTGATGCAGACATAAACGCAGCAGGCACAACCGGAATAAGCCCGATGACCTTTTTATGGGAATACGGGGACGGCACAAGCACTACAGTCTATGACGCAGCACAGCCTGGCAAAAACCACCCGAACGCCTACCAAGGCCAGCTAACTGGTGCAGTGGCCTTGCCCCTGACCCTGACAGTAACAGACTCGACAGGCACTGCAAGCGCTAGCCAGCAAATCACGATCATAAACCATGCCCCGACAGCAGACTTCTTTATGGAGCCAAGTTCGGCTGACGGGTATATTCCACTTACAGTAAAGTTCACGGACAACAGTTCAGACATTACAGACAGCCACGCAATCACAGGCTGGGCATGGAACTTCGGCGACGGAACAAGCAGCGCAGAGCAAAACCCAACGCACGTCTACGCCGACCACGAAGACATCTACACAGTAACCCTGATTGCAACAGACAAATACGGGGCATCAGGCACAGTGCAAAAAACAGTCAACGTAAGACAAAGGCCGCTCATAACCGGATTCAAAGTAACAAACCCAACAACCCCAAACGAAGTGGCCTACATAACAATCAACTGCAGCAAACCAACAACAGCAAAAATAGAATTCTATGACAAAGACAACCACCCATTGACAGACCAGGAACTTCCCAACATAAGCCAATTCACGGCCCCATTCACCTGCTCAAGCAACACAATAACACCGCAATTCACAAACCCGGGAATCTACCTCATAAAAGTAACCCTGCTCAAAGCCGACGGCACACCTGAAACAGAATGCACAAACTGCCCGAAAACAACAAACACAGTAGTAGGGATAGAAATGCAGAATGTGGAAACACCGGAAATGCCGGCAATACTGGCGGCAGGAATAGCGCTCATTGTAGTGCTGGTTGTCAACAGGAAAAAATAGACCTGCACTGCAGGCGGATTCTTTTTAATCCTTTAATTCCCATTTATAACGGTGCGGAAGATGGGCTTGGAGCAAAAAGGGGACTTTGTCTGGGAAATTCCCAGGGAAGGGAAAATGCGCGTTCCCGCAAGGCTGTATGTGGACAAGGGAATGGTTGAAGAGCTGCAGCGCGAGGAACAGACTAACTGGAGCACTTTAAGGCAATTGAAAAACATTGCCTCGCTGCCTGGCATCCAGGCGCCGGCGCTTGCCCTGGCAGACTGCCATCCCGGATACGGGGCGCCGATCGGCAGCGTTGCAGCAATGGACTTAAAGGAAGGCGTTATTTCCTTTGGATGCATAGGTTTTGATATCAATTGCGGCCTAAGGACGCTTGCAACACAACTGAAAAAAGCTGATGTTGAAAGGAAAAAAAAGGAATTAGCCGAAGAATTGTTCAGGCATATTCCTGCAGGCCTTGGGGTTACAGGGCAATTGAAATTGAACGAAAGCGAAATCGACGAAGTGCTTGTGAAGGGCGCGGAATTCTCGATTGGGAAAGGGTACGGCCTCAAAGAGGATTTGGAATTCATTGAAATGAACGGCAAGGCGGAAGGCGCCGAGCCTGAAAATGTTTCGCTCAAGGCAAAGCAAAGGCAGTTCAAAGAGGTTGGCACACTTGGAAGCGGCAACCATTACCTTGAAGTGCAGTTTGTGGAAAAGATTTTCGACGAGGGTGCGGCGAAGGCTTTCGGCCTTTTTGAAGGGCAGATTCTTGCAAGCATCCACTGCGGAAGCAGGGCATTGGGCCACCAAATCGGCTCGGATTATCTTGTCGAACTGAAAAAGGCTTCGGAAAAATACAATTTGGAGCTTGCTGACCCTGAACTTGTGTCTGCGCCGATTGAAAGCGAGGAAGGCAAAAAATATTTTTCTGCGGTGAATGCCGGAATGAATTGCGCGTTCGCGAACAGGCAGGTGCTAGCGCATCTCACAAGGGAATCGTTTGCAAAGGTTTTCGGCCTGGCTGAAAATGAAATAAGGACTTTTTATGAAGTTGGGCACAACACTGCAAAAATCGAAGAGCACAAGATTGAAGGAAAAGGGAAAAAACTGCTCGTGCAGAGGAAGGGCTCGACGCGCGGATTCGGACCGGGCAGGAAAGAAGTGCCTGAAAAATACAGGGCATTCGGGCAGCCGATACTGGTCGGGGGAACAATGGGAACTGCAAGCTATATTTTGGCAGGCACTGAAAAAGGCATGATGGAAACTTTCGGCTCCGGGGTGCACGGCGCAGGCAGGAAAATGAGCAGGAATGCCGCAATAAAGTCGTTCAACGGGGAAAAAATCACAGGGGATTTGAACAAAAAGGGAATAATTATCAAAACGCATTCCATGAAGGGAGTTTCAGAGGAGGCCCCGCAGGCCTACAAGGACATAGATGAAGTGATTGAAATAATGGATGCAACAGGGATAAGCAAAAAAGTGGCAAGGCTCAGGCCGATGATTACGGTAAAAGGGTAGGCAAGTGGTTGGATGGATGAGGAAAGGAAAGCCCTTGCAATAGTGCTGCTCTTTTTTTTTCTGGCCTTTGGCGCAAGGCTTGCCCTGATGGGAATAAGGCCTTTGCACCACGATGAGGGCGTCAACGGATATTTCATAAGCAACATTGTGGAAGGCCGCGGGTGGAATTACGACGCAGTGAACTATCACGGGCCAAGCTTTTTCTACATAACCACGCTGTCTTTTTTGCTGTTTGGGCAGAATGTTTTTGCGCTGCGGATTGTGCCTGTGCTGTTCGGCTGCCTGCTTGTGCTTTTGCCTTTCCTGTTCAGGAAAAGGCTCGGGATTGCCGGAGTTGCGGTCAGCGCTTTCTTCCTCGCGTTTTCGCCTTCGCTGCTTTATTATTCGATGGACGCAATCCATGAAATCCTCTTCACGTTTTTTATGGCGGCTTCGCTTTTGCTCTTCATGGAATTTGCCGAGGAAAAAAAGAACTGGATGCTTTATGTCGGCTCGGCATGCCTTGCGTTCCTCTTCGCCACAAAGGAAGCCGCCTTCATCATCGGGCCCTTCATAGTGCTTATCGCAATTTCCTTCGCTTTTGCGAAGGGAATCCGCTTGCGCGAAGCGATTGCGAAGAACTGGCAAAAGCTTTTGGTTGCATTCGCACTCTTTCTGATAATCTATATTTCGCTCTTTTCCTCTTTCTTCCAGAACTGGCAGGGCCTCCAGGATTCAGTGAAAACCGTGACGCTCTGGGGCGAAAGGGTGGTGACAGAGAAAGGCCATGACAAGCCTTTCCCTTATTACTGGGAACTTTTGCTGTTCTGCGAAATTCCCCTCCTTGCCGGCGGTATTGCCGGGACGCTCCTCGCATTCTGGAAAAAGAACAAGATGTTCTGCGCGCTCGGGATTTTTGCGGTTGCGCTTTTTTTCGGCATTTCCGCAGTGCCATATAAAACCCCGTGGATTGTGATAAATTTGCTGCCGCCGCTTGCGCTCCTTTCAGGTTATTTCACAAAGGAAGTTTTTGACGCAGCAGAAGGAAAACAAAAGTTTATTTTGGCAGTTGCGCTGGTTGCGGTGTTTGCCCTGGTGCTTTATTCCTCCTATTATGTGAATGCCCTGACACCTGCAGCCGAGCTCTCCGAGGTCAACAGGCTGGTTTATGTGCAGACCACAATGAAGGCAGGCGAGGTGCTTGGCAGGGCAGGGCATGCCGAAGGCAGAATACTTATCTCCATTGGAAAGGAAAGCACCTGGCCTATGCCGTGGCTTTTGCGGAATAAGAAAGTGGAATATTACGGGGAAGACGGCCTTGAATCAGCGGAATTCCTGCGCGGCTTTGAAGTGCTCATTGTCGACAGGGATTTGGGCGAAAAGGTTGCTGAAAAAATACCGGAATATGAGAAGACAGAGTTCGATTTGCGCCCTGGAACGGGTTTAACCGCATTTTTCGCCAAAAAATAGCACTTTTCCACTCTTAACTTGTTAACTCCATAAAAGGAAATATTTAAATACTTGTAAGTGGCATATCTATATATCGACTCTTCGGGTGGTTGGTTTGAAGACTGCACTTTATTGTATTGTAATTCTTTCATGCCTGTTTTTCACAGGCTTTGCTTTTGCTTTGCCTAACTGCAACATGGTTTATTTCGAGCTCTACAATGCCGAACTCTGGGCCGGCTCAACCGACACTTTTACCTACGCGGTGAACAACACAGGCAATGAAAGGTTTTACATTGAAAGGGTGAATGCATTCGATTTCGAGGGAGGCATTTCAGTCGAGGAAGAATACTGGGACGATGTTGTCCTGCCAGGGGAAAAAGCGCTTGTGGCAGTTTCCGTGGAAGCCGACAGCGGCATCGAGGAGGGGGAAAGGGCGGCAAAAATAGAGCTGAACGGGCATTTCCTGGGCGGAAAAAAATGCTATTACAAGGACGTGCACGGAGAATTCATGGTGAACGTGCTGGAAGAGCCTGTGCAAAAAATCGAGGCAAAATGCGAAGGGTTCTCCCTTATCGCCCCGGAAGAAAAATACATTGACGGCTCAGGCACAATCCAGTTCTTCGCATCAAACCAAACCAATTATCCAGCAACCATAAGGCTTGAAAGCAACCGCATAGCCATCGATGACAGCGTGTTCTCCCTGCCTGCAGGCGAGGAAAAAACATTCACTGCATCCATTGAAAGCGATTATGAAAGCGCCGAGCTCGAATACAAGGTCGATGTGAGCGACTGCGGCATTCCGAGCCAGACCACAACGGTTTATTCGGAAAGCGCTGCCCCGACTCCGAGCGAGCTTGAAGGCATGGACATGGGCTCTTCGGTCGCAAAAGACGAAAACGGATTCCTTGTGACAGTTTCCATTTATAACCCGAACAGCAAAACAATCACAGGAACGCTTGGCGCGGTTGTGCCGCAGGGCTGGACAGTAATAGGCCAGAAAACAGTTTCTGTTGGGCCGCTTTTGGAAACAGTTGCTGCACTGAGGATTGTGCCTGTGGAAGGATTCAGCGGCACCTACAACGGAGAAATAACATTTTCGCACGACGGCATAGAGGAAAGCCTGCCTGTCGAGCTCGCGTTCGGGCCGGAAGGCTTTGACTTGAGCGGAACAGCTTTCGCGGTGCTGGGTTCAGGCGCATTCCTTGTTGGCCTTATACTGGCGGCAGTCATCCTTATAGTGATGCTTTTCTCAGGCCCTTCAAAACAGTACTTTGAGCCATGGCTTGAAGTGAAAGAAACCAAGAAATAAAAAAACTGCCAGGCAAAAATGTGAAAGGGAGTGAAGGAAACATGAAGAAAATTCTCTTGGCGTCGGTTTTGGCAATAGCAATTCTTGCAATAATGGCAAATGCTTCGGCCTATGATGTCAAAATGATAGGGCCAGGCGATGTTGCCAAATTTGCAATACCAAAAGGCTATGCCGTGGACGCCACCGCGCTGGAAAATGAAATCAACCACGACCTCGAGTTTTACAGGGAACACCCAGACAATACGCCAGGCATCAAAAACTTTGGTCATTTCGTGATTTACGCCGAAGAAATTTACACTGGGCCTTATCCGGTTTTTATGGTGCCGGTGCCAATAGGCGCCGTGGAAGTCTGGGAAACTGTTTTCAAGGTCGAAGTCAGGGTAGAAGGGAATTGGCTCATGGTAAACGCTGACTTGAATGCCAAGCGCCTGGCAACAACGTCATCAGTTTCAGGCAGCACTTCCAAAAAAACAGTGGCAAAAGCCTCTGGCGCCAAGATGCAAACCACAACGGTAAAAATCAGCAATTACAGGAAAGCCGCGGCAACCGCAAAAACAACGGTTTCGGGAGCGCGGGCAGCAACTGTGAAAAGCGCTTCTTCCTCCAAGAGATACCGCAAGTAAGGGGTTCGGGTTTCTTCGGCAAAAGGCTTTTAAAGGAATCCTGCGGATATTATTACTGGTGCATAGTACACTGCGCCCTAAACAGTGTTCATAACAGTGTTCAGGTTTCATTCAGGGAAAAAGGGCATAAATGCTGGCATTGGATTTCTTCTTTTATTGCATTCGGTGAATGCAATTTGAGAATTGCAAATTGCAATGTCATCTTTCTCTGTTGTATTGGACAGGGGTTTATAGAATGACAAGAAAACATCAGCCTAGAAGCGGTTCGATTGCGTTTTACCCGAAAAAAAGAGTGAAAGCGGAAAAGCCAACAATGAGGGCCTTCAAGCACGAGGGCGAAAGCGTTAAGCCGCTCAATTTTTACGGTTATAAGGCCGGCATGACCCATGTTATGGGCACAAACCAGCACCAGAAAAGCCCGACTTTCGGGCAGAAGGTTGTGGCGCCTGTCACCCTGATTGAATGCCCGCCGATTAAGGTTGTGGGATTCAGGGCTTACGGCTCAGAGCCGTACGGGGACTTCGCGATAAGCGAGGAATGGGCAAAGGAATTGCCGAAGGAAATTTCGAGGACAATTGTGGGAAAAAGCCAAAAGCAGAAAAAGGAAGAAAAAGGGGAAAAGAAAGAAGGCAGCGTTGATAATAAAAAAACAGGGCTTGAAAAAATAAAGGAAAGCCTTGCATCTAACGACGTGAAGGAAATAAGGCTTATCGGGTGCCTGCAGCCTGGACTGACAGGGATAGGCAAGAAAAAGCCCGAGATTGCGGAAATATTTTTGGACGGAAAGCCGGAAAAGCAGCTGGAATTCGCACAGCAGTTTTTGGGAAAAGAAATCCTTGCAAAGGATGTTTTCAATTCTAACGAATTTTTGGACATTTGCGCCATAAGCATAGGGAAGGGCTTTTGCGGTGTTGTGAAGAGGGCGGGAGTGAAAACTGACGGCCGCAAGGCGAAAAAAGAGAGGATTGTGGGCAGCATCAGCCCGTGGCATCCCCCGACAGTGATGTTCACTGTTGCAAGGGCAGGCCAGCTTGGATACCAGAAAAGGACTGAATTCAACAAAAAACTCCTCAAAATCGATTCTGATTTTTCAATCAATCCGAAAAGCGGGTTCAAGCATTACGGCCTTATAAAGAACAATTATATGATTGTCGAAGGCTCGGTGGCCGGGCCTGTTAAGAGATGCATTGAAATGCGGAAAGGCATAAGGCCAAAACCGCTCGAAAAGTATGCGATTACAGAGGTGGATTTCATTGCCTCAAGAGCATAAGCTTTCAGTGCCAGTATTTGCCCTTGACGGGAAAAAACTCAGGGAGGAAAATCTGCCTGCGGTTTTCTCAGGCATAATAGAGCCTGAACTTATCGAGAGGGCTGTGCTTGCAATAAATTCTGCAAGCAGGCAGCCGCAGGGCGTATTCCCGCACGCTGGGATGAACACTACCGCGGAATACCGCGCAAGCAGGAAACTGCCTGCGAATGTAAGGGGCATGAACATTGAAAGGTCGAGGCTGCCTAGGACAAAGAACCACAGGGCGAAGAATGCCGGAAGGGTTGCAGGCGTGCCGAGGTCTGTCGGCGGCCCGAAAGCGCACCCGCCGAGGGTTGAAAAGCAGCTTGAGGAAAAAATCAATAAAAAGGAAAAAAGGGCGGCATTAAAGAGCGCTGTCGCGGCATCAAAGGAATTTTCGCTTGTTTCGAAAAGGCATTTCTTTGAAAAAGAAATTCCATTGCCAGTTGTAATCGAGGACAAATTCGAGGAACTGAAAAAAACAAGAGATGTCGTGAAAACCCTTAAAGCGATAGGGATTTCCGCAGACCTTGAAAACGCGAAGAAAAAGACAAGAATGCGCTCTGGGAAAGCGAGAAGGCGCGGGCGCACAAAAAAGGAAAAGAAAAGCATTTTGATTGTCACTGGAAAGAATGCCGCAATATACAAGGCGGCAAGGAACCTGGAGGGCGTCGATATTTCGCCTTTCGATAAATTGAATGCTGCGCTCCTGGCGCCTGGCGGCATGCCTGGAAGGCTCACAGTGTTCACAGAAAGCGCGCTTGCAGGAATGAAAAAGTGGTAAAGATGGCAAAACAGGAAAAGGCTTCAACTGGAAAAAGAGCCAAGGCCGAAATGGCTGAAAAGCACAAGGACATAATTTTGTACCCGCTCATAACAGAAAAAGCCGTTGACTCTATTGAAAGGGACAACAAGATTGTGTTCATTGTGGGGAAAAAGGCCACAAAACCGGAAATAAAAAACCAGATAGAGAAGGAATTTAATGTGAAAGTGGAAAGCGTGAATGTTTTAAATGATATGAAGGGAAGAAAAAGGGCAATTGTCAAAATCTCAAAGGAATTCAAGGCAAACGACATTGCCATGAAACTCGGAGTAATATAACGGTGACTTGAATGGGAAAACGTATTGAAGTCCAGCGCAGGGGAAAAGGCGGCCCGGTCTGGACCGCAAGGCAGAAGGGAAGGCCTTCAAGCTATCCGGGCATGGAGAAGGGAAAAGAGCTGGAAAAAGGCCAGATAATAGAATTCTCGAAAGAAATCGCGAGGAACGCATTGCTGGCAAGGATTTTGATGGATGCCGACAGGGAATTTTATGTTGTTGCCGCGGAAGGGATGTTTTTGGGGCAGGAAATAGAAATGGGAAGCAAAGCCGACCTGAAAATAGGCAACGTGCTGCCGCTTTCGGCTATTCCTGAAGGATGCCCGATATTCAATATTGAGCTGAGGCCGGGCGACGGCGGCAAGCTCGTAAAGTCAACAGGAAATTATTCTTTGCTTGTTTCAAAGATAGGGAAGTTTGCGGGAGTAAGGCTGCCTTCAGGCAAAACAAAGGAAGTGCTTGCGGACTGCAGGGCGACAATAGGCAATGTTGCCTGCGGCGAGCGCTCCGAAAAACCGTTTATCAGGGCAGGCGCAAAATACCATTACATGAGGGCAAAGAGCAGGCCCTGGCCAGTAGTTAGGGGCGTTGCGAAGAACGCTGTTGACCATCCTTTCGGCGGAGCACAGCACCACGCAGGAAAGAGCAAGAGCGTTTCAAGGAATGCACCTCCGGGAAGAAAGGTTGGGGCGATTGCTTCAAGCCGCACAGGGAGAAGGAAGAAGTAAATAGGAAAAGGGATGTGAATGGCTAAAACAAGTACCACTTACAGGGGAAAAACAATAGAAGAATTGAAAAAAATGGGCACCGAGGAGTTCGCAAAGCTCCTGACTTCAAGGGCAAGAAGGTCATTGCTGCACGGCGTGAACAAGCCTTTAGACAAGAAAATAGACGAGGCAGTAAGGCTAAAGCAGCCGAACAAGATTATCAGGACGCACGACAGGGACGCGATTGTGACCCCGAAAATGTTGGGTGTTAAATTGGGCGTGCATTCAGGCAACCAGTTCCAGCAGGTGGAAATCACGCTTGACATGCTCGGCCATAAACTCGGAGAGCTTGCGCTTACAAGGAAGAGATTGAAGCACGGAAAGGCAGGCGTCGGTGCGACAAAGTCGAGCACAGCAATCACGGCGAGAGGGTAAAATGGTTAAGGAAAAATATCAGGAGCAGGCAAGGGACGATATTACAGCGAAAGCAATGCTCAAGAACAGGCCTGTAAGCCTGAAATATTCAACGGAAATCTGCAACCGGATAAAGGGCATTCCGGTAAGGAAAGCGGAAAGGTTTTTGGGCAACATCATTGTGCACAAGGAATTCCTGCCGCTTGTGAGATACCATAAAAAGGTGCCGCACAGGAAAGGGCAGAGCGTTGCAGGAATGAAATCAGGTCGCTATCCTGAAAACACGTGCAAGGCATTTCTTGAACTTATAAGCTATGCGAAAGCGAACGCTGAAAACAAGGGATTGGATTCCGACAAGCTCCTGGTAAGGCATTGCTTTGCATGCAAGGGATTCAGGAGATTCAAAATGCAGCCCAAGGGAAAGATTGCGGGCAAAAGGAGAAGGGCAAAATCAGCACACTTGGAAATAATATTGCAAGAGGTCGCATCGATATGATTGCACATGCTTCCGTTGAAATGGCAACAGCAGGAATTGCAGGGGCTGCATCGATATGATCGAGCGGTATTTCATAGAACAGGGAATGAAAAAAATAAGGCTCGAGGAATATTTCAAGAAGGAGCTTGACAGGGCCGGATTCACTGAAATGAAAATCCAGAAAACGCCGCTTGTCACCAAAATAATCCTAAGGGTTGCAAAGCCAGGGCTTGCAATCGGCAAAAAAGGGAAAACGATAAGGACATTGACAGATGAAATAACCGAAAAATTCGGCATAGAGAACCCGCAGTTGGAAATACAGCAGATTGAGAAGCCTGAGCTGGACGCGCAGGCAATGGTCGACAGGATTGTTGCATTGCTCGGGCGCGGCTATTCCTGGAGGAGCGTTGCCTACCGGAGCGTTGACGACATAATGCACGCAGGCGCGCAGGGCGTTGAAATCATATTCAAAGGAAAACTTGCAGGGAAAAGCGGAAGGAAAAGGAAGGAAAGGCTTGCGAAAGGTTATATGAAAAAAGCAGGCGCACAGTCCAACCTTGTCGATTATGCCCATGCGGCGGCATATCCGAAAGTCGGGGCAATCGGCGTCAAATTGCGCATAATAAGGCCTGACGTGGTTTTCCCTGACAAGAGGAGAATCGAGGACATCATCGCGGAACAGAAAGCCGGCAAAAAAGAGGAAAAAAAGGAAGAAGTGAAAATAGAGATTCCGGAAATCGAAGAGCCGGAAGAAGAAATCGCCCAGGCGAAAGAAGAAAAAACCGAAGCGATTGAAACGATTGTGAAAGAAGAGGAAAAGCCGGCTGAAAAGGAAGAGAAGAAAACAGACGAAACAAAGGAAAAACCGAAAAAGAGGGAAAAGGAAGCCGGCGAAAAAAAGGAAAAACCGAAAGAAAAAAAGGAAGAGAAAAAAGCCGACAAGGCGAAAAAGGAAAAAACAGACAAGAAAACTGACGAAAAGAAAAAAGAAGAGTGAATTGGCATGAAAAAAATTGCGGAGATAAGGGAGCTGAATGTGGCCGAAATAAAAGAAAAGGCTGCCGGGCTCAGAAAGGATCTGGCGAAAGAGAAGGCAGTCATCGCTTCAGGCACAAGGCCCGAGAACCCTGGAAAAATCCGCTCGATAAGAAGGGATATTGCAAGGATGCTTACAATACTGAAAGAAAAAGAAACCGAAAAAGAAAAAACAGGCGGGAAAGTGAAAGAGGTGGAGAAATAGAAATGGCTGAATTTTGCTCTGTCTGCGGCCAGCCGAAAGAGCTGTGCGTCTGCGGGGAAATAGCAAAAGAAGCCCAGAAAATCAGGGTGCGGACGCTGCAGAGAAGGTTCGGGAAACACGTGACCACTGTAAGCGGCCTCGACAAGGACATAAACTTGGACGAACTGAACAAGGAGTTCAAGAAAAAGCTTGCATGCGGCGGCACAGTGAAAAACGGCATAATAGAACTGCAGGGCGCGCACAAGGAAAAAGTGAAGGAAATCCTGCTCAAACAGGGATTCAAGGAAGAATTGATTGACGCTTAAAACGGTGAAAGAATGGAAAAATACGGGATAAACGAAAAGAATTTCATGGCCCATGAACTGATAGGGCTTAAAGTAAAGGTGAAGGAATCCACAGCAATGGAAAGGATTGGAATGGAAGGGAAAATAGTGGACGAGACAAAGAACACTTTTAAAATTGAAACTGCAAAAGGGGAAAAATTGGTTCCGAAAAAAGAATGCGTTTTTGAATTCGCGCTTCCGGGAAATGCGGGCGTGAGCGCGGACGGCAGGAAGCTTTGCTTCAGGCCGGAAGACAGGGTGAAGGAATACTGGAGGAAGGCAATATGAGCGAATGCCAGGATGAGAAGTGCCCGGTTCACGGCAGCACAAGCGTGAGGGGCCAGTCTTTCAAGGGCAAGGTCATAAGCGCAAAGCCGACCCGCACTGTCACAGTGGAAAGGATAATCACGATGTTTGTGCCGAAATTCGAGAGGTACAAGAAAGCGCGCTCGAGGGTGCACGCGCACAACCCGCCGTGCATCAACGCCAAGGAAGGCGATATAGTGATTATAGGCGAGACCCGCAGGCTCAGCAAGACAAAAAATTTTGCGGTTTTAAAGATTGTGAGTGAGGAAAAATGAACGCAGGAAGCGCATCGCAGGCAGGCTGCAGGCAATGGAAAGGTGAAGAAAAATGAAAGCGATTAGCGCATCACCGACAAAGTGCCTTACACTGAGGAGTACGCTCTTCTGCACAGACAACTCAGGGGCAAAAGAGTTATACATAATAGGCGTTTTCGGGCACAAGACAAGGAAGAAAATGAGCCCGAAGGCGGGAATTGCGGACATGCTCAATGTTGTCGTGAGAAAGGGAAAACCGGAGATAAGGAAAATAAAGGAAGGGTGTTTATGGAATCAAGCAAACCGAAAAAGAACAGGAAGGCTTTCTACGAAAGACCGCTGCACCAGAGGCAGAAAGAGGTTGCATCGCACCTCAGCAAAAAGCTCGCGGAAGAGCTCGGAAGAAGGTCGCTTTCGGTGCGCAAAGGCGACGAAGTGAAAATCGTGAGAGGCGACTTTAAGGGAAAAAGCGGGAAAATTTCAAAAGTCGATGTTTCAAGGCTGCGCGTGTTCATTGAAAAAATCGTGAAAAAAAAGGCGGACGGCACGGAAGCGCAGGTGCCGATACAGCCCTCAAAGCTTGTGATTGAATCGCTTGACAGGGGGGACAGCAAAAGGCTGAAATTCCTGGACAAGGCGAAGGTAAAGCCGGAGAAAGTGAAGGCTGTTGGGAAAGCAGGCGAGAAAGGGAAAAAAGGTGAAAAGTGATGTCTAAGAAAGGCGGGAACAAAAAGCAGAAGCGCTTTATGACAAGCAAGGCCAGGCAGAGGGACACAAAGGGCGGCACATGGGCTGTCAGGTCTATTGCCGGACCGTTCACAAAAGACAAGAGCATTCCGCTTGGCGTTTTGCTCAGGGATATTTTAGGCATCGGCAGGAACATGAGGGAAGCAAAGATTGTACTGAACGGCGGCAAGGTTTCAGTCAACGGCATAAAGAGAAGGGATTACAGGTTTTCCGTGGGATTGTTTGACATTGTTTCGATAGAGGGCTTTGAAAACGATTACAGGATAGGGTTTGATGCCGGAGGAAAGCTCGTGCCAAACGAGGAAGGCAGGGGCAAGAAGAAGTCCAAGCTTTGCAGGATTGAAGGCAAGAGGAAGATAAGGGGTGGGAAAGCCCAGCTTTCGACAAACGACGGCCGCAGTATTATTGTCGATGACGGCAAGGATTTCAAGGCAAGCGATTCCATCGAAATAGAAGTGCCGTCGCAAAAGGTGCTGAAGGCGTTCAAGTTCGAGAAGGGCGCAAGGGCATTTATAAGGGGCGGAAAGCACGCAGGCCTGGAAGGCACAATAAAAGAGATAAAGGAAAACAGGAAAGAGGAAGCAATCAAATCAGAAAAGCTGGTGGTAATAAAGGTCGGTTCTAAGGAACTGCAGACAAACGCTGAAAATGTTTTTATAATGGGTGAAGAGAAGTGAACGGCGCGGAAAACAAGATGAAGGAAATACGCATTGCCAAGGTAGTCGTCAACATGGGCGTTGGCAAGAGCGGGGAAGAGCTCGACAAGGCTGTCAAAATCATGGCCCAGATTACAGGCGCGAAAGTCGTGAAAACGCAGGCAAAGGTCAAGCTGCCGACCTGGGACATAAGGCCCGGCCTTGAAATAGGGGCAAAGACAACCCTGAGGGGCGCAAAGGCGGTTGCATTCCTGAAGAACGCGCTGGCTGCAAAGGAAAACGAGCTCTCTGGGAGGAATTTCGACAGGCTCGGGAATTTCGGTTTTGGCGTGAAAGAGCACATTGAAATGCCGAAAATAAAATATGACCCGAAGCTCGGCATAAGGGGCTTTGATGTTCTGGTTTGCCTTGAAAGGCCGGGTTACAGGATAAAGAAAAGGAAGCAGTGCCAGGTTGCTGTTGGAAAAAAGCACCTGATTTCGAAGGATGAAGCGATTGCGTTTGTAAAAGAAAAACTTGGAGTGAGCGTGAACTGAATGGTCAAAAAAAGGCCGAGGTGCAAGTTTTGCGGGGCCGCGGACGCGGTGATAAGGAAGTACAGGCTTAACATTTGCAGGAGATGCTTTAAGGAAAAGGCTGAAAAGCTGGGATTTAAGAAATTTGACTAGGTGAACTGGATGGCTTTAACTGACCCAATATCGGATGCACTCGTATCGATAAAGAACTGCGAGATTGTGGCAAAAAAAGAGTTCCTCTTCAGGCCGGGCTCCAAACTGCTCGGGCATATCCTGGAGGTAATGAAAGTGAACCATTACATTGTGGATTATGAATTCATCGAGGACGGGAAGAGCGGGGTTTACAGGGTAAAGCTCGCAGGCAAAATAAACGAGTGCAGGGCTGTAAGGCCCAGATATACAGTGAAGAAGGACGGGTTTGAAAAGTTCGAGAAAAGGTTTTTGCCGTCAAGGGACCTTGGATTGCTCATAGTGAGCACTTCGCTGGGCGTAATGTCCCACAAGGACGCGATAGACAAGAAAATCGGGGGAAGGCTCCTGGCCTACGTTTACTGAGGCTGCAAAGGTGTGCATTTATGGAACTTAAAATTGATTTCAACGAGCCTGTAAAGGTTTCGCTTTCAGAGCAGACAGTGACTGTTTCCAAGGGAGACAAAAGCGAATCAAAGACATTCAGGTGCAAAAACGTGAATTTTTCACTGGACGGGAATTCGCTGGTGCTCAAGGGCATAAACTCAAAAAAGAGGACCACGTCGATAATGAAAACCGTCAGGAAACAGATTGCAAACCTTGTGCTCGGCCTTGACAAAGGCTATGAATACAATCTGAGGGTTGTGTTTTCGCACTTTCCCATAAACCTGCAGGTTTCAGGGAAATTCGTCATAATAAACAATTTCGGCGGCGAGAAAAAGCCGAGGAAGGCAAAGATTATAGGGGAAAACACCAAGGTGGACATAAAGGGGAAGGAAATAACGGTTACTGGAAGCAACAGCGAGCATGTCGGGCAGACTGCGGCAAACCTTGAAAAGGCGACAAAGATAAAGAACAAGGACCTGCGCGTTTTCCAGGACAGCATTTACCTGCTCGGCAAGGGCCTGATGCAGAAAGGCAAGGACGGTGCTTGAAATGCCTGAAACCAAAGCCGTAAAAAAAGCGGCGGACTTGAAAAAAGCGAAGGTTGAAAAACCTGA
>JAPLVS010000055.1 GCA_026396995.1 Candidatus Iainarchaeum sp.
ATACTTCTTCCGGCCTTGTGCTGGGCGTTGTTGAGAGCGAGCCTGGAAAGTTTGTGTTGAAGTTCAATAGGTCTGTTCCGTCTGTTGTTTCCCTGAATTTGCCTTCCAGCGGTTCTTTTACTGCGTATTATTCGCTTTCGGATTCTGCCGGGAAAGTGTTTCCGTTGGAGTTTTTTGATGGTTTGAGTTCGCTGGCTGAATGGAAGGGTTCGGGGGATTCAGTGAAGGATTCTTTTTCTGAGCAATTGCCTTCCGGAATGAAGTGTGGGGATTGGAGTGAGGAGATGCCTTCCGGGGAGCTTTCCGTTTCCCCTGGCCCGCAGGGTTCTTTGTCTTATCATTCTGTTTTGTTTTTGCCTGAAAAGGCTTCTTTCCTTGTGCAATGTGTTTCCAGGGATGGTGCTGAGTTCATATTGCGTTCTTATGTCGGCAGTGTTGATGCGTTTTATTCTGATGCCAAGAGTGTTCCAAAATTGTTGTCCGGCCAGCTTTTGGCTGCGGCCCTTTCGCCTGAGCCTTTTGAAGGCGAGTTTTCCTTGAAGGATGTTCTGGACGAGGTCAAGAAAGGCCATATCACGGTCGCTTCGGATGCGGAGAAGGGCTTTTTTGCGCTTTCGTGGAACGCAAAGGCTTTCAGGGAAATGGTTGTGGTGGGGGAAGAGGAAGGCGATGGAACCGACTTTGTCAATGCCGAGTATGAAGTTCCTGAAACAGAATTCTGCATTCTCCAGCCTGGCGATGTGGAAAACATTATTAATCCAACCAAAGACCCGAACATTATAAACTCTGAAAGCGAGGCAAGGCTTTATTATTGCATGAGCGCAGGCAACTGCGATGCTTCCGGCGGAAAGCATTTTTACGGCAAAACCTATGACCCCTGCAGTTCACAAGGCGAGTTTTGCTGCTATACGCCCCAAACCGAAGAGCAAAAGAAGTCGATAGAGAACTGTGTTGCAAACGATGATTTCAGCGTTTACCTTGAAGGCGAGCCTGCCAGTGCGGAATTCATTGAAAAAATACTGGCATCGTCTGGTTCGCCTGCGCTCTCGGAAAACAAGAAAGGCTGCAAGAAAGGCGAGGAATACAAGTGCTCGATAGGGGAAGCATTCGTTTACTTTGCAACCCCGTCCTGGAAGTACAAGTTCAGCGACGGCTCCACTTTCAAAAAAACAAAGCAGTTCGACCCACTGGTTTCGCTCGCGTTCTTTTTCCACGAATCGCAGTTCGGCACAAACCCGGACTTCGACGAGACAAGGAAATCCATAGGCAACATAGAAATGTCTTCGGATTTGCAGCGCTCCGAGCTCTGCACCAATCCCTCGTTTGAAAGGTATTGCGGCTACAATTACTGGTGGGAATCAGTAAGGCAGTGGAACTGGCTCATGGAAGGCTATGCCGGCGAGGGAACCGACTCAATCAGGGATGTACTCTATAAATATGCGCCCCCCAGCGAGAACGACACTGAAGCCTACATTTCCGACGTCAAGCAGCATGTCTGCGAATGGCGGGAAATGTGGAAGGAATACCAGCAAAACGAATCGAAGACCCTGGCAACTGCAGAAATCTCGGTTCCGGAAATCGCAAGAAAGTTATTCAAGCCGCCGGCATGGTTTGTCGCGCAAATCCCGAACATCAGTAATTTCCTCCAGAACAAGATAATGTTTTGGCAGAAGGATTCAGACGGCGACGGCATTCCGGATTTGAAGGACAAGTGCCCAACAGTAAGGGAAACCTTCAATGGTTACCTTGATTCCGACGGCTGCCCTGACAAGGTGCAGCTGGCAACGCCTGCAAAAACCACATCAGGCTCCAAAAGTGCATCTGGCAAGACAAGGCAGCAGGCAATCGATTCCTCTCCTGTATCAATCAAGGGCAAAAAGGTGATTTTGTTTGCGCCTGCGGATTTCACTCAATCTGAAAGCGCTGATTTCAAGGCAAAATCCGAAGAATATTTCAAGGCGTTCATCAGGGTTTCCGGGCTTGAGGATGCGTTCTCAAGCGGTAAGATTGCGTTCATTGTTGCGGATGTTTCGGAATATTCCTCTATTGCCGGCTGCAACAAGCTTAAATCGGACGGCCTTAAAACTTATCTCAAGACGATAAACTCTATGGCATCTTTCAGGGGGAACATGGAGGCCTGCGGTGAAAACTTTTTGCGCAAAAAATACGGGACTTTGCCGTGGGGAAAGAATTACCCTGGGGAAAATTACCGCGTGGTCGTGTTGATGAACACAAGCAAGGGCATCCTTTTCATGGAAGGATTGGAAATCGGGGAGTGTAATGGCGTTTCATGGCTTGCGGAAAATAACCCCCAAAACATTGTTTTGGCAAGGGATAACTGGAGGACGGTGTCGCACGAGCTAGGCCACACTTTCGGCTTTGGCGAACAGTGCAGTTCTAAGGCTTATGTTACCCAGGCAAATTTTGTGAAAGGCTACACGATTAAAAATTATTACCCCGGCCCGCTTCAGTTGTCCAATACAGTCACCAACAGCAGATTCCTTTCAAGCAACTATCCCCCTGGCACGCGCTCCTATCCAAAATGCACTTCAAGCGAAACGACAGATTGCCCAAAATCCGGGAGCGGCATAATCCATGACTGCGACGGCCGGATTATTTCAAAATCCGGCGGCACTACTGTCAGGAGCCTAATGGGGCCGGCCGGCCTTCCTTCAAACATCATTTACGACTTCGACTGCTTCGAAAAGCAGGCGATAAAGTCGCAGTGGGGTGCATTGAAATGAAAAAGGTGCTTTTTGCACTGGCGGTTTTTTTCGCTTTGATTGTTCCGTTTAATTGCTTCGCGGAGGAAGAGGAAATCCCTGTACTGCAGGCAAGAGTTTTGGTTGCCGGCGGAGACGTGAGCATAAGCGGCATCCAGCTGGTTTACGGCACTCCCACACCGCAGGATGAAAATGGTGCTTTCATCGCCCAGCTTTTGGACCGCAGTTCGAATGAAATATACCAGTTGAGGTTTTCGCTTGAAGAGGTTATACCTACTTTCCCTGAAAATCTTCCGGAAGAAGATTACAACAAGTTCATAGAGCAAACCCGCTCTTTCGAGGCAACACTTTATTTCCCTTATTTTGAGGAAGCCGAAATCGTTTCAATCGGCCAGGAAAACAAAAACCCAATCGCCTTCTTCTTTTGCTTTTACTGCTGTTCCTGGCTTCAGCGGCTTACGCTGCAGGCGATGGAACAGCTGTGCAAGGCGAGCCGGCCCCATATTTCAGGTACGGCCTGAACAGGGTGCTGCTTGAATGGAACCCAAAGGGCATAACAGGGGAGACCTGCTTCCTGCCGTATAAGGATGGGAATAGCGGATACTTTTGCGATGCAGCGCAGTTCGCGCTCTTTTTCCAGGACGAATACAGCGCGTTCAAGCAGAAAGTCAAAGACTTTGTTTCGAATTTAAGCGGCGGGCAGGCAGCAGAGATGGATTTGGCCAGAGTCAGAGACCTTTCGCAGCTAAAGGAAAAGACAGGCCTTAGCGCCGACTTCGAAGCCCTGCTCTTGGCAGACAATTATTCCGCGCAGTTCAAGAAAGACTTCGACTCGCGCTACACGCACCTTTTTTTCGGGAAGAGCAGGCCAAGCATTGCGCCGCTGGAATTCATCAACAGCCCTAAAGAGCCAGGCCTTTACAAGGTGAGCCTGGAAGCAAAGGTTTTTTTCAGCGAAGGGCAATTTGAGTTTGTGGAAAACGTGAGCATCAGCTTCAAGCTTCTGAAAAGCCTTGGGGAATTAGACCTCGAGCAGAAGACTGAAATGCAGAAGAATCCTTTCCTTCGCCTGCAGTTTGATGCAGGGCTCGGGCAGGAAAACCGCGATTATGGCACAAGCATAGACGGCGATGAGGTCTGGCTTAACAAGGATAACGCCTTTTCAGGCTTGTCAGGCGGAATCGCAGGAATCGAAAGCTATTCCGGGGAATCATTCGATGAAACAGCTTCAGGCACAGGCCTTTCATTTGAGAGCACAGACGGCAAAACCTACACTCTCCAGCTGAATAAGTCCATTCCTGTCGCACTTGTGCTCGATTTCCCGGCTGAAAAAACGCAGAGGCTGTATTACACGCTTTCAAGCCAGGCAGGCACCAAGCTTTCCTCGTTATTTTTCGGGCAAAAGCAATCCCTTTTCGAGTGGCGGAGCGGCGAGATAAGGGAGCCTGACTATTTTGCAATGCTTTTCCCGAAAAAAATCAAGTGCACAGGCTGGGATGACGAGATGCTTGCAGGCCTCGTGGAATTCAGCCCTGAAGAGCACGATGAAGAGCTCATCCATTCGGTTTCGTTCATTCCTGAAGACACGGCCTTTTCGCTCCAATGCGTTTCAGACGAAACGACTGTGACAATGCTTTCCTATGACGGCAGCCTTTTCAATTACCGCAAGGCCATTGCAGGGTCGCCAGGCCAATGGCTTGTGGGAAAAGAGAACCTGCTCCAGCCGAAATCCTGGGACGGAGAATTCTCGCTTGCAGGTTTCATCAGGGATTTGAACAAGGGCCTGATGAATGTTGTTGAAAAGGACGGCGTGTTTTCGCTTGACTGGAACAGGGCGGCATTCGAGGAACTGGTCAAGAAAGCAGGATTGCTGGAGCCTGGAAGCGGCACGGCAATCCAAGGCCCGACCCAAGGCCCTGAAAAAGCCCAGATTGAAATCCCAAAATGGATTTCTCCTTTGCCGACTGCAGCAAGCACTCCGGCCAAAACTCCGCAGCCAACCCTGACACCGGAACCGGTTGAAACCCCGGAAGCAGCCAAGACGCCTGCGCCTGTTGCAACCCCTTCCACAGCCAAAGAAAAAGTGGAAAACTATGCCATCAGGACAGAAATGGATGCTGACAAGGACGGCATTCCGGATTTGAAGGACAAGTGCCCGCTGGAAAAGGAAACATTCAACGGCTTCAATGATTTGGACGGCTGCCCTGACACAGTTCAGCAGGCGCCGCAGCCAAAAACCCTGCAAAACCCTGTCCCTTCCAGCACCGAAAACAAGGTTTCCATCAGCGGCAAAAAAGTAATCCTGTTCGTTCCGCTCGGCTTCAGGGAATCCGAGAACAGCAAGTTCAAGCAGCTTGCAAAGGAGCGCTTTGACAGCTTCATGGCAATGGCAGGATTGGACGAAGGAAGGGACAACATTTCTTTTTTGGCAATGGATGTGGCTGACATAGCCGGCCTCAAAAATTGCGCATCGGCCCAGCCAGTGGGAAAGAATTTTGAAGACGGGCAACACCTTGGTTTCCCTTCAACCAGCATTGCATTTGTAGAGCTTGGAGCCTGCGGAAACGCCTACCTTGGAAAAAAGTATGGGCCTGATGCCGGAATTGCGGGCCTCAGGGTTGTGGGATTGCTTAACTCTTACAGGAGAATGTGGTATTCCGGCATTGTCTATGATTTTTTCGCTGAGGGACTGAATGAGATATCGCGCTCTGGCACTTCCGGCCTGGTTTTGGCGGATCTCTGGAGCGGGGCAACCGAGCATGAGTTGGGCCACACATTCGGCCTTGAAGACCAGTACAGCGCAAAAGCCTACCTTGAACACGTGAAATACTTGGGAAAGGTTCCCAAAAACTTTTATCCCGGGCCGCTGCAGGAACACTTTAATTTAGAATCGGCAGGTGCAGGCATCCTTTACTCCGAGTACCACAAAGGGACAAGCGATTACCCGAAATGCTCTGACGAGCCTGGCCAGACAAGCTGTCCAGAGGTTATTCCAAATGCCCCAAGCAGCCAAATAGACTGCCTGGGAAGGAAAATTGGAAAAACCGGAGGGCTGCAAAAAAGGAGCATCATGGGCCTGTTGAGGGAAGATATCGGGAGAGAGTTCGACTGCTATGAGAAGAAAGAGATTCAAACGCAGTGGGGCGGGACTGAATGACCCGATGGAATTTTGTTTTCCTGCTTTTGCTGCTTTTGTCAGCAAGCGCTGCTGCCCTGGAGCAAAGGCCTGTGATAATGGCAAGGGTTTCTGTTATCGGCGGGGAAGTGAAGGTTGACGAAATCGGCGTGGTTTTCTCTGGTTCTGAAAGCGAGCCAGGGAACGAATACATTGCAAGCGTGCTGGATACCGACATGCGGACAATATACCAGACGCAATTCTCTTTCAGGGAAATGGTTCCAAGGATGCCTGAAAACATCTCCGAAGAAGAAATGGACGATTACTATGATAAAACCCAGGGCAGGCTTGAAGCAAACCTCATTTTGCCCTATTCGGAGGAAGCGGCAATCCTTGCGGTCGGAAAGGATTGGAACAAGCCGATTGCGTTCATCGACCTGAAAAGCAGGCTCTGCAACAGCGACGGCAAGTGCGATTCCACAGAAAACTATTTGTCGTGCCCTGCCGACTGCCCGATGGGCGAGGAAGACAATTATTGCCTGCCTTATAGCGATTCAATCTGCGACCCGGACTGCGTTGCGGGATTGGACAAGGATTGTGTGCAGGCAGGGGCTGGCGGCGGAACTGAACAGAAAGGGCTTTCCATTTCCGAGCTTTATTTCATCGGCGTTGTTATTGTTGCTTTTGCGATAATTGTTGGTTATAATGTGGTGAAGCGGAAAAAGAAAAAATAGGTGGGCGCATTGAATAAGAAATTGTTCATCTTGTTTTTTTTGCTTTTTTTCCTTGAGCTTGTTTTTGCCGAAGGCTTCAAGTTCCCTGTTTTTGAGCAGCAGAATCTCGGCTGCGACAGCGGTGCCGCGGTTAGCGAAAAGTACGGCTTGAATAGGGTTTTGCTTGAATGGGATGCAGATAAAATCACCGAAACAATGTGCGACCCGCTTTTGAAGGAAAACGAGAGCGGTTATTTCTGCGATGCAACCCAGCTGAGCATTATGGCTTTCAAGAGGTTCGAGTCTTTGAAGGAAAAGGCCAGGGAGGTTTATGCTGGCCTGGATGATGCGTCCAAAAAGAAATTGGAAGAGGTCAGTTTGCTGAGGCCTGCGAAGCTTTCAGACCTCGGGGTTGTGGCCAACATGGATTT
>JAPLVS010000028.1 GCA_026396995.1 Candidatus Iainarchaeum sp.
ATTTTACAGGCAGGCCTTTCCATTCGGCGGCTTCACTTTTCTCGGAGTGCTCTGCGATGCCGACAAAAAATATTTTTTTTATATGAGGGACGGCCTGAGGCCGTTGCATTTCACTAAGGCGAACGGCCTTCTTGTGTTCTTTTCCGAAACAAGCCATGCCAACTGCCTCGGTGTGCAGGAAATAGTGGAAATAAACGCAGGCGAAGCAGGATTCATCGAGCCCCTGACCCTCAAATGGTTGAAAATAGACATGAACAGGGAATTAAAGGGAACGGCAAGCAGGGGCCTCTGCCCTTTCGAAGTGGCATATTTCCAGAACTATGATTCGAAAATAGACGGCGTCACTGTCGATTTTGTGAGAAGGGAATTCGGGAAGGCCCTTGCAAGGGAGCATCCCCCAAACTCCGGTTCGATAATATCATGGGTGCCAAAATCAGGCATAAGCGCGACACAGGGCTATTTCGAGGAAGCCCTGAAAAACCAGGGCAACATAGAATTCAGGCAGGTTATCACAAGAATGCCTGACTCGAGGGCGCGCGGCGAACGCTCTTTTTTGGGATACAAGTCATTGTCACTGCAGGAAAAGCTCTCAAGGAAATTCAAAATCAATTCCCACGACGTGAAAGGCGAGCATGTCATTGTCATAGACGATTCGATTGTGCGCGGCAGCGTTTCCCAATGGATTGCGAAAATGCTGAATGCCGCAAAGCCGAAAGGCCTTTCTTTCATGGCAGCATGGCCTCCGATGGTCGGGGAATGCAGGGCAGGCATAGACATCGACAGGGAAGAGCTGATTGCATTGAGGTATTTTGGCGCAGGCGAAATAGTCGAAGACCAGCAGAAGCTTGAAAAAAAATTGGGCGAATGCTTTGCCTGCAAGAAATGCAAGTGCAAAAAACTGTTCGACAGTGTTTCCTATGTGAGTGCCGGTGCAGTCAAAGAAGTTTTCGGGAAATACCTTAAGGGAAAAGTGTGCACCGGCTGCTTTGAAGGCAATTATTCCTACATCCACGCAGGCAACCTTGAAAGAATGCCGCAATGGCTCAGGGAATTTGTTTCAGAAAACAAGGTCGAACTGCCTGAAGAAGTAAGGCTCTGAGGTTTTCCTTTTGGACAGGATAGAAATATGCACAAAAAAGGAATTCGCAGACCCGAAAGGCAGAAGGTTGGAGAGCGCTGCGCTCGAAGACCTCGGCATAAGGCTTGATTCCGCAAGGACAATAAAGGCATTTTCAATCAGCGGAGGCCTTTCCGAAAAGCAGCTTGAAAGGATTGCGCGCGAGGCGTTCTCAGACCCATTCACCCAGGAAGTTTCGGTCAATGCGCCGCTTGCCGAAAGATTCCAATTTGATTTCCTGCTCGAAGTGGCATTCAAACCAGGCGTAACAGACAACGAAGCGCGCACTGCGCAGGAATCGATTGAAAATTTCCGCGGGAAAAAATTCAAGGGCACCGTAAGGACCTCGGCGCAATATCTTCTGTCAGGCATTTCGGGAACGGAAGCCGAAAGGATTGCTGCCGAACTGATTGCCAACAGGCTCATAGAATGCTGGCGCATCTGGCCTTACGAAAAATGGAAGGAATCAAAGCCATGCCTTGAAATAAAAGAGGCAAAATCCGCCGAGAAGCCGAAGGTTGAGGAATTCGACCTGAATGCAGGCGAAAGGGAGCTCGGCCTTCTGAGCACTGCACGGTGCCTTGCGCTTTCCGCCGGCGAAATCAAGGCATTTGCAGCATACCTCAAAAAACCTGAAGTGCTTGCGGAAAGGAAAAAGCGCGGTTTGGGCGAAAAGGCCACTGATGCCGAACTGGAGTGCTTTGCGCAGACGCAGAGCGAGCACTGCAGGCACAAGGTTTTCAGGGCAGGCATAAAATACAGGGAAAAAAATTTAGAGCACAGGATAGACGGATTGCTGAAAACATTCATCCGCGGGGCGACAGAAAAAATAAGGATGAATGCGGGAAAAAAAGATTTCTGCGTTTCTGTTTTCGAGGACAACGCAGGCATAATTTCCTTTGATGAGGGCTGGAATATTGCCTTCAAGGTCGAAACCCACAATTCGCCGAGCGCCCTCGATCCGTACGGCGGCGCGCTCACTGGCATTGTTGGAGTGAACAGGGACGTGATGGGCGCGGGCATCGGCGCAATGCCGATATTCAACACAGACGTGCTCTGCTTCGGCCCGCCCTCCAAAAAAAGTGGGGATATTCCCAAAGGAACGCTCCACCCTAAAAGGATTTTCAGGGGAGTGAGGAAAGGCATAGAGGACGGCGGCAACCAGAGCGGCATTCCCACAATAAACGGGAGCATTTTTTTCGACGAGTCCTTTTCTGTGAGGCCGCTTGTGTTCTGCGGCACTGCTGGAATAATGCCTGCTGAAATCCGCGGAAAGAAAAGCCATGAAAAAAGAGCGAGGTCCGGGGACAAGATAGTTATGATCGGGGGCAGGATAGGGAAGGATGGCATTCACGGCGCGACATTTTCGAGCATGCAGCTCGACGAGGCGTCGCCTGTGAGCGCGGTCCAGATAGGCGCCCCCATAGTGCAGAAAAGGGCGCTCGACTTGTTGCTTGAGGCAAGGGACCTTGGCCTTTATGATTCGGTAACAGACAACGGCGCAGGCGGCCTTTCCTCAAGCGTCGGGGAAATGGCATTGCAGAGCGGAGGCGCACTGCTCGAACTTGAAAAAGCGCCTTTAAAGTATCCCGGCCTGCAGCCATGGGAGATTCTTTTGAGCGAGGCGCAGGAGCGCATGACGCTTTCTGTGCCGCCCTCCAAGCTCGAAAAATTCCTTGATTTGTGCAAAAGGCGCGGTGTCGAGGCGACGGTTCTCGGCGAATTCACAAAATCAGGGAAACTTGAAGCGAAGTACGGCAAGAAAACAATCCTTTTCCTTGGCCTTGATTTTTTGCATGACGGCCTTCCGAAGCTGGAGCTTGAGGCGGAATTCGCGCCTGCGCCTGAAGAGCCAGAGGGAAATATCGCAATTCCTGATTTCGGAAGCGAACTGAAGGCAATCCTTTCTGACTTAAATGTCTGCTCAAGGCACTGGGTTGTAAGGCAGTACGACCACGAAGTGCTTGGCATGAGCGTAATCAAGCCTTTGGAAGGGGCTGCAAACGACGGCCCGAGCGATGCGGCAGTGATAAAGCCTCTTGCCGATTCCTGGAAAGGATTGGTTGTATCTAACGGGATAAATCCCTGCATCGGTGAAAGCGATTCTTATTGGATGGCAGCAAACGCAATCGACGAGGCTGTGAGGAATGCAGTCGCAACAGGCGCTGACCCTGAAAAAATCGCATTGCTTGACAATTTCTGCTGGCCTGACCCGAAATTCAACCAGCTCAAAAACCCTGAAGGCAAAAAGCATCTGGGGAAACTGGTGAGGGCAAGCAGGGCATGCTTTGATTTTTCCACGGTATTCGGAATGCCTTTCATTTCAGGAAAGGATTCGCTTGCAGGCGACAGGGCTGTCGAGGGAAAAAGATATTCGATAAAGCCGACCCTGCTGATTTCGGCACTTGGCAAAATAGAAGACGTGAGGAAAGCGGTTTCAATGGACGCAAAGCGCGCAGGCTACCTTGTGTTTGTGCTCGGTGCCACAAGGGATGAAATGCAGGGCTCTGTTTTCCTGCAGAAGCACGGCTCGCAGAAAGGGATAATGCCGAAAGTTAATGCGGAAAAGGCGCTCGCGCTATACAAGGCGCTCCATAAGGCTGCAGTTGAAGGGATTGTGGAAAGCGCGCACGACTGCTCGCAGGGCGGCCTTGCTGTGGCACTTGCAGAAAGCGCTTTCGCAGGCGGCCTGGGAATGAAGGTAAGCCTTGAAAAACTGCCGCGCGAAGGCGCATTGGGCGATGCACAGGCATTGTTTTCAGAGAGCGCTTCAAGGATTCTAGTTACGGTGAAGACTGAAAACAGGGAAAAATTCGAAAGCATGCTTTCAGGGAACGATTTCGGGTGCATCGGTGAAACTACTGTGGAGCAGTTTTTGGAAATAAGGGGCTTTAATGGAGACAGTATTCTGAAGGAAAATATTTCGGAACTGAAAAAAGAATGGATGAAAACGCTTGACTGGTGAAAAAATGAAAAAAGGCAGGAAGCAGGCATTGCCAAAAGGAATCGGCCGGTGAAATCATGAAAATCAGGGCATTGGTTCTCACAGGGGAAGGCATAAACTGCGATTATGAGACAGCACTGGCTTTCTCCAGGGCAGGCGCTTCCGCGCAGAGGATGCACATCAACGACCTTATTGAAAGCCCAAAACAGCTCGAGGCATTCCATGCCCTCGCGATTCCAGGCGGATTTTCTTTCGGTGATGATTTGGGGGCTGGAAAGGCGTTTGCGAATAAAATAGTGCACGCTGTTGGAAAGGAAGGGAAATTGTTCGATTCCATTGTTAATTTTATTGAGGAAGGAAAGCCTGTAATCGGCATATGTAACGGCTTCCAGATATTTGTGAAAAGCGGCCTGCTTCCAGCGCTCGGAGGCAAATACGGCGAACAGCAGGTCTCGATTTTTTACAACGATTCAGGAAGGTTCGAAAACAGGTGGGTGAAACTTAAAGCGCCCGAATCCAACAGCATTCTCCTCAGGGGGATAGGCCAGCTTGAGGTTCCGTGCAGGCACGGCGAGGGAAAATTCATTGCGGACAACAATATGCTCTCTAAACTGTGGGAGAAAAAGCTTGTCTGCCTGCAGTACGCGGATTCTGAAGGCAAGCCCACAATGTCCTTCCCTGAAAATCCTAATGGCTCGATGAATGCGATTGCAGGCATCTGCAACGAGAAAGGCAATGTGCTCGGCCTTATGCCGCATCCTGAAGCATTCCTTTTCGCAACAAATCATCCGCAATGGGCAAGGGAAAAGCCGGACACATGGAACGGACAAGGTTTAAAGATTTTCGAAAATGCAGTTAAGTACGTGAGGGAAAATTACAGGTGATTTTATGGATTATAAAACGGCGGGCGTGGATGTTCCGCTGGGCGACAAGTGCTCGGCAATCGCATACAATGAATCCAAAAAGACCTTCAAAAACAGGAAGGGAAAAATAGGGGAAGCATTGCTTTGCGAGGGCGGCTTTTCAGGCCCGATATTCTTCCCGGAACTCAAAAACGCGATTGTGGTGAAAAACTGCGACGGTGTAGGCAGCAAGGCTGTCGTCGCATGGAAAATGAAAAAATACGGTTCCCTGGCATTCGATTTGGTTGCAATGGTTGCAGATGACTGCGTTGCGCTCGGCGCAGAACCGATTTCCGCAACAAACACAATTGATATCGGGAAGGTGGATGAAAAAGTCATTTCAGGCTTAATGAAAGGCGTTCCGAAGGCCTGCGAGCGCGCAGGAATTTCTATGGTCGGCGGGGAAATAGCGGAAATGCCTGACCAGGTGAAAGGCTTTGCCTGGAACGCGGACCTTATCGGGGTGCTGGAAAAAAAGAAAATTGTTGATGGGAGAAAAATCAGGAAAGGAGATTCGATTGTCGCCTTCAAAAGCAACGGCATCCGCTCGAACGGCCTCACGCTCGCGAGAAGGATTCTCGAAAAAAATTATGGGGAAAACTGGCACCTGAAAAAATTCAAAGGGCAGAAGTGGGGCGATATTTTGCTCAAGCCATCGATTATCGTGAGCCCTGCGATTGTGGAAATGGTCGGCGCTTACGGTGAAAAGGGAAAGTGCGAAGCGCACGGCTTCGCGCACATCACAGGCGGCGGCATTTACGGCAATTTCGAGCGCATCATGAAAAACCCGAAGCTCAGCGCAGTGTTCGAGGATTTGTGGGAACCCAATCAGGAGTTTTTGGAATTAATCCGCCTTGGCAATGTCCCGAAGCAGGACGCTTTCAGGGCCTGGAACATGGGCAACTGCTTTTTGGTCGTCACCCCTGAACCGAACAAGGCGATTGAAATCGCTGAAAAGCACGGGATTAGGGCGAGAGAAGCCGGAAGGATTTGCTAGTTATTCTTATTAACTTCTTTCGCCGAATAATTATTTGATGAAAGAGCGCAGTTTCAGGAACACGCGCTTGTGGAGGAAGCCGGCTGGAGCCAGGCGCGTGTCATTGAAGGAAGGCAGTATTAACCGGCAGTCACTGAATTTCAGAAGGGCTGCGCAGTCGATTGAGGCAGAAAAAATTCCACTCAAGAGGAAACTTGCCGCCCTTACGGAATCTTTGCGTTCTCCAGGTTCGCCCCTGGTTTCGCCTTTTTACACCGGCTGGGAGCACGAATCTCTCGGTTTTGCGGTAGACTGGTTTTTTCGTAAAATTGTCGTGAACAAACCGGACAAATTACAATATGCTTCTTTAGGCGTCGGGAACGGCGTTAAGGTTTTAATAAATGAAAAAATCCTGCAATTGTTCGGGTTCAAGGAGGTTGGAATCATTGGTGTTGACCTTAACAGGCAATCATTAAGGCATGCAGCACAGCTGAGCCCCGAAGGGGATTTCCGCAGAGTAATGTTGCCTGCCGGGCAGGATTTTATTGACGGGAATTCCGGAAAATTCCATTTAGTGGAAAGCAGCAATTTATTGCACGAGGTCTTCATGCAATCCAAAAAACGCGGGGACGGATGGGCCGGAGTTGACTCTGTCTTGCGTCAGGCCCGCAAGCTGATTTCCCCAAACGGCGGAATTTTTCTAGTACACGACGGTGTTTTGCCTGAACACAGCGAGAGCCTGCTTGAGGCTAGGCTTTCCCCAAGATATGCGAGGGCCCTGAAGGTTTTCAGCAAAACGCTTCCACCGAAAAGCGTGGCGTGGCACCAGCAAAAGGGAAACGAACGTTCAGCCGAAGTTGCCCTTTCAGCCAGAAACCTTGCAAGGTTCCTTTCGAAAGCAAGATATCTTGTGGAGCCAGGCTGGCGTAGCCAATATCCCCCCAAGAGGGAATTGAGGCAGGTTTATCCTTTTGCCTCAATGCAGGAAATGGCGGTTCACCTCCTCAAAGCGGGTTTTGATGCAGTTATTGCAATGGATTATTCAGACAAGGCAATTAGAGAAAACTGGGAAAGAAACTGCATTGTCCGGCAGGCAGAGCTGCCGCATAATTACGGCCGCTTCTTCGCAATAGTTTTGCCAAAGGGAATCAATAGAACAAAGGCGTTGACTGAAGTAGAAAATCTTGGGAGCTTGTTGCGGAGCCCGCAACTCCCAAGTCTTGCCGACGAAGAAATCGGCAGAATCCGCGTTTTTTCAGAACAGCATTAATCTAAATTTTTACTGCCCCGCTTTCAAGGTCAAAATACCCCTGCTTCCATTTGCCGTTTTCTTTTATGAATACTTTGCTGTTTTTTATTGCAACAAGGCTGTCCGCCACGAGTTCGAGGGCTTTGAGGAATGCAGGGTCGTCGCCTTCGCGCTTGAGTTTTTCCTGCATGCTGTCGGCATATTCCTGTAGTTTTGCCCTGTCGTCTTTCACTGCATTCAGTTTTTCCATGTCAACTTTTACTGCCTTTGAGAGCACAAGCACCGGGCCGCAGTCCACTTCCCCTGTGATGAAATGGATTGTCGAGCGCAGCTCGGTTTGCCCTGCGGTCAGGGCGTCAAGCACAGCGTTTTTTCCAGTGAATGCTGGCTTTCCTTCGGAAACAATTGTTAGGTTCGATGGGTGCACGTTGAGCATGCGGAACGAGAATTCGGAAAGCAAAGGCTCGCCCACAATGCGCATGAACCCGCTTAACATCAAAAATTCGGCATTCATTTCCTTTATTTCCTGGAGTGCGCGCTCGAAATATTTTTTCCTTGCGTCCTGGCTTTTAGAGTCCAAAGAATGGATGATAAAAAACTTGTCCCTGTCCACAATCACTATCTCCAGGCTGTAGTTTTTGAGCGAGTGCGCGCCGCGCGCCATCGAATTGTCTGAAAATGCGCCCACAAACTTGATTTTTTGCTTCAATTCAGGCCTTTTCTTCATTTCTTCGAGAATGAAATTAGCCGAGCCGGCGTTCCCTGAGAAAAGCACGGCAAGCTTCAAAGGCCTGTTTTTCTGCTCGAACAATGGTTTTGGCGAAAAAAATCCGAACATCAGGAAGCTCCTTCAATTAACAAGGCTCGCAAACAATTAAAATACCATAATTCCTTTTTTATTTCTGGGGGGTTTCTGGTGGGTTCGGTCAAGGAACTTGTTCTTGAAAGTGGTCCGGCTGACACAATTCTCGGCACAGGAAAATTCGTTTTCTCGAACGATTTTTCTGTCTTCGACTGGGGCAAAATGCCTGACATAATCCTGCTGAAAGGCAGAGTGCTTTGCATGATGGCGGCATTCAATTTCGAGCTCCTTGAAAAGAACGCCGTGAAAACGCATTATCTTGGCCTTCTTGAAAATGGCCTCACAAGAAAATTTGAGGAAGTCTCAGAGCCTTTGAACGAAATGAGGGTCATGGTGACAAGAAAACCGGAACTCGAATTCAAAAAAGGCGTTTATGATTACGCGCGTTTCAGGAAAAAGGCAGGGGAAAATTTTTTGGTGCCACTCGAGATAATTTTCAGGAATTCTGTGCCTGTGGGCAGCTCTGTCAGGAAAAGGTTCAAGCCGCCGAAGGCAGGATTGAAGGGAAAAAACTGGCCTGATAAAAACGTGAGGCTGGAAAAGCCGATAATCGATTTTTCGACAAAGCTCGAGGCAAAGGACCGCTACCTTTCTGAAAAGGAGGCATTCAAAATATCATGCCTTTCGAAGGAAAAATTCTCGGAACTGAAGGGAATTGCATTGAAAGTGAACAAAATAATCACCGGACAGGCCGAAAGGCAGGGATTGGAGCACGAGGACGGCAAAATCGAAATGTTTTATTTCCGCGGCGAGCTTTTTGTCGCGGATGTCGCCGGCACATTTGATGAAAACAGGTTTTCTTTTGCGGGAAAGGAAATCAGCAAGGAAGTGATAAGGCAATATTACAAGAAAAGCCAGCCTGAATGGGCTGACGCAGTTGAAAAAGCCAAAGCAATGGCAGAGAAAAAGAAGGACCGGGACTGGAAAAAATACTGCAAGATTGAACCGAAAAGCCTGCCGCCTGCAATGCTGGAACTGGTGAGCGAAATGTACTGCGCAGGCGCGAACAGGTACTGCGGGAAGGAAATATTCAGCGCGCGCGGCCTTGGCGAAATATTGGAAAAACTGTATTCGTGGAGGGAATGAAATGGACAGCACTGCCATAATTTTTTTAGGCTCAGAAAAGGACAAGGGCGTTGCAGAGAAGATAACTGCATTCTGGAAAAAGAACGGTTTTGCCATTAAATTTGAGGTCAGGGCTGTTTCAGCCCACAAGGCCGCTGAAAGCGTTCTTCTGGCTGTGAAAGAATATGAAAAAAAATTCAAAAACCTTGTATTCATCGCTGTTGCAGGAAGGAGCAATGCATTGGGCCCGCTGATTTCAGGCCATTCGAAATTTCCGGTAATAAATTGCCCTGTGCTCTGCGAAAAATTCGATTTCATGGATTTGCTTTCATCGGTGCGCATGCCTGGCAATGTCCCGTGCGCAACAATCCTCGAGCCGGAGAACGCTGCACTGCACGCTGCCAAAATCCTTGCGCTCTGCGATGCGGAACTTGCGGCAAAGGCCTCGCAGTACATGGCGGCGGTTGGAAAAGAGATAATGGAAAAGGATATTGCAATCAAAAAAGAGTTCTTGAAAAAATGACCGCATTCACTCTCGACGGGAAAAAGCTTGCTTCTGAACTAGAGGAATCCCTGAAGCCGAGGATTGCAGCCCTGCTGAAAAAAAAGGTTAAGCCGTGCCTTGCGGTGATAATGGCGGGCGAAAACGACGCTTCGGCTGTTTATGTTGCAAGGAAAGAGGATGCATGCAAGAGGCTCGGCATCATTTCCAAGGTGGTTAAATTTCCTGCAGGGGTTCCGCAGGAAAAAATAATAAAAGAAATAAAAAAGCTCAACAGGGACAAAAAAGTGCACGGTATCCTTGTGCAGCTGCCCTTGCCTGCAGGCATCGACAAGGCAAAGGCGATTGAAGCGATTGCGCCTGAAAAGGACGCCGACGGCTTCACACCGTATAACCTCGGCCTTCTCGCGCTTGGAGCCGAAAGGCTTGCACCATGCACCCCTAAAGGCGTTCTCAAATTCATAGAATTGGCAGGAAAAAAATTCGAGGGGGCGAGGGTGTGCATCGTCGGCCACGGGCTTGCAGCTGGAATGCCGCTGGCAATCATGCTGGCAAACCGCAACTGCACTGTTTCTGTATGCGATAAATTCACACAAAATCTTGGGCATGAAACTTCGCAGGCCGATATCCTGATTAGCTGCGCCGGCGTCCCTGGCCTCATAAAAAGTGAAATGGTCAAAGATGGCGCGGTAGTGATTGATGTCGGCACAACGCTTGTTGAAGGGAAATTGAAGGGCGATGTTGATTTTGCAGCGGTGAAGGAAAAGGCCTCTTTCATCACGCCTGTCCCCGGCGGTGTCGGCCCGATGACTGTCGCATGCCTTATGGAAAACACCGTGATTGCCGCAGAAGGCATTGCTCTTGGAAGGAGCGGGAAGAAATGAAGGCCATGGAAAACACAGTGATTGTGGCAGAGGGCATTGCGCTTGCAAGGGGTGGAAAGAAATGAAGGTTAAATGCGCGCTGATTTCTGTATCTGACAAGAGAGGCCTCGTGGATTTTGCGAAAGGCCTGAAAAAGCTCGGCGTCGAGATAATCGCCTCAGGAGGCACATTCAATGCGCTTGCCGATGCCGGCATAGGCGCCGTGAAGCTTTCAGTTTATGCCAAGGCGCCTGAAATGCTTGGCGGGAGGGTGAAAACACTGCACCCGAAAATCCATGTAGGCATCCTTGCGGACAGGGAAAACAGGGCGCACATGAATGAACTGAAAAAATACAAAATAAAGCCGATTGATTTGGTTGTAGTGAACCTTTACCCTTTCCGCTCTGCCCTTGAAAAAAACCGCCCTGAAAAAGAGCTTGTGGAAAACATAGACATAGGCGGAGTGGCGCTGCTCAGGGCGGCAGCAAAGAATTTTTCCTCGGTTGCTGTTGTCTGCGACCCTGATGATTATGTAGAAGTTCTCGGGGGGCTGCAGGGAAAGAAAGGCGTTCTTTCCGATGCCACAAGGAAAAAGCTCGCCGCAAAGGCTTTCTGCGAAACCGCAGCATATGATTCGGTTATCGCGCGCTATTTTTCCCCTCTCTCCAGCATGCCTGAAAAATTTTCGCTTGCTTTCGAGAAAGTGCAGGGCTGCAGGTACGGCGAGAACCCGCACCAGAATGCGGCAATTTACAGGAGCGCTTTCCCTGAAAAAAATTCGCTCCTTGATTTCAGGCAATTGAACGGCAAGGAACTTTCATTCAACAATTTTTTGGACCTGAATTCCGCGGTTGCGATTGCAAGGGAATTCGCAGAGCCTTGCGCTGCCATAATCAAGCACGGCAATCCATGCGGGGTGGCTGTTGCGGAAAGCCTTGAAGAGGCTTTTTCGCGCGCTCTCGAGTGTGATGAAAAAAGCGCTTACGGCTCAATCATAGCGCTGAACAAGGAATGCGATGCAGGCACAGCGAAAAGGATTTCGGCTTTTTTCAACGAGGCGGTTGTGGCGCCCTCTTTTGAGGTGGCCGCCCTTGCCATCCTTAAAAAAAAGGAAAATCTGAGAGTGCTTGAACTGCAGTTCCCAAAGCCTTCAGGCGGAATTGATTTCAGGCGCATCGAGGGCGGGCTTCTGCTGCAGGAAACAGATAATATCTCTTCTGCTGAGGAGGGAAGGCAGGTTGTTTCCAGGAGAAAGCCTTCCGAAAGCGAGAATGCGGACCTCGAATTCGCCTGGCGCATCGCAAAGCACGTGAAAAGCAATGCGATTGTGCTGGCAAAAGGCAGGGCAACAATAGGGATAGGCGCGGGCCAGATGAATCGTGTGAATTCTGTTAAAATCGCGCTTGAAAATGCAGGGCAGAGGAGCGATGGCGCTGCCCTTGCAAGCGACGCCTTTTTCCCTTTCAGGGACAACATTGATGTTGCTGCAGACAATGGCGTCAAGGCATTCATTGCGCCAGGGGGAAGCATCCGCGACAGCGAGGTCATAAAGGCCGCGGATGAAAGGGATGTTTCGCTTGTTTTCACAAAGGCAAGGCATTTCAGGCATTAGGTGAAAGCATGGGCTTTGGCGGAAAAATAAAGGAATTTGTCACAGGCGAAAAGGAAGGAGCGGATAATTCCGCGGCTTCGGATGCGAAATACCCTGGTGAAACCTGCGCCTTGTGCGGGCAGGCGAACTGCGAAAAGAAATGGGCCGGGCAGTTCTGGCACAAGAAATGCATGCGGCAAATGAGGAAAACAGCGAAAGGAATGATTTGAATTTTCAGGCTGCCTATTTCATTTCCTTGCCGCTTTTATCTGTATCATGTGCTTTGTGCTTTTTGCCGCGCTGTAGCAGACTGCGGCGCCGAGGCTGCAATACGCGAGGCCCTTGAACAAATAGTCTATTTTTCCCGGGCTTTTCGTTGTCAGTTTCAGGAGCCTGCCGGCAACCCATCTTTTCGGCGTCGAATAATTTTCCTGTATGTACTGCATTACCTGCCAGTAAGAATCATTGAACCTGCGCATGCTCCAGTCCTGTATGACCTTCACAGGCACGTATTTCCCGTGGATCGAGGTCCTGCCTTTCTTTATCGCCTTCAGTATGCTGTCCACATCGTTTTCTGCGCTTATTTCTGTCACTCCATAGCCGACCATTTCGACGCAGTGGGCGTCGCTGCCTGCGACAGTATGGAGCGAATATTTTTTTGCGAAGATTTTCGCGTTCTTGTTCGAGAGGCGGTCGACATTTATTGAATTGAAAACCTCTATTGCATCGCATTTTTTGGCCTTCTGCCTCAAGCCCTTGTTTGCAATGTCGAAAGGGTGTGGCGCAATCGCAACGCCGCCCTGCGCCCTGATAAGGTCGATTGTTTCCTCAGCTGAATGCCCTGGCTTTATCCTTTCGGACAGCCCAAGCCCAAGGACATGCCTGTCCATGTCTGTCTGGATTTCCTCGCCCTTTATGACCGTTATGCCGATTTTTTTCCCTATTTTTTCGGCCTCGATGCTGCCCTTGAATTCGTTGTGGTCTGTTATGGCGATGGCACCAAGCCCGAGCTCCTGGGCGCGCTTGACAAGTTCGGCAGGCGAATTCAGGCCTTCCACCGAAATCTTTGTCCCGTAAGAATAAAACGAGTGCGAGTGCAGTTCCGCTTTCATTAAAACACCGTGTTTTTCCAACAAATAACGCTTCCACTATATAAATTCCTTACCATTGCCGAAAGTAAACCAAAAGAAATAGCCTACTTATAAAACTGTTTTGCCCATTCCTTTAAAATTTTTTTGTGGTCAAAAACCAGCCTCGGCATCCTTCTAAGCCTGAAAACTTTCACCTGCCTTGATTCATGGCTCTGCCTTATTCTCCCGAGGCCTTTTGCAGTGAAAACAACTGTCGCGGAATGCCAGCGCGGGTCCCTTCCAGGTTCAGAATAAGCCCTGAACTGCTTTAGCCCCGCAAGCCGCAGGCCTGTTTCCTCGAACACTTCCCTTTTCACTGCGCTCTCGAGCGATTCATTGTATTCCACAATTCCGCCTGGCAGTGCCCAGCCTTTCGGCTCGTATCTCCTTTCCACAAAAACAATCCCGCCCTTATATTCCACAATGCAGTCGGCAGTCAGCATTGGCCTTTTATCTGAAAGCAGGAAACTGTCGAGAGCGCAAAGCGCGGCCCCGAGCACTGCGCCCTTCCCGTGCAATTTTTCCCTGAAAACCTTCACCCTTTTTTTCACAACGACGTGCTTTTCCATTTCCTTTTCCGCTTCCTTCAAAAGCAGAGGAATATTCGAAAGCCCGCCGCCGAGCACGATGATGTCAGGGTCAAAGGCATTCGCGGCATTTGCCATGCCGGTTCCCAAAAAGCGCGCTGTTTCCTTTATCGCCACTATAGCGGCCTTGTTCCCTGCCTTCGCTTTTTTTGCTACCTCTTCAGCGCTCTTTGCCTTCAACCCGAGCGCGTTTGCCCTTTTCACAAGAGCCCTCCCGCATGCAAGCGCTTCAAAACAGCCCTGGTTGCCGCAAAAGCATTTTTCGGCCGAGCCTGCATCGATTATCGTGTGGCCGAACTCTGCAGCAATCCCTTTCCCCTTCAGAAGCCGCCCTTTCTCAATCACTCCGGAGCCTATGCCGGTGCCGATCGTGAGCGCCACAACATTTTTGAATTTCCCGCCGAAGCCGAAAAAATATTCGCCCAAAGCGAACATGTTCGCGTCGTTTTCAAGCGCAATCCTGCACTTAAACCTTTTTTCCAGGAACGCCTTAACCTTCGTGCCCTTTATTGCCGGCATGTTCGGCGAGCTTATTACAGTGCCTTTTTCAGACTCAACAAATCCGGCAAAGCCTACCCCTATGCCCTCGATTTTTTCACTGCCCTTGGCTTTGCGTATCGCCTTTGCAAGCGCGATAAGTATTTCCTTTTCTGTTTTCGGGGTTTTCAGCCTGCATTCATTGAGAATCCTGCCGTCGCCGTCGGCGAGTGCTGCAAAAATCTTTGTGCCGCCGACATCAACGCCGACAGCCTTCACAGAATTCATTGTTTCAGTTCCTTCTTGAGCCTTTCGATGTTTTCCACTTTCAATGGGTCGGTGCGGCTTGCGAGTGCCAGGAAATATGAGGCGAAATCCCCGGCCATTATGAAATAGAACATTTTCTCCATGCGGGTGTGGCCTTTTGCCTGCACTTCGATGAGCCTGCTTTTTTTGGAAATTATTTTTTTCGTGAACTCAATTCTCCTGCGCTCCCTTTCGCCCTCCCCTGCATTCCTGAACAAAACAAACGCCAGGTTTTTCTCAAGCGGCCTGAAGCCTACGATTTCATTGTGGTTTAATTCAGGTTTCAAGCACTGCCATCACAGGCACAAAAGTCATGCCGAGCTGGGTGCGCGGGGCAAAGTTGGGGGGAATAGAAATGCAGTTTTCGCATTCTTTGGAGAGAATGCCGCCAGAGGAAATGCAGGCAATGCCAATCTTCCTTTTTTTGGCTTCGCGGAAAGCCGAAAGAGTTTCCTCTGTATTGCCTGAATAGCTCACTATTATGGCAAGCCAGTCCCTGCCTGCAAATTCAGGCAAAGAATAATCCTGAGAAACAAAGATCGGAACCTTTGCCTTTCCCTCAAGCAACTCCCTTGCGATAAGGCCGCCTATCCCGCTTCCCCCCATGCCGCAGATTATCACTCCCCTGAATTTTTTGCCTTTAAGGCGCGCAGGCAGCTTCCATGAATAGCCGATTTCGACTGCCTTCCAGAACTGTTCAGGGAAAGAGCGCACGATTCCAAGTATTTCTTCCTTTTTTTTGTCCATTCCAACACCCAAAATACTATGCTTTCTTTTCATTTAACCTTTTGCTTATGCCTTTTTCCAGCAATTCCATTATCTCCTTGCCTGAAGCCCTGCCCTTGAGCTCTTTCATTGCATCGCCCATAAGGGCGTTCACCGCAAGCTTTCCCTTTGCCTGAATAAGAGCGTGGTTGCTTTCGAGTATCCTTTCAATTATTTTTTCGGTTTCCCCTGCAGATGCCTTTTTTCCGGCAATGCCGTCGACCGCATTTTCAACCGGAATTCCTTTTGCAATTTCCCTTGCGGCGTCGAGCAGGACATCCTTTGAGATTTTTCCCTTCTTTTCCGCCTCAAGCAATGCCTCGATTTCTTCATTCGTTATACTTTCCACTTCGATGCCTTCCCTTTCAAGCGTTTTCAGGCCCTCAAGCAAAAATGCCGCGGTGGTGATGGCATTGAACCCTTTTGCAAGCATGGATTCGAAAAAGCAGGCCCAATTGCTTAATCTCATTTCTTCGGCCAGCTTCTGGCCCAAGCCGTGCTTTTTGTACAATTCAAGCCTTTGCTCCACTGTGAGCGGAAGCGAGCGCTTCAGGCCTTCAAGCATTTTCCTGTCGATGGCAACTGTTTTGATGTCTGTTTCAGGATACATCCTTGCAGCGCCAGGCAAAGGCCTCAAATAACAGGAAGTTCCGTTCTCGAGCGCATTCCTTGTTTCCTCTGGCACTCCGCCGAGCGCCATTGAGCACCTTTCCCTTATTGTGCCAAAGGCCTTCCCTGCTTCGGCCAGGACCACAATAAATGCGTCCTTTTCAGTGCAGCCCAATTTTTGTGCAACCTTTTTCTTTTCCTCTTCTGATACGCCATATTTCGGGAGCTCATCGCTGTGCAATAATCCCTTTATGCCGTGCCTTGCATTCAGGTAATCCTTTATTTCCGTGCCGAAGCGCCTGTCAGGCTGCAATTCTTTTCCAACGAGGCCGGCAAAGCCTTTCAGTTTTATTGCAAACGCCCTTTTGCCTGCCCTGAGGTCTGAGGCGACAAACTTGCATTCTGTTTTGGAGAAAATTTCCGAAACATCAATTTCTTTTTCCTGCAGGTCCTTTTCCTTCACTCCCCTTTTTTCCAGCTCTTTTTTCAATTCAATCAATGCAGCCTGCCTCTGCACTTCCATTTCCACGAATTTCGCAATCATGCCAAGTTCCTGAACGCCCTTCAGTTCAATCCTCGCTCCGCCTGCAATGCTGATGTTGATGTCCTGCCTGATTGTGCCCAAGCCCCTCTTTGCCTTGCAGGTTCTCCTCAATAATTCGCCGATTTTGAGCGCGCAGTCCTGTGCCTCCTGCGGCGACCTTATTTCCGGCGCGGTTGCGATTTCTATCAGCGGGATGCCCTGCCTGTCAAGCGAATAAACGACCTTGCCCTCTGTTTTTTCCACGGGCCTGCAGGCATCCTCTTCCAGGACAATGGTCTGGATGCCTATCTTTTTCTTTCCCAAATCCAGGGAGCCGTTTTCCGCCACAAGCATTGTGCGCTGGAACCCGGCAGTGTTCGAGCCGTCAACCACGATTTTCCTCATCGCGAACAGTTCGTCGAAAACGCTTGCATTGCACATCAGTGAAATCTTGAGCGCTGTTTCGAGCGCCAGTGGATTCGCGGGTTTCGGCGGCTCCTCGTCGGCTTCAACCAAACAGCAGCAGTCCTTGAAGGAATTATAGTCGAAGAGCATTCCCCTTCCTGACTGCTCTGCTGCGGCCTTGTCTATTTCGCCCATTTCAGAGGCAGAGGCCCTCAGCCTGCGCTGAAAAACAAAATCAGGCTTTCCTTCCTTCAGCAGTGAGGGGCACCGGCAGTACAGTTTTCCAGTATCGAGTTGCTGGTGCACTTCAAGGCCGCATTTAAGGCCTATAGCCGAGTAATCCATTTCAATCCCTCAAAAATAGCGCGGAAAAGGTTTTAATTCGCATTATTGCTTCAGCGCCCTCCGGCAAAGACCGGGCGGAGATGGCTAGTTGGTTCAAACTGCAGATAAGCCCCAAAGCGTTGTTTTTGGGCCATATAGGCATTTTTATTAAGGAGTTTGTGCGTTATCTTTTTATGGTTGAATATCCTTCGGCCGACAAAAAATCAGGGAATTTGAAAGATAGCGAAAGATGCGAAATCGTTTCCGAAGAAATAGAGGAATTCAACAAACTCGTCAAAGGGCACAAAAAACTACTGGAAGCCATCGGCAGGCTGTGATAAGTTCCGCTTCCCGGATTTCTGATTATGCTTTCAGCATTTCAATCAGTGACACAAATTTCTTTCCTTCGAGCGCGAGTTCCCTTGCCATCTGCCTCACGAACTTGTCAGGGGAAAAAATGCCTTTTTCGCAGATTATGGCTTTGACAAGCTCAGGCTCAGTGATATCGAAGGCAGGATTCCTTACAGTAAGCTTCGGCAATCTTTCATCCCAGACCTCATGCTGCGACCTTTCCTCGATTTTTTCCTCTGCGCCGAAAAATGTGGCGGCATCAAACGCATGCGAGCTTGTGGCGACATAGTGCGGCACATTGGCCTTTTTTGCGGCCAAAGAAATCTGGGAAGTTCCAATCTTGTTCACGACAGCACCATTTGCGATTATTGCGTCCGCGCCTGAAAGGAAGGCATCGCATTTGCCGATAAAAGAGCGCGCAGCTGAATCGACAATCATTGTGCACGGAATGCCTGCCTTTGCAAGGTTGCGCGCTGTAATCCTGCCCTGGAACCGCGGCCTTGTTTCTGTGAGGAAAACCTGTTCCAGCTTTTAGAGCCTGAGCATTTCAAGGAGAATGCCTTCCACTGTGCTCGAATGGCAGTGCGTGAAAATGACAGGGCAATGCCTTAATTTTTTTGCGCCGAGTTCAGCAATTTTATGCATGGATTCTTTCCTGTTTTCCTCAAATTCAGAGCACTCGCGCACAACCGCTGTTTTGAGTTCCGCTGCAGGGCGGTTTTTCATTGCGGTTTTGAGTATGAGCATCAAAGCATTCCCTTTGTCTGGCATAAAAACTGGAAATATAACGCAGTTCGGGAATTTAAAAGTTTGGTTGTTCCCCTGGCTCAACAAGATTGCGTTTTCTCCTCAGGCCTGGCTCGTTTGTGAAATTCATCTGGATTCTGAATAATCCTTCTATTGTGGGGTCATATACTGCTTTGACCTTGACAAACTTGTATTTTTGCAGTGCTGCCCTGATTTTCGGGTTGTCGCTTCTTTGCATGTTCCAGCGGAACGCCAAATTGGAACGTCTCTTGAGTACTTTCCTGGGCCGTTTTTCCCTTTCAATAAGTATAATGGCCATAGGGGCGCCCATAAGTGCTGGCCCGGGATCTTTCACTGTGGCTGAAACTGTAATCCCTAAACCCATGAATATTGCCTCATAGGTATTTAGTTTCCTTATAGCACGCCTGGTTGCAGCGCGCATTTGAAGCCAGGCCCGGATTTCATTAGGGATTTCTTCGTGCTTCAGGATTTCGCCCTTTGTTCCGAACACTCTGGTTTTTGCTCTCCTGACAATGCGCCTTGCCTTCCCAGTGGCTGTTCCCTTCTGGCGTTTTGATTTTATTCCAATCCCGCCGGTTATGGCTTGCCTGTCGAAAGAAGTTCTTGCAAGCCTTGGTTTTCCCATTTGAATCAATATAATTAGCGATTAATCCGATATAATTGTTTCTGTTCCTGCTGCCTTTCAGGGATGCGCCTGTTTTGCCTGTTTCTGGTTATGTTGCATTGCGGAAAAATCATTTTTTAATCCTTTTCAAGGCTATTGGTATCATTGGCCTTCTTGGTTTTTTCTGTCTTGCCGTGAGGCTTGGCAGGCTGAACCGAAAGGTTTTAAACGTTTTTAATGGGAGAATCTTTTATTACTTAATTTTTTAACTGAAAGAGGGGGAGCACCTTGGAGAGCATGGTTAGGAAGGCAATCAAAAGGGTTCAGTCCATGAAGGAAGAGCCGTCAAAGGCAAGGAACGATTTTGGCGACGAACCGTCTGTTAAAGAGCTTGTAAAGGACGCGGTAAAAGACCCGAAAAAGAAGAAAACAAAAGGCCTTATCGAAAACGAGGAAGACCTCCAGAAAATGCTTGAGCTTTCAAAAGCAAAAATAAGGGTTGTAGGAGTGGGAGGCGGCGGCTGCAATACAGTGCAGAGAATGCACGAAATCGGCATCACAGGAACAGAAACATTTGCAGTCAACACAGACGCCCAGGATTTGCTTAACACCGAAGCTGACAAAAGGGTTCTTATTGGAAGGGAAACAACCAGAGGATTAGGCTCTGGCTCTGACCCGAGCGTCGGGGAAGCGTCTGCAAAAGAAAGCGTTGAAGAGCTCACAGAACTTTTAGGCGACTCAGACTTATTGTTCATTACCTGCGGGATGGGCGGCGGCACAGGGACAGGCGCAAGCCCGGTGGTTGCAGAAATAGGAAAAGAAATGAAATGCTTGACAATCGCAATTGTCACGCTGCCATTCACTGTGGAAGGAAAGCGCAGGACAGAGAACGCGCTTGACGGACTGGCAAAACTGAGGGAGCACGTTGACACCGTGATTGTCATACCGAACGATAAAATACTGGAAATCGCACCTGATCTTCCGGTCAACGCGGCTTTCAAGGTCGCGGACGAAGTGCTCACAAACGCGGTCAAAGGCATTACAGAAATGGTCACAAAACCAGGCTTAATCAACTTGGACTTCGCAGACCTTCGCACTATCCTGCGCAAGGGCGGAGCAGCAATGATTGGCCTTGGGGAAAGCCACAGCGAAGAGGCAAGCGACGCAAGGGCGCTCGAAGCAGTCGAGAATGCGCTAACTTCGCCTTTGCTTGACGTTGACATAAGCCATGCAAAGCGCGCTCTCGTAAACGTGGTCGGCGGCGCAGACATGACTTTGAGGGAAGCCGAAATGATTGTGGAAACAGTCAGCTCGAAAATCGATGCCGATGCTCACATCATATGGGGCGCAATGGTTGATTCGCAGATGCCCAAGAACAGGATTCAGGCAATGGTTGTTGTTGCGGGGGGAAAATTCCCGTATCTTGATGACCTTGAAAAAGTGCAGACAGACAAGGGCCTTGACTTGGGGATAAGGTTCACAGGGTGAGCCTTAAAGCAGGCAAAATTTGGCTGGTGGGAAGATGTTAGAGTCATGGAGAAGGATTTTCACTGTAAGCAAGAAGCCTGACTGGGAAGAATACAAGCTGATGCTGAAGGTCACGGCGCTCGGCATACTCCTTATCGGAGTGCTGGGCTTTGTTGTGCTTTTGGTTTTCAGCCTTACCAGCATAGGCAGGCCTGCCTGAAGGCGGTGCAGGAAAGGAATAAGAATCCTTCAAAGCCAGGCCTTCGAAGCAGGCTGCAATTGCTTTGGAAAGGAATAAAAACATTCAACATCCTAAATTATACAGTTATTAACCGCTGTTTATTGCGTGGTAAAAATGATTTTTTCCGTAAGAACAACTGCCGGACAGGAAAGTCTGGTTGTGGACATGCTCCAGAGAAAACTGGAATCTGAGCCACTTGCAATATACTCCTTGACGGTCTTCCCAGACCTGAAAGGATATGTGCTAATCGAAGGCGACACAGAGCTCTCGGTTAGAAGGGCGATAAGTGACATTCCGCACATCAAGGGCAAGGGCATTGTGGGCGGGAGCATAAAGGTCGAGGAACTTGCGCCTTTGCTGAAATCGAAGCCTTTGATGGAATCCATAAAGGAAGGCGAAAAGGTCAAGATTGTCACAGGCCCGCTCAAAGGTGAAAAGGCAAGGGTTATGAGGGTCAACCAAGCCAAAGAAGAAGTTACGGTCGAACTGCTTGAGGCTGCGGTTAAAATGCCGCTCACAATCAAAGCGGAAAACATCAGGGTGCTCAAATAAGGAACAGGTGAACTCATGGCTACTGTAAGCGTTATGGTTGAAGGCGGGAAAGCGTCGGCAGGCGCACCGCTCGGCCCGGCATTGGGCCCATTGGGAATAAATATCGGCGAAGTCATAAAACAGATAAACGACAAGACAAAGGCATTCGCAGGCATGAAAGTGCCAGTGAAAGTGCTTGTTGATTCCGGCAAAAAAACATTCGAAGTCCAGGTCGGTTCGCCTCCTATGAGCGCGCTCATCAAGCAGGAGGCAAAAATCGAAAAGGCTTCAAAGGACTCGAAAAGGGAATTTACAGGAAACATTTCGATTGCGCAGGCAGTAAGCATTGCGAAAAAGAAGGCGTCAAGCCTCACATCCTACAACCTCAAAAGCAATGTGAAAGAGGTTTTGGGAACCTGCAATGCAATGGGCGTCAAGGTCGAAGGAAAGCGCGGAAGCGAAGTAATCGCGGAAATCGACCAAGGCAAATACGACGAGCAGCTCAAGTGAGCGTGCCGGCGCAAGGTTATTAAAGGTTATTAATGGAGATTATAATATAAAGCCGCAAAAAATTAACCTTTTTTGCACAGGGCTGCTGGTGCGGTCCTGCACTACTGCTTGAAGCAGGAGGCTTTCGATGAAAAAAGAACAAGTGCTTTCTGCACTCGCAAAACTGGATGCAAACTCACCCAAGCGCAATTTCGCGCAGTCCGTGGAGCTAGTCATAACTTTCAAGGACCTTGACCTGAAAAAGCCGGCCAACCTCTTTGATTTGAAGGTTGACATGCCTTATTCCACCGGAAGGGGCGAGGGAAAGGCGCTTTTGTTCGCTTCAAGCAAGCCGTTCTCCGATTCAGTGAAAACTCTTTTTTCAAGGGTTATTTTCGAGGACGAAATCGCGAAAATGAAGAAAAAGGAAATAGCGGAATTGCTTGGATTTGATGTTTTGCTGGCCGAAGGCCCTGTAATGATAGCAGTCGGAAAATATTTGGGCCAGGATTTGGCGCCGAAAGGAAAAATGCCGAGGCCGATTCCGGCAAACCCTGAGCTTGTGAAAACAGAGCTTGAGAAAATGAAGGCAGGCGTCAGGGTGACCAATAAGAAAGGCAAGGGCGTTCCGATGGTGCAGGTTTTGGTGGGAAAGGAAAACATGAAGCCTGAAGAGCTTGCGGAAAACATTGCAAAGGTTTATGGCGAAGTGGAAAAGGCTTTGCCGAAGCAGAGGCACAACATAAAGGCTGTAAGGGTCAAGAAGACCATGAGCCCGGTTGTAAAGATTGAATTCTGAACAGGTGCATTGGATGGTTAGGTCTCACACAAGGAAATGGAAGGAAAACGAGCTGAAAGAGCTCGAAAAGCTGATGGCTGGCGCGAAAGTCATAGCCGTGGCTGAAATTTCCCGTTTCCCATCAAACCTGTTTTCGGAAATAAGGAAGAAATTGGCAGGCAAGGCGACAATAAGGGTCACAAAGACAAGGGTTGCGCTAAAGGCTCTCGGAGCCTCGAAATTCAAGGGCCTTGGAATAGAAAAATCATTGCAGCGCTCTGTAGCACTTATATTTACAGACATGGACCCGTTCGAGCTTTACCTGCTTGTGAAAAGCTGCAAGGGCAGCGCTGCGGTAAAGCCTGGGATGGTTGCTGAAGCCGACATAATTGTGCCTGCAGGCGACACAGGGTTGCCGCCAGGGCCGGACCTCGCTGATTTGAAGAATGCCGGCCTGAAGGTCAAATTGCAGGGCGCATCCATAAAGATTTCAGAGGACTCGCCTGTCGCAAAGAAAGGCGAAGTCATAACAGATGTTGCTGCAAGGGCGCTCATAAAGCTCGGCATAAAGCCGCTTGAAATAGGCCTGAAGATTACGGCAGCGCTTGAAGGGAAGCAGCTTTACGAGGGCACAGTCCTGAACATAGATTTGGATGAAACAGTGAAGAATATAATGTCCGCTTACAACAACGCGTTGAATTTGTCTGTCAATATTGAATACCCGACAAAGGCAAACATAGAAATCCTCATAGGCAAAGGCTACAGGGAAGCCAAGGGCGTCGCATTGGAGGCAAAATACGCCTGCAAGGCAACCGAAGGCGAACTCAAGGCAGAGCCGGCTGCAGAGGCTGGCACAGGGGAAAAGAAAGAGGAAGCGCCGAAACAGGAGGGCGCTTGAAAGAAATGATTTTGATTGTAACTGAGAGGTGAAAAAATGGAATACGTCTATTCCGCAATGTTGCTGCATTCCGCAGGAAAAGAGATAACGGAAGGCTCGGTGACATCCATCCTCAAGTCGGCAGGACTCGAGGCAGATTCCTCGAAAGTCAAGGCTTTGATTGCATCGCTCAAGAACATCAACATTGACGAGGCAATCGCGAAGGCGGCAGTAGCCCAGGTCGCAGTGGCGGCAGGGCCGGCAGCCGGAGCAAAGGAAGCCAAGGCCGAAGTCAAGGAAGAGGAAGGAAAGACCGAGGAAGAGGCAGCACAGGGCCTGAGCGCACTGTTCGGGTGAATGCCGCTTTTTTTCTCTCTTGTAGCCGGCAGGCTTAATTGCCGGCTATCCTTGATTTTTCTCCAAGCGCCTTTTTTTTGGCGGTGAGGCTGGCTTCTTGCCGGCTATCCTTTAATTTTTCCCTATTTTTGCCTGAGCCGGAGGTGTTCGGCCAGATAAAACATATTTAAATTCTTTGAATGTTCTTTTTTCATCCGGAGGCCTTGCCATGATGAAAAAAGTTAACCTGCTGCTGTTATTCGTTTTTCTTGCGTTTTCAACGCCTTTTGCCTGGGCAATAGTCGAAAAAGGCTCGATTGCAATCTATGCAGTCACGAGCTCAGACGAAGCTTTGAAGGCGGAACTCATGATTGAGATTGTGCCAGGCACAGGCAAGGCCTGGAGCTCTGTAGAGCCTTTGGTCGGCACTTCCACACAGAATACCGAACGGATTTCTGTCGGTCTTGCAAGGAATTATTTCGGGCGCGTTGACCAATATGATTACAAGTTCGACATCAACTCGAATGCCTCTGTGGTGGAGGGCCCAAGTGCGGGCGCGGCAATGGCATTGCTCCTGATTTCGATGCTGCAGGACAAGAAAATTCCGGATTATGTGGCCATGACAGGGCAGATTGCCGAGGACGGCTCGATTGGCGCGGTGGGCGGTGTTTTTGAAAAGGCCCAGAAGGCGTCTGAAACAGGCATCACTGTTTTTTTGATTCCAAAAGGGGAAGCGTACCAGATGCACAGGTTCCCTGACGGCATAAAGACTGTAAATCTTCCGGATTATGCCCTGAGCGAATGGGGCATGAAGGTCATAGAGGTTTCGAATATCGACGAGGCGCTTGAGCTGGCCTTCACAAAGCCTGAAAACATCGATGTCAACAGGCAGCCTGAAAAAAGCCCGGAAATATTTGTGCCTGAAGGGATAGAAATCGGCGAAGAGCTCCTGCCGATGAAGGAACTCACGCAGAAATATGTCGATGAAGCGCAAAAGAGCCTTGAGGGTGCAAAGGCAGCACTGAACGAAAGCCCGCTGGAAGACCCTGCAATAGTTTCTGTCCTGCTTGATTCGTTGAGCGACTCAGAGGCGACAATCGAAAAGGCAAAGCTTTTGCTTGACAAGAATTATCTCTATTCTGCGGCAAATTACGCCTTCCTTGCAAAGGTGGGTTCTGACCTTGTGAAAGACCTGAGCGAAAATCCCTCGCTTGTGGAGCCGAATTCTGCGCTCCTTGACAAAAAAATCGCTGGCCTCGGCAGCGAGCTTTCCTCGCTTGGGGAAGACCTGAATTCCTTTTATTCCGCGGAATTCATCGAATGGCTTGTTGCGGCAAAGGAGAGGTTTTATTGGGCGAAACTGAACCTGAAAAACCTTTCAGGCACAAAAACAATAGTCATCAGCTCGAGCGGAACAAGCATTTCCGACATAGGCATTGCAATCGATAATTTAAAGGACTATGAGTATGCGCGCGAATGGATTGAGATATCGAAAGACTTCCTTGAAATTGCAAAAAGGGCGGATGACAAGATAAAACCGGTTCCTTTGCTGGGCAAGAAAGCAGAGGAATACATCATTGCCGCTGAAAACGAGCTGACCTTGGTGCCGGCCGAGGAAACAGCGGACATCGAGAGAAGGCTGAATGCGGCAAAGCTTGCAAGGCAGGAAGGATGGGACGATTCCGCGGCATTCGATGCCGCTTCGGCGCTTGCCGACAACGCAAAAGCCGGGCTGAGGCTTGCTTTTTTCGCGGAAGAAATGGCAATCATGACAAAGCAGGCGCGCAGCGAGCTTGCAGCATTGCCTGCTGCTGAAAAAATAAAGAGCGAGCCGACGCCAAGCCAGGAACAATTGGTTCTTGGCAACGACACACTGGCGCTCATTGCAGTTGCACTGGCGGCATTGGCTGTTGTGGCATTCCTCCTGCTGGCTAATGCGGCGAGAATGCCTTCGGGCAAGTCGCAGGAAGAATTCATTTCCAAGAGGATGGAGCGCTTGGACAAAATGAGGCATCTGACCGAAAAGGCCAGGCTTGGGGAAAAACTGAGCGAGGAAGAATACCAGAAAATGAAGGCCGAGCACGATGAGAAATTCCTGGCGCTCGAAGAGGAAAAAAAGACAAGGTCAAGGCATTTGCTTGAGACCGACAGGCTGCACGGCGAAATCCAGATGATACAGTTCATGCTGAAAGAGCTCAGGGAACAGTACGATAAAGGCGAAATAGTGGATGCGGATTACCGGGCAGCCCTGGATTCGCTTACAAACCGGCTTGCATCAGTGAAAAGCAAGGCATCCGATGAAGAGGCCGAGGTGTCGCAGGATGGAAAAAAAATCGCAGCCCTGAAGGAAGAGGATGAAAAGCCAAAGCCTAAAATCCAGAAAATAAAGCCGAAGGCCGGAAAGGAAAAGCCGGAAAAGGCAAAATGGGCCTTCAAGAGGTGAGATGGGATGAAGACACTGATTGCGTATTACTCCAAAAGCGGGGCAAACGAGGCTGCAGCAAAAGAGCTCCAGAAAATTTTGAATGCGGACCTTGAAAAGATCACTGACTTGAACAGCCGCAAAGGCATTCTCGGCTTCCTTTCAGGCGGCTCTGACGCATCGAAAAAGAAAAATGCGAAAATCGCGCCCTGGAAAAAGGACCCTGCCGGATACGGTGCTGTTGTACTGATGTCGCCGTTGTGGGCAGGCTTGATTACGCCTGCGCTCCGCACTTACATCGACCATAACAGGGAAAGGTTCAAGAAGATCGCTTTCCTTTCAGTTTCCGGCGGCGGGGCAAAAAACGAACAGGCGCTTCCAGACCTCGAATCCTTTGCAGGCAAAAAAACAATTGCAAGCCTGCTGCTTTCAGGGCAGGAAGCAAAGGAAAAAACAATGGAAGAAAAGCTGCTGGAATTTGCAAAAAAAATAAAATAAAAAAGCGGCTTCACCCTTCGCTCTTCGGGCTGTTCTTTTCGTCTATTTTTTCCTTCAGGTTGAGGCCGATTACGCTGGACTTGTCGTTGTCTAGGGTGACTCCAACAATCTGGTTTGCGCTTTTAATCAGGGAATTGTTGTGGGTTATCGCCACGAACTGGGAATTCCTGCTTATCTCGCTGATTATCCTTGTGAGCCTTATCGAGTTGGCTTCGTCCAGCGCTGCATCCGATTCGTCGAAGAAATAAAAGGGTGCTGGGTCGTACTGCTGGATTGCGAAAATGAACGCGAGCGCTGTGAGCGTTTTTTCCCCGCCGCTCATGCTGTCAATATTCTGCAAATTTTCGCCCTTGTGCTTTGCCTCTATCACGAGGCCGGCATTCATGGGATTTTCAGGTTCGGTAAGGCTTATCTGGCCGACGCCGTCGAAAAAGTTGTAGAACATTTTGGAAAAGTTCTCCCTTATCGCATTGAAACACTGCATGAAGACCTCCTTCCTTTTGACCTCGATTTTCTGTATCATGTCGAGGATTGCATTTCTTTCCTCCTCCAGCTTGTTCAGTTTTTCCCTGACCTCGAAAATTTCAGCCTTTTCGCTGCCAAGGGATTCCGCGGCCTTGAGGTTCACAGGCCCTATTTTTTCCAGTTTTCTCTCGGCTTCTGCAAGCTCTTTTTTCAGCTCTTTTACCGACATTCCCTCCAGGGGCCTGAATTCCTTGAACTGCCCGAATTCTTCTTTGAGGTCCGAGAGCCTTACCTCGAATTTGCCGCTTTCAACCCTGAGTTCCTCCATTTCCCTGGATTTTTTTCTGGAATCAGCTTCAAGCAAGTCTTTTTTCTCCCTCAGCGCGGCAAGCTTTTTGTCCAGTTCATCTTTCTTTTCCCTTTCGGCCTGCATTTTTTCGGCCTGCTCCCCGCTTTCCTTTTCCAGTTTTTCCAGCCTTTCACCGAGTTCTGCAGATTTTTTTTCAAAGGATTCGGTTCTTTTCTGCGTTTCTGTGTTTTCGGAATGGATTTTTTCGGTTTCATTGACAGCGCTTTCTGTTTCCGCTTCAATCCGTGCAAGCGTTTTTTCGCTTATGCTTCTGCTTTCGCTTTCGAGCATTCTCAGGTTGCTTTCGAGCTCGCTTTTCCTGCTGTTCAGCTCTATTGTTTTCTTGTCAGTCTTGATTGACGAAAGCCTCAGGCTTAGCTCGCTTCTCTTCGCCTTCAGGGATTCAAGGGCTTTTTCGGCTTCCCTTATTTTTGCAGCCGCCCCTGTTGTCTCGGTTTTTCCGGCAAGCAGGCTTTTCTGCTTTGCCTCAAGCTCGGCTATCGCGGAAAACTTTTCGTTGAGCACCGCAATCTCGCTTTCAAGGCTCCGCATCACAGCCTGCTCTTTTTCGAGTTCAATCTTCCTTTTCCTTGCCTCCGCAAGCCCGGATGAAACGCGCTTGATTTCGAAAAGCGCTTTTTTCTCCTCGCCCCCCTTTTTTTCAACGAGCTGTTTTTTCTTTTGGGCGGAAAGGTCGGAATCGCACACAGGGCATTTCGCTATCTCCCTGCGCAGTTCCCTGAGCGAAGAATGAATATCGTCGATTTTCGCTTCAAGCGATTTTTCCTCTGAAAGCGCCTTTTCCGCGCTTTTTTCCGCGGCTTCAAGCGCCTGCGCGATTTTTTTGGATTCCAGCAGGCCGAAGCGCTCCTTGAGCTGTGCGGCCTTTTCCCTGTGGCTTTTCAGCGCCTTCAGCTTTTCCGCTGTTTCTGCAAGCTCTTTTTCAGCAAGGCTGTTCTGCCTTTCAGCCGCGCTTTTTTCAGACAAAAGCATGGCCAGCTGCTTCTGGTGCCTTTCAATCTCATTGTCGGTTTCGCCGAGATTTTTTTCCATTGCGCTTATTTCGCTTTCCTTTGCCTTCGAGCCTGCTCCGACCAGGCCGAGTTCGCCTTCCACTTCCTTCAGCTGCCTTTTGATTGCAGGAATTTCTTCGGCTATCTTGCCGAGCCTCTGCTTTTCAAGCAGGCTTTCTTCCCTGAACGAGGCGAGTTTTTTTGAAAGCGCGTCCTCGCGCGCGCTGTTTTCGGCAAGCCTCTTTTTTTCATTCGATGCTTTCTCGAGCAGGAGGCTTTTTTCGCCTTTAAGCGATTCTATTTTCGAGATTGTTTCCCTTAACGATTTTTCCCTTTTCTCGAACAGTTCCTTTTCCTTGGACTGCGCTGTTTTTTCGGTTTCGGAAATGCCCTCCGCTGTTTTCTTTATTTTTTCATCTATTGAGTCAGCTTCCCCTTTCAGTTTTTTCAGTTTTGCCTGGCCTTCTTCAAGCCCTTTTCCGGCTTCCTCTGATTCGAGCTTCAGGATTGTGGCCTTCGACCTGTTTTTCGTCTCGACTGTTTTGAGATATTCTTCGGCTGCGCGCTTTTCGTTCTCGAGGATTTCAATCCTTGAAAGGCGCTCGTTCAATACAAGGGCAGTGTTTTTCACTTTTTCCTCTGCCTTGCCGAGATTTTTTTCAGCCTCCTCCTTTTTCAGGTCGAATTCGCTGATGCCTGCAAGGTCGTCTATTATTTCCCTTCTCTGCTCGGGATTCATTTCAATTATCCTTGTGATGTCGCCCTGCGTGACAATGTTGTTGCCGTCGCTTTTCAGGCCGAGCTCGTTAAGGAGGGAAACAGCCTCGTTCAGGCTTTTTTTCTGGTCGTCGATGCGGCAGGTGCTTTTTCCGGCCTTGTCGATTGTCCTGCTTATGCTCCATTCCCTGTCCTTGTCCCTTACCACGATTTCGGCTTTGCCGTATGCTTCGCCGGCACTGTTGTTTATGAGGTTTGAAATCCTGCCAGCCCTGAGCGATTTCATCGAGGTTGAGCCGAGCACAAAGAGGATTGAGTCAAGTATGTTGCTTTTGCCTGAGCCGTTCGGGCCTATTATTGCCGTGAACCCTTTCTTGAAAGGTATGGTGGCTTTCCTGAAGGACTTGAAGTTTTTGAGCCTGAGTTCTTTCAGTTCGGCCATTTGAATCCGTTCCCCGGGCTGTCACTTTTTTTCCCTTTTCTTCCAGGGCTCGTGCCTTTTTGCTTCATTCTGACCGGCTTCGCCGCGGTTGTCAAGGTAGTAAAAGGCAAAGAACAGGGAAGCGAAAGAGAAAACCAGGGAATCGAATATTGCCGAGACCGCAAAAGAGAGGATGCCTTCGGCGAGCGGCTCAAGAACGAGCAGACCGATGTTGGTTATGATTGCAACCGAGAATATTACAACAGCCAGTGCCAGCAGGGATTCAAGGAATTTTTTCGAGGTGAACCGCCAGCTTGCGGCAAGCCCTTCCCTGGCGCTGAGGCCGTCGACTGCGATTGCAGGCGCCGCGAAAAGGAAAAGCTTCAGGAACGAGAAAGCGAAAATTAACAGCGCTAGGCATATGACTGCGCCGCTGATGATGTGCGGCGGGAAGAAGAGCACCATAAGGGACAGGAGGATGAATGCAAGGAATGCGAAAACCATGCCTGCCAGGACAAGGCTTATCGCCTGCGGGAGCATTGAAAACATGAATTTCAACGAATCTGAAAAAGCGCTTTTTTCCCTGAACCTCATTGCGTATTTTGAACAGAAAAACATGAGCATTGCCGAGAGAACCGCTGAAAGCAGGAAAATCGCCAGCACAAGCAGGAGAAGGCCGGCATAGGCTTTTGAAAACAAGGATACGGCTTCAAAAAAGCCAAGCTGCATTCCGCCCTGCGGTATGGCGAAATCATAGACTGCTGCAAGCATCGGGACAACCGTCATGTCCGAAAGGAATACCGCGATTATTGCAACAGCAATCCCTGGCAAAAGCACAAACGGGTTTTTCAGGAAAACCGCCAGGGAATTCTTGAAAGCGTTAATCATACACAACACCTGACAATATATGGCAAATGCTTATTTTTATAGTTTTCTGTCGGTTTTAACGGCCTTTTTCAGCATCCGTTTTCCGGCCTGCCTTTATTCCCTTAGCTCGGCCGCGTCGATTTCTCCATCGCTGTCGAGGTCGAGGCCTTCCACGACATGCGCTGTCCTTTTTTCCGAAAACCTGCTGGCTTTGGCTATTTCCTCAGTGTTCTGGATTACAGAAAGTATGGCCGCCCTTGTGCCGGCATTCCTTTTCCCTGCAATGAACAGTATGGAGCGCGACTCGAAGAAGGGGTGCCTTATTTTTTCCACTATGCCGATGTTGTCTTCAGTGAATTCCTTGCCTGAATTGGCGCTTTCAATCACCCACTGGGCGTTCTTCTGCCTGAACGAAACCGAAAGGTGCGGGTTTACCTGCCTGCTAAGGCTGTTGGTTATCGGGCCGCCGATTACGATAAGGTTGGAATTCTCGTCTTTCAGGCTGCGCACCATCGTGTCAAGGTAAACCAAAGGGACGCGGCTTTTTTTTGAAAGCGTGCCGAGGAAGCCGGCGAGCTCCACTGCGAGGTGGGCATCCCTGGCCCTTGCCCTGAATTCGCCGTGCAGGTCAGGCGCCCCGACCACGATTTTCGCATTGAGTTCGCCCCTGCTTATGAACGGCTCGAAAAACGCCTGGATGCTTTTCCCGAGGCTTTTTTCCTCGCCTGTTATCGCCGAGAAAGCCTCCTTCCTGCCGATTTCATCGAGGGCAGGCACCAATGCAAAGCAGCTGTCCGATGCCGAATAAAACTTTGCAAGGCCGCCCTGCCTTTCCTCCTTCTTGGCCACTTTAACAAGGCCCGCCGCCTTCAATTTGTTGATGTAATAATACGCTTCCTGCTGGCCAAGGCCGAGCTTTTTCGCGATTTCCGCAGGATATGATTCGCGCTTTACAAGCTCCCTGAAAATCAGCCATGCCTTGCTGTTCATAAGCGGCTTGAGCGGTTCGATGGAATCCACAAGCCTTGCATTAAGCTTCATCCTTGAGCCGTTTTTTTCGATTACAACAAAAGAATCCATGCTATCAACAAATTAATAGTGGTATTAAACAATTACTAATACTATTACGAATCTTTTTTATTCATTTCCTTTGCAGATTATTATCCGCTTCACAGTGGACTGCCCGCTTTTTCAGCGGGATTTATAAAATGCGGAAGCGGCATCTATATGTTGTTTCATGCTGGTGCTTTGGATGTGCGGGATTATCGGCTTTAAAGGCAAGGGAAATGCCGGAAAAATCATTTTCGAAGGCCTCAAAAGGCTTGAATACCGCGGCTATGACAGCTGGGGCATCGCGCTCAACAGCGCAGGCCTCGAAATCCTCAGGAAGCCAGGCAAAATAGGTTCGCTGCCTGCTGCCTTTGAGGGCGGCTCGCTCGGCATCGGGCACACCCGCTGGGCAACCCACGGCGGGGTGAATGAAAAAAACGCCCATCCGCAGCTTTCAAACAACCGCAAAATCGCGGTTGTGCACAACGGCATAATCGAGAATTTCCTGGAACTGAAAAAATTCCTTTCCTCGCACGGCTTTTCCTTTGCTTCGGAAACAGACACCGAAGTCATACCTAATCTCATACAGTTCCATCTGGCCGAAGGGCTTTCCTTCAGGGAGGCAGTCAGGAAAACACTGCTCCAGCTGGACGGCTATTATGCGATTGCAGCAGTCCTCGAGGGCAGCGGCACAATCATTGGCGCGCGCAACGGCTCGCCGCTTGTCGCAGGCCTTGGCAGGAACGAATTTTTCATAGCGAGCGACATTCCGGCTTTCATGCCCCATACCAGGAAAGTGGTGTTTTTGGATGACCGGGAAATAGTTGAACTGGATGATTCCATAAAAGTGTTCAGCGTCGATTCCGGGCTTGAAATAAAGAAAAAAGTGCAGAGAATGCACTGGAGCATAGAGCAGGTGAAAAAAGGGAATTTCGCGCACTTCATGCTGAAAGAGATATCGGAACAGCCTGATGCGATAGAAAAAGCCGCAATGCAGGACCCTGCCCGCCTTAAAAAAATCGCCGGCATCATCGGAAAAGCGGATAATGTTTTTTTTGTGGGCTGCGGCACAAGCTACCATGCCTGCGTTTCAGCAGAATACGCTTTTTCTGAAATAGCCGGGAAAAGCGTGAAAGCGGTCCTTGCATCCGAATTCGCACGGCATATCAAATCCCTTTCGGAAAAAAGCGTTGTGGTTGCGGTATCGCAGAGCGGCGAAACAATAGACCTGCTTGAAACAGTCAGGGCTGCAAAGGAAAAAAAAGCAAAAATAGTTTCTGTGGTGAATGTTGCAGGCTCTTCGCTTCCAAGGATGAGCGATGAAACGATAATGATGAACTCAGGCCCTGAAATATGCGTGCTGTCCACAAAAAGCTATACCGCGCAGCTTGCGGTAATGCTCCTTCTCGCTTTTTCGCTCTGCGGCAGGGCTGCAGAAGGAAGGTGCATCATCAGGAAAGCCGCGGAAAAGGCAGCCGAAACCATAAGGAAAAGCCTGCCTGCTGCAAAAAAACTCGCAAAAAAACTTTCAAAAAAACAGGACATTTTCCTGATAGGCAGGGGCAATGCCTTTCCAAGCGCGCTCGAGGGCGCGCTCAAGATAAAGGAAGTGAGCTATATCCACGCCGAAGGCTTTGCGGGCGCTGAATTAAAGCACGGCACGATTGCATTGATTGAAAAAGGCGTTCCTGTAATTGCCTTCATGACAAGCGAAAGCGAAAAACAGATAACAAGCAACGCAATGGAGGTAAAGGCAAGGGGCGCATTCCTCATAGGGATAGGGGAAAAGAAAAGCGAAATCTTCGATGAATTTTTTGAAATAGGCGGGTGCGACGAGGCAGCGCTCATCCCAAGGATAATTCCCGTGCAATTGCTTGCGTATTACCTTGCGCTTGAGCGCCGCTTAGACCCGGACAAGCCGAGGAACCTTGCAAAAAGCGTAACCGTAAAATGAAAAGGAAAGTGAAAAAATGGGAAAAGTTTTCGGAACAGACGGAATCAGGGGAAAGGCAAACACTTATCCGATGACGCCTGAAAT
>JAPLVS010000033.1 GCA_026396995.1 Candidatus Iainarchaeum sp.
GATAATCGTAACGCCGACAACAGGCAATTTAGCGCGCTCCATGAATTTCTTGAAAAAGCTTTGTTTATCGTCGCCAGGCTTTTTTTCCGGGGGCGGCTCCTTTACCGGCGAAACGCCGTTGTCTGTAAGGACAAAATAGGTATTGCCTATTTTTACAACTGTGCCCTCCTCGATGGCAGCGCCCTCATCGATACCAACATCAGTGCCAACACCATCCGTGCCAGCCCCGTCGGCACCAACACCATCCGTGCCAACGCCATCCGTGCCAACATCGGTAACAGGCGGGGCATAAACATGAGGCGAAAGCAGGCAGACATCCGGGTATTCCACATAAATCGTCCTTCCCGCCAAAGCCTGCCTGTAATTGGTGACTATCAGCTGGATGCCTGCGGCTGCAATCAGGGTGACTGCCACAACATCATCTGAAATTCCCACAACAGAAACATCGTCCGCGAGGAGCGTGAATCCCAATGCAGCCATTCCAGAAGACCGCCAGTAAGAACCCTTTGAGCCCTGCTTTACAACAGTTCCTTTGGGAACAATAACAATAGTATCACACACCGTCATTGAAGGATTTTGGATATCATCTACCCCCTCAATGGACGCAGACAGGGAAAAACCGGCGTGGCTTTCAAGGTCGGCCAATGCAACCTGCAGGTCTTTTTCTGACACTTCGGCTTTTTTCCCGGAAATAGTGAAAAGCTCAAAGGTTCCTTCAGAGGTTTTTGTTGCGGAAACAACCATGTTGTCGACCAAATTGTTGGCAAAACTCGGCTCCTGCGCTTTTGGAATGCAGGCATTCGTGAAAAGGCTGCATTGCTCTCCTTCCTTGCAACCGCAACCCGCGGTGCATTCAACGCAAAGGCCAGAAGAAACATCACAGCACGGGAAAGTGGAGTTGCCGAAGCAGCCGACGTATTGGCTGCATGCCCCGACAACCTGGCTTTTGGCAGAAGCCGCTGCCGAAATGCCCGGAAGATTGCTTTCAACAGTTGAAAGCGCTGAAAAGCCGGCTATCGCCTGGACACCGCCAAAAGCGCCGGAAAGAGCAGCAAACTGCTGCACAGCCGAATCCAAACCGGATGCAGAAGAATCACCGTTGCCCTTCTGTCCTTCCCCGGTTGAACCGCTTTTTTCAGGCCAAACCTTTTCCCTCAAGGCCTTGGCATTCCAGATAAGGGCATCCGTTCCGGATTCATCCACGCTGAAGCACATGTTGCCTTTGCCGACCTCTGCCAGGGCATCCTTCAAGGAAAAACCGCCTTCAAAAGGCCAGGGCCGCAAAGTGGAGAAACCCAATTGGTTCGGCGCAGGCTTGACGCTCTTGACAAAAACAAAATTTTTGCCGTTGTAGGAGTTCATGTCAAACCGCACATCAGGGCCTGAAACGCAGAGCACTGAAAGCGCGGTATCTTCAGGCAAAAAAGCGATTGAATAATAGAAATTGCTTCCTAAACCGGTAACATCCGCCTTGAATTTTGCGGATTTAAGGTCATCATTCCAGCCGCTGCACTTAATATCAGGCCTTAAAACAGGAAAGGAATCCTTGACAAAAAACTTTCCAGGAACGCGCCAGTCCAAAAGGAATTCGCGCTCCCCGAAAAAGGAATCCGGCAGGGGCTTGCCTGCGGAATCGGTCAGAGTGTAATAAACCTCATAGGCCTTTTCTTCAGGCAGGAAAAGCGAAACAACAGAAGGAATCGGCTTATTGAATTTCAACACAAACTTTCCAGGTTCGCCCTCGGCAACAGCCAGCACAAGCCCGGAAGCGGTGTCTGCAAAATTGGAGCCGCTTGAAGCCTCAACCAATGCCTTGCCGCCCTTGTTCGACATTGCCGTGATTTCAGGCTCAGATATTGCCCTGCCGCCCAAATCAGAAACTAAAATCTTGTCATTCAATTGGATGCTGCCATTGACCGCAGAACCGTAATCGCGGTCCTTTCCCCCTAAAGGCGCATCGAACGGAAGCCACAAAAGCTTGTTTTCGGAAAAAAAAGCGCCAAGTTCGGAAAGGCCTTTGACTGGCAAAAAACTGAAGTAGACTTTGCCATCAGAAAAACCAAGGCTCGAACCATCCATTTCTATGTCACAGTCCATAAAGACAGAATACAAACCAGGAACATCAGGCCTGTTCGAAAAAGACCAGCCAGAAATCGAAATCTTTTTGCCTGCAAAAAAGCCTTTGCCGTAAACGCTGTCGAAATCCTCCT
>JAPLVS010000081.1 GCA_026396995.1 Candidatus Iainarchaeum sp.
ACGCAGGCACCAAAAGAATGTCGTCAAAAGTAAGCGATTTTTCCATTTCGAAGCCCCCCAGCCCTTTTTATTAAAAAAACACGAAAGCCTTTAAAAAGGGTTTTATATCTCAGTAAAAGGGATAACAATGCCTGCCAGAATCGTGATTGGAGCCCAATATGGGGACGAAGGCAAGGGAAAAATAGTCGATTTCTTCGCTGAAAAGGCAGAACTCGTGGCAAGGTTCAACGGCGGCAACAACGCAGGCCACACAGTCGTAGTGGGAAAAGAAACCTTCAAATTCCACCTTATCCCAAGCGGCGCCGTGCAGGGAAAGGAATGCTGCATCTGCGCAGGAACAGCAATCGACCCCGCAGTCATGATTGAAGAAATTTCCATGATTGAAAAAACAGGCCGCAAAACCAAACTGTCCATTGACGGCAGAGCGCAGATTATAATGCCATGGCACAAGCAACTGGACGGCGCAAGCGAACAGGCGAAAGGAAAGCAGAAAATCGGCACGACAGGAAGGGGAATAGGGCCGTGCTATGCGGACAGGGCTGCAAGGCAAGGCATAAGGTTCTGCGATTTCGCAGACAAAAAAAGGCTTGATGCGAAAATCAAGGAGATTGCGCCAACCAAAATCAAAGAAATTGAAAAAGTTTATGGGCTGAAATCGGAATTTTCAGTAGAAAGCACAATAAAAGAATTTTCAAAATATTCATCTGAACTCGCAAAATACCTCTCCGATTGCTCTGAAAAAGTGAACGAGTCAATCGACGCCAAAAAAAATGTTTTGCTTGAGGGCGCGCAGGGCACTTTCCTCGACAATGATTTCGGCACCTACCCGTTTGTGACAAGCTCGCATCCCCTTGCAGGCGGTGCCCTTGTTGGAATCGGGATGGGCATTAACAGAATAAGCTACTGCACAGGCGTTGCAAAAGCATACTGCACCCGCGTAGGCTCAGGCCCCTTCATTACAGAAATTGAGGGCAGCCTTGCAGACCAGTTGAGGAAAAAAGGCGCTGAATTCGGCACCACCACCGGAAGGCCGAGGAGAATCGGCTGGATTGATTTGCCTATGCTTAGGACAGCGCACATGTGGAACAATTTCACTGACCTTGCAATCACTAAATTGGACGTGCTTTCAGGCCAGAAAGAGGTAAAGGCGTGCATTTCCTACAAGGCAGGAAGCAAGGTGTTTGATAAAGTGCCTTATGATACCGAAGTGCTTGCAAAATGCAAGCCGGAATATAAGTCGTTCAAGGGCTTTGAACTCCCGCCAAAAATCTCTTCTTTTGATGATTTGCCGCAGGAAGCGATCGATTTCCTGCGCTTTGTCCAGGGCGAAACCAGCGTGCCAATCAAAATAATCAGCTACGGCGCGGAAAGAATGCAGACACTGGACTTGTTCTGAATTATTTCCTTGCCTTTTCCGCTTTTGCGCGGATGAATTCCATCATGTCTTTCGGCACTGTGGTGCCGAGGAATTTTCTGAACGGTCCTGGCTGGAAGTTGGCGTCGATGATTGCAAAGCCCTCGGGCTGGGATTTGGTCTGGATGAAGTCGATTGCGCAGATGTCGAAGCCGAGGATTTTTGAGGCTTTCACGGCGGCTTCGCTCATTTTTTTGTTGTCCGGAACGATTTCCGCCTTGCCGCCGCGCGAAATATTCGCCCTCCAGTCGTCCTTTGCGCCTGTCCTTTTCACTGTGAGCACTTTTTCGCCGAAAACATAGCACCGGAAATCGACAGCCTTGCTTTCAATGTATTTCTGCGTTGAAATGTATTCCTCGAACAGGTGCACCGTGTCAAGGATTGATTTCAGCTGCCCGTCGTCGCTTATGAGCATTACGCCTTTGCCTGCAAACCCGTTTATGAGTTTTAACACAAGCGGGAAATCGAATTCGCTTGAAATCTTTTTCACGACTCCAGGGGATGAGGAAAGGGCCGTGAGAAGAGTCGGCAGATCCGCCTCTGCAAGCTTTTTTATAGAATAATACTTGTGGTTCGACAACTGGAATCCTTTAATCGAGACAGGCGTGTAGATTTTGGAGTTGTCGAGAATCCTGAGGATTGCTTCGCCCATGAAATAGTCTTTTGAGCCGAAGCGCGGATAGCAGGCATCGAAGTCCAGCAAATTTATGCCCTTGAAAAGCAGCTTTGATTCGCCTTTTTCCTCAGCAATCATGACCCTGTTTATCGGCACAAACAAAACCTTGTCAAAGGCTTTTTCGGCTTCGGCTATCAGCACTTTGTTGTTTTGCTTGTTGTAGTGGCTTGCAGCAATGATTGCAAGGGATTTTTCGCTCATTTTCCTTCACCTTTCACAAAGCCTGTTTTTTCTGCGAAGAGTTCGGTTACATCGGCTAAAAGGTCTGCGCCTGTCTTGCGGTTGTAAAGCAGGAAGTCAACAAGCGGCTTCACTTTCAATACATAGCCCTTGCACATTTTGACTGTGGCGATGTCGCAGCCGCATATTCTTGCTGCATGGATTGCTGTTTCAGTGTCTTTTGATGAAAGGCTTGACATTTTGGCTTTTTTTGCAGGCTGTATGACGCCTTTTTCGAATTTTCTCTGGATGTTGTAGACCTTGTTGCCTATGACAGCGCACTGGTCTATATCGCCCTCGATGAATTCCCTTACAATCATGCCGTCCAGTTCGTGCTTTACGCCTTCGGCCATTGCCAGGAGCGATTTCTGCGAATCCACAATAAAGCGCTGGGATTTTTCACCTTTGGCGAATGTTTTCACAAGCGCCGGATATGACAATTTGTTCGCGAGGATTTTGACCTTTCCCTGGCTCCTGAAAACAAAAGTCCTTGGTATTTTCACTGCATATGCGTTCAGGGTGGTTGTCTGCAATGGCTCGTTTGAGAGGGCATAGTGCGAGCCTGCCTTTACCTGGCAGTAAATGCCTCTCCTTTCGATTTCATCGAGCAATGGCTCGACAAATTGCGTGAGCTTTAATCCTGCCTCAATGTATGCTCATCAATTGAACCAATGCCAAAAAGTAATACGTAAAGGAGGTTGAAGGAATAAAACCCTTTCTGTTGGCCTGCAGCAAAAGGACTTGGTTTTTTAAAGGCTAAAAGGCTGTTTTACTGCGTTTTAAGCCTATGCGTTCCTTTAAATCCTTTTTGTTTTTCAATTTATAGGAAATGCCAGAAGAAAAAAACCAGGAAGCTTTGCCGGAAAAAAAGGTATTGGGCCTTGTCGAAAGCGTCACAATAATCGGCTCCAAGGCCACTGTCGAGGCAAAAGCCCTTATTGACAGCGGCGCAAGCCGCTCCAGCGTGGACATGAGGGTTGCAGCCAAGGCCGGCTTAGGCCCGATTGTGAGCACTTCAAGGGTCAAATGCAGGAGCGACGGCAAAGGCTGGAACCGCAGGGCAATAGTGAAAGGCGACCTTGTATTGCACGGCGTCAGGAAAACAGTCAGGTTTGCACTCACAGACCGCTCTGAAATGGCCTATCCTGTGCTTGTCGGCCGCGATATAATCCATCCTGATTTTGTAATCGATGTCGGCAAAAGCCATGCAAGCAGAAGAATCGGCGATGAAAGGGAGCCGCAGCCAAAATAAGTGAATGCGATGCCTGATTTTGAAATCCGCAAAATAAAAGAAAACGATGCGCTGGGCTTATCCCATATCTTCCCGCACTGGGGCATCACAAGGGCAAAACAGGAAGTGAAAAGGGCGCTTGCGCTCAGCTCGCAGTGGAGGCTTGTGGCTGAAAAAGACTCGAATATTGCAGGCCACGTGCTTGTGAAGCTCGGCTCTTCAAACCACGCGCACCTTGCAAGCATTTATTCGCTTGCAGTTGACCCGGCGCAAAGAGGCAAAGGCATAGCGCAGGCGCTTGTAAAGGAAGCCCTGAAAACCCTGCCTGAAAGAATTGAAATTGTCCTTGTGGAAGTGCAGCACGACAACGAGCCTGCGAAAAGCCTTTTCGCAAAAGCAGGCTTCAAGCAATACGGCTACCTGCCGAACGCATTCAAGCAAGGCGGGAAATACAAGGACAATATTTTGATGCAGAGAATACTTTCCGAGAAAACTGCAGAAAAACCCTAAAAGCTCATCTTGTCAAGCCCTAGTTCGTCCTTTCCCCTGCGGATTTTTTTTCTGGTCAACGAACTCTTGAATTTTTTGCGCCTGAACGAAGGGAGGCGCACGATTTTGCATGAAAGGCCCTGTTCCGCAAGGTATGTTTCTATCTCTTTTTTTGCGATTTTATGGTCGTGACCCAAGGCAATCACTTCAGGCATTTCCCTTGCAATGACCGAAAGCCTGTTTCCGCCTTTTTCGCCCAAAACAGCGCGGTCCACAGCCTTCAGGGCATTCACTATCTCAAGGCGTTCCTTTTCGCTTTGCACAGGCGCATGGCCTTTCTCCTGCTCGATGGTTTTATCCCTTGCCACCACGACAACAAGCTCCGAACCCAGCTTTTTGGCCTTTTCAAGATAAAACAAGTGGCCGGGATGCAACAGGTCAAACGCCCCGAAAGCCAAAACCTTCCCTTCAGGCATGCTAAAGAAAAGCCAGTAAAGGCTTTTATGGGTTTATCCTGTTTTAGAAGGCTTTTTATTCCCAAAAAGGCATATTTAATTATGGCAAAATCAGGGCCGACAAAGACAATTCTTTATATCGGGCGGGTGGCTCCGCCGCTTCACCCCGGAATCACTTTCAGGGCTTGGAATTTTTTTGCAGGCGGGGCGGAAACATTGCACGTTGACACCCCTAAGGAAGGCATTGCAATTGCCGAAAGGCGGAAAATAAACCTGGTAATCTGCGACATTTCAGTCGAAACCGGGGGCAGGCATTCCGCACTGGATGTTCTCGAAAAGATAAACAGGATTAGCCCTAAATCGCATTTGGCTATTTCAAACATCCATTATGAACAAGTCGGCGAGGGAAGCGTTCTGGAACGGATTCCTGCAGGCATAAGAGTGCTGGATGTTTCCAAACAAGGGGGTTATACGGCTGACTTTTTGGATGCCTTGAGGAAATTCACTGGTTTCCTCAGCAAATCCTCCTGGCGCAGGCCGACAGAAATAAAGTGGCCTGAAAAAAGGGAAGCCCTGCCAATGGGGCATTGGGTTTCCCCGACAAAAAAAGAAGCCAGGGACAAGGTCAGGAAAGAGCATGCCGGAGATAAAGTCTTTACTGGAATGATGGACGCCGGCTGGGACCCGCCTGAAACAAAGAAAGCAGAAATCCTCAGGGCTTACGTTGCTGGCAGAGGAGACCTTTCCAAAAGAGAGGCAAACGACATGCTGATAGCCATGCTAAAGGCAAGAGGCGAACCGATTCCGCCTGGTTGGATTCCAAAAAGAAAAAAGGAAACGCGCATGCCAAGGCCAAGGAGCCAGCGCAAACCCTAAAAGGATTATTAATATATCAGTCATAATTTATCATAGGTGTAAAAAAATGGAAACCGAGAAGCGGCTTGCATTGATCGAGAGCATTGCCGAGGAAATCGTCACAAGGGAAGAGCTTGTGCAGATGCTTGATTCAGGAAAGCAGCTCAAGGCATACGACGGCTTTGAGCCTTCAGGGCTTGCGCACCTGCCGTTTGCTGTTTACCGCACGATTACAATCCAGAAACTGATGGATGCCGGGATTGATTTCACGCTTTACCTTGCGGATTATTTCGCTTTTGTGAACAACAAGTTCGACGGCAACATGGAAACAATCCACGCTTGCGGCGAGTATTTCGTTGAGGTCTGGAAGGCTGCAGGCATCCCTGTGAAAAAGCTGAATGTTGTGTGGGCTTCAGAACTCATGGATTCGCTGAAATACTGGGATACAGTGCTCAACATTGCAAGGAACCTTTCCAATAAAAGGAACCTGAGGGCGATGCTTGTCGCAGGCAGGGAGGAAGCCGAAGAGCTCACTGTCGCACAGCAATTCTATCCCAGCATGCAGGTTGCCGACATTTTCATGCTTGATGTGGACATCTGCCAGCTCGGCTTAGACCAGAGAAGGGCGAACATCCTTGCAAGGGAATTGGCCCCGAAATTCGGGAGGAAAAAGCCTGTCGCAGTGCACCACCACATGCTTTTGGGATTGCAGGGCCTGAAGGAAGAGGACGCGATAAAGGCCAAAATGTCAAAATCAAAGCCGGAATCGAGCATTTTCGTGCACGATTCAAAGGAAGAGATAGAGAAAAAGGTAATGGACGCGTACTGCCTTGCCGGTGTTGCGGAAAACAACCCGCTGCTCGAATACTCGAAATACCTGGTATTCGAAAAATTCAAGGAAATGAAGGTGGAAAGGCCTGCAAAGTTCGGCGGCCCTGTATCCTTTGCCAGCTACCAGGAGCTTGAGAACGCGTTCAAGGCAAAAGAATTGCACCCGCTGGACCTGAAAAAGTCGGTGGCGTTTTATATTGATGAAATCGTTTCGCCAATACGGAGCCATTTCGAGAAGGATGCAAAGGCTGCTGAAATGCTCAAAAGGATAAAAGAAGCCGGAAAAACAAGCTAAAACCCGAAAAGAAGGCAATGGAAAAAAATAAATAAAGGGAATGCGCTTATTTAGATGGTTGGAATGTTTTGGTGGACAGATGGATTTTAATCCGGTGAATTTTTTCGTTTTTCCAGGCCGCACAATAAAAAGTGCCGGGGAAAAGCCAAGCTTCGGCACAGCCCTCTTTTTCGTTGTTTTGCCTTCGGTAATAACGCTCCTGGCATTCCTCTCAATATCGCTTGGAATTGACTGGGCCTGGCTTGCCGCCTATACAATCAAAAACTATCTCGGTTGGATTTTCATTTCTGCGGCAGTGTATTTTTTCGGCTTCCTTGCGGCAGGCAAGGCGATGAAGGGAAAATTTTCGGCGATATATTCCTCTCTTGCAATGATGTGGCTTTTGATTGCGCTCGTAATCCTTCTGATGTTCTTCGCCTCTTTCGCCTTTGCCCCGAAGCTTTTCGGGATTGCAAGGGTGGCAAAAGATGCAAGGCTTGATTCCCTTGAAACAACAGAGTTCCTTAACCTTGTCGCAAGCAGGGACACAGGCGCGCTCGGGGCATTCGCAGCCGAGCACAACATAAAAACAGACATTTCCAAGCTTGTCCCGGCTGAAGGCGAAGAGCTTTTGGGCGGCGGCCTTGGAATGATTGTCGTTGCAGCAATTGCGCTTGTACTGCTCTTTTACATGCTGTTCGTTTACCCTTTCCTTACAATCAGGGCTGCCACAAATTCAGGCATCCTGAAAAGCATTGTCCTGTACATCTGCTCGATGATAGTAGTGCTGTTCTTCTCGCTTGTTTTCTCGGCATTCTGAGCAGCCGGAACCAGATTTCAGCCTGACCGATTTCACTTCTTCTTTGCTTTCCTGCCTGAAATAAGAAGCACTGAAACGCATGCAGCCAGCGCGGCCAACGGATTTGCATCAGGCACATTGATTATAGGAAAAGGCCTTGAAACAGCAAACCATGCTTTTTCAGGAATGCCTGGAGATGAACCTGAAAAGGTTGCTTCCGCATAATAAACGCCAGGGTTAGGGAAAGTTATTGAAACAGGCACTGGAGTCGGCCCGCTTGAACAAGCTATATTGCTTGGAGTCGGGGGCGGGGTGGTGATTTGCATTCCAGAGCTTTGAAAGAACTTCAGGTCGATTGTGGTGCTGCCGCTGGGTATTTCTTTGCCTAAATCGGTGTCATAGCATTGTGCAGAAACCAGCAATGTAGTCGGCCCGGCTGCCATGCTAACATCGCCGACCTTAAGCCAGGTAATCACGGGTGTAAAACCTGCAACTGATGCACCTGAGCATAAAAGCAATGTCGCAAAAGCGACTGCAAGGTAGAAGCGTTTCACGATTTCACCTGGAACACTATTATTATCCACTCCTCATTTAAAAACATTACTGTGCTTGCTTTTGAATGCATGAAAGACAGCATAAGAAAAGCGGCGCTTGAAAAAAGGCGCGGGCTTGGCGAAGATGAAGCGACTGCAAAAAGCACGGCAATAGCCAGAAAGGCCTTTTCATTGCCTGAAATCCAGTCCGCCGGAACTGTTTCATGCTATGTCAACAGCGGCTCGGAAGTAAGGACAGATTCATTGATTGAAGACCTGCTCGATGCAGGCAAAAGGGTTGTAGTGCCTGCGGTGCTTGACCACCAGAAAATGGAGATGCGCTGCATCCTTTCATTGAACGATTTGCAGAAAAAAAGCAAATTTTTCGAGCCGAAAGACTGCTGCCTCAAGGTCGAGGACTGCAGGAAAATAGACGCGATTTTCGTTCCCGGAACTGCTTTCGACAAAACAGGCCATCGGCTCGGCTATGGCAAAGGCTATTACGACCGCTTTCTTGCAGGGCTCCCTGAAAGCGTCCCGATTATCGGCCTTGCATTCGAATGCCAGCTTGTGGAAAAAATTCCCGCGGAAAAGCACGACGTGAGAGTGCACAAGATTGTGACAGAAAAAAGGGTTGTGGATTGCGCAAAAGGCAAGTAACGGAATGATTAAATAATTGGGTGTGTCAGATTATAATATATGCCGAAAAATCCGTTTTCCAGGAATGCGAAAGTCGCAAGGGCATTCAAGAGAGCCAAAAAAATCAGAATGACCGTGACAGGAAGGGCAAAAGGAGACAATGTTTATGCCCCACAAACAGGAAACGCATAATGGGAATTGGAAGGCTGCGGCTTGATACATACAAGATAATTTCAGGCGAATACCTGAAAGAAAAGGCTTGAACCTGCGCTCATTTATAGAACTGGAATTTTTTGCACAATTCCTTTGTCCTTTCGCGCGCCTTTTTGATTGATGCATCGTCGTGCTTTTCCAGGACAGAGTCGATTATTGCCCCTATTTCCTTCATTTCGCTTTCCTTCATGCCGCGCGTGGTCACGACAGGCGTGCCAAGGCGGATTCCGCTCGGTTCCCATGGCTTGCGCGGGTCGAATGGAATCGTATTCTTATTGCAGTAAACCCCTGATTTTTCAAGCGCGGCTTCGGCTTCTTTTCCTGTAAGGCCTTTCTTTGAAACATCAACAAGCATCAAATGATTGTCTGTTCCGCCTGAAACCAGCCTGTTGCCTTTTTCCATGAGCGTTTCTGCAAGCACTTTTGCGTTTTTCACTATCTGCTTTGCATACTGCTTGAACGAAGGCTGCTGCGCTTCCTTGAAAGCGACCGCTTTTGCCGCAATCACATTTTCGTGCGGCCCGCCCTGCAAAAAAGGGAAAACAGCCTTGTCGATTTGCTCTGAAAACTCCTTTTTGCACATTATCGCCGCGCCTCTCGGCCCGCGCAGTGTTTTGTGCGTTGTGGTTGTCACAACATCGAAATATGGCACAGGGTTTTCATGTTCCCCTGCACAGCAAAGCCCGGCAATGTGCGCTATGTCTGCCATCGCGATTGCACCTGTTTCATCGCAGATTTCCCTGAACTGCTTGAAATCTATCGAGCGCGGGTAAGCGGTATAGCCGCTTAGGATCAGTTTTGGCTTTGTTTCCAAGGCAGTTTTGCGGATTTGCTCAAAATCAATCAGTTCTGTTTCCTTGTCCACCATATACTGCACAGAATTGAATATTGTGCCTGAAAAATTGACCTTGTGGCCGTGCGTGAGATGGCCGCCCATGTCAAGGCGCATTCCCATAAGCGTGTCGCCTGGCTTCATGAAGGCAAAAAATGCGGCCATGTTTGCAGGCGCGCCGCTTAAAGGCTGGACATTCGCATGCTCTGCATTGAACAGCTTTTTCAGCCTGTCGATTGCGGCATTCTCTATCACGTCTATAAATTCATTCCCGGAATAATACCTTTTCCCGGGATATCCTTCGCTGTACTTGTTTGTGGGCACTGTCCCAAGCGCTTCCAGGACTGCCTGGCTTACAAGGTTTTCGCTTGGGATAAGCTCGATGCCTTCCATCTGCCTTTCCTTTTCCTTCTCTATAAGGCTATAGATTTCAGGGTCGAATTCCTTTACCTTACCCAAGTGCATTTCATTAAGAGGCATTGAATTTCACCGTGTATTTCGGGTCAAGCCTGACTGCTTTCAGCGGAACCCTTGCGTCAATCCAGGAAAGCGCATAGTTGAAAGCGATGAAGGAAACCGAAATCCCGCAGGCAAACAAAAGCCTTTCGACTGCTGTCACAGGCACAAGCATTGCCCACAAGGCAGGGGTGCTTGGCAGCAGGTAAATGAATGCGGTAGCGCCGATGGCGTGCGCCGTGAACGTGGCGCCCAGGCTTTTAAGGAAAAGGTTTTCCTTGAACAGTGTGGCTGCCAGCGGGATAAGCCAGAAGAGCGAATAAAACCATGCTTCCCTTCCGACAGGGTGCGCTATGAACAAAGCCATGCAGGCAAGCGGAATGAGTGCAACGAATTTCTTGTTTTTTGCACCGAAATAATAGGCTGCTAAAAACATCGGGGCAAGCCTTGCGATGTTGAAGAGCGAAAAGTCCCCGCCTGCCAGAAGCGCTGCGGCCTGCGCCGCAAGAACGCTTATTGCCCCAGCCAATGGCCCCAGGAAGAAGCCTGTCGCAGGCGCAAAGAACTGGAAATAAGTGAACGACTGGTTCTGCGTGCCGAGCAGTGAGGAAAAGTTTATTCCTGCAGAAACAAAAGCAAGGACAGCGAAAATCGCTACAAACAAAGCCTTTTTCCTGTCAAAGAATGAAGAAACATCCATAACTAAAGCCCCCCGAATTAAAATGAACTATTGGAAATAATAGGAACTGATTTTGTTTTTAATCGTTTGGGTGCGATTGTTGACTGGCAGCCTGTTTGCTTGGGTGTTCACTTTTGTGTTTCGGATTTGCAGTAGTCCCGCAGTCCTGCCCCCTCAATTAAATTACAGGCATTCTTGTCCCCATAAAGTGCGAGGTGGAATAGGCAGGAATCTTTGCCGTTTTGGCAAGCTGGGTTACCGCTTGCATTGCATCTTTCAAGGTAAGCATTGCATTCTTGGAGGCTTTTTGCGTTGTTCCACAAAACTGCTTCACACCTATTTTTTTCGCAGATTGGAGTTGCTGGCGTAAAACAGTCATAAAGCGTAAAAGGGTCGTAAAGGGGGATATATCGGCTGTTGTGGGCATATGGATCGCACCACCAGGAACAGTCAGTGTTTGCTGAACATGGTCTCGAAAAGATATCATTGTACAAGCCAACCGCCAAGGTTAGGCATATCCCGAAAATCCATATAAATGCTATGAAACATATCAGGCCAAAAAAGACTTTTTTAGGAACGGCAATGCAAAAAGAACCAATGCCAACAAAACCTTTTTCTTCGTCGGCTTCAGGAATTCCTTCCAGTCCATGCAGTTAATACTCATTCCAAATAGTTAACCTTTACTGCATTGCTTCCAGCGCTTCCCCGACGCTGAAAAAGGAGCCTGTGAAGACAGTGAGGGGTTTTTTCTGGGAGAGGGCGAGGCCTGCAGCGGTTTTCACGTCCTTTTCGACTGAAATATTTCCTGTGAAACCGTTTTCCAAAAGTGAAAGCCTTATTTTTTCAGTATCCATTGCCCTGAATTTTGCCTGCGTGCAGATAAAGGATTCTGCCACAGGCAGGAGCTCCGAAACAATGCCGTTTATGTCCTTGTCATCCGAAACACCGAGCACGAAAAGCGCTTTCTGTTCAGGGAACAATTCCCTTATCGCCTCTTTCAGGACGCGCGCTGCGCCAGGATTGTGGCCGACATCAGCCAGGACAACAGGCTTATTATGTATAATCTGGAACCTGCCTGGGATGAAGGCTTTTTCAAGGCCTTTCCGAATGGACTTTTCGCTGACTTTCAAAATCTCCAGTGTTCTTGCTGCAACTGCCGCGTTGACAAACTGGTGCCTTCCGAGCAAATGCAGTTTAAGGCCCTTCAAGTCCAGGCCTTCGGAGCAGTAATCGAATTCCTGCGAATCTAGCGAGGCATTGCGCCTTATGTAGGAGAAATCCCTTGAAAGAAGCGAGAGTGGCGCTTTGAGCTCCGAGCATTTTTTTTCGATTACTTCGAGGGCTTCCTTTTCCTGGGAAGCGCTCACGACAGGAATGCCCTGCTTTATTATGCCTGCCTTTTCTGCAGCGATTTTTGCAATAGTATCCCCCAGGTGTTTCGAGTGCTCTATGCTTACCGGCGTTATAACACTGACTTCTGGCGTTATGACATTCGTGGCATCCAGCCTTCCGCCCATGCCGACTTCAAGGACAGCGAAATCGCATTTCTGTTCAGCAAAGTGCTTGAACGCAATGGCTGTGATGAATTCGAAATAGGAAAGGTCGATACCAGTAGTTTTCTTCAGTTCGCCTGCCTCAAGGACAAGGCGTTCGAGTTCTTTTTCATTTATCAGAGAGCTGTTTACCTGGATTCTTTCCCCAAATTCCTTGAGATGCGGGCTCAAATAGAGACCTGTCTTGAAGCCCTCCTCTTTCAGGGCAGAGGCAATAAAAGTGCTTACAGAGCCTTTGCCGTTTGTTCCAGTGACATGCACGCATTTCATGCCTTTTTCAGGATTGCCCCACGCATCCAGGAAGGCTTTTATCCTTTCAAGGCCGAGGTCGACGCGGTGGAGGTCAAAAGAGGCAAGCAATTCCTCTGCTTTTGCGTCCATAGAACTATGTTTCTGGAGGAGTGCAAATAAATTCATATGCCTTTTAAGGAGAGAGCGCCCAGTTAACTATTTAAATAAGAAAACCGAATATAGTTGCATGAACCTAAATCCTTCCCTCATCGCAATTTTTATGGCAGTCTTATGCCTTTCGTTCTTGCAAGGATGCACAACAACGCCAACCCCAGCCCCAACATCTTCACCAAAGCCTTCCGCGGTGCCCTCAATAACGATAACTCCCTCGCAGTCAGAAACGCCTTCGGATTGTGACAAAATTCAGGGCAAAGCTGACAAAGACATTTGCTATTCCGATATTGCTGAAGACAGACAAGATCCAGCACTATGTGAAAAAATTCAAGGAACAGGACTACGCAAAAATGACTGCTATGCCCGGGTTGCTTACAAAAAACAAGACCCATCAATTTGTGAAAAAATACCAGACCAAGCTTATGTCGACTCCATTAGTACCAAGCAGGAGTGCTATTTGCATATTATCGAGGAACAATATGACCTTTCCCTCTGTGATAAAATCCCACGGGGGATTCAGGATAGTTGCTATCACTATTTTGCCATATCCAAATTAGACCCATTGCTCTGTGAAAAAATCCAGGGCCAGAGTTCCAAGGATCATTGCTATATCGTTGTCGGCCTAGGCAAACAAGACCTATCAGCCTGTGACAAAATTCAAGACCAAGAAGTCAAAAATCGCTGCTATGGCATTGTTGCCAGGGATTCATCCTTCTGCGATAAAATCCAAGAACAACCGGGAAAAGATGGCTGCTATTATTATGTCGCTATAGCAAAACAAAAACAAGACCCATCACTTTGTGAAAAGATACAAGACCAAGATGAAAGGGATAATTGCTACGCAACCATTGCCGGAGGCAAACAAGATCCAGCCCTCTGTGAAAAAATCCAAGACCAATCAGACGAAAACTTTTGCTATTATTCCACTATGGCCATGGTAAAACAAGACCTTTCAATCTGTGACAAAATCCAAGACCAAGAGGGTAAAGTCTATTGCTATAGCGCTGTCGCTGCAGCAAAACAAGACCTTTCAATATGCGGTAAAATCCAAAACCCAAGCTACAAGGAGGAGTGCTATTCTGATGTTGCCAAGGCAAAACAAGACCTTTCAATCTGTGACAAAATCCAAGACCAAGGGACCAAAGATACTTGCTATTCTGATGTTGCTCAAGCCAAACAGGATCCTTCAATTTGTGACAAAATCCAATACCAAATGTACAAAGATTATTGCTATCATGATGTCGCCATAGCCAAACAAGATCCATTAATTTGCGACAAAATCCAAGACCGGGAAAAAAAAGATTCTTGTTATGCTCGCGCGTCGTGAAACAAATTGCTTGGTTGCCAAGAGCACCAAATCAAAAGCCGGAAGAACGAGTTTTTCTGCTGGAGCCCTTTGATGCAAATGCTTTTTATGCCATCATCTTGCCGGCCTTAGGCGTTTTGGAAGGTGCCGTGATTGCCAATTTAGCTCTTTGGCGATTTTGGCACTGGAAGGATTGGCTGCTGCAACGGCTTTAAGGGCATAGTAGGCAGCGCCGAAGGCGTGTCGGGTCAGGGCAAACGAAGGCATGCGCCTTTGACTGGCTTGGGCGCTGAAGTCTCGGAAACCGGCAGGGCAAACGAATTTATATGTCTTCGACGGTATTATTAGGGCTCCGAAGGTGAAAACAATGGATGGATTTATCGGTTTGTATGACTGCGTCAGCCCGCTTGATTTCAGGTATTACGGCGGGAACAAAAGGCTTGTGAAAGAGATATCGCCATATTTTTCAGAGAATGCAAAGGTGCGCTACCAGGCAAGGGTCGAGGCAGAATACGCTAAAGCGCTTGCAGCAAAAAAAGTAATACCGAAAAAAGCTGCAGAGAACATTGTCAGCGCCGCACTCAGGGTGAAGCCTGCCGATGTTTACAGGGAAGAGGAAAGGATAAGGCACGACATCAAGGCGCTTGTCAACTGCATCTGCGCAAACCTGGGCGAAAAGGAAAAGCCCTATGTGCACCTCGGCCTTACAAGCTATGACGTGGTCGATACAGCGAACGCGCTGCGCTTCAAGGAAGGCACTGAAAAAATCATACTTCCAAAGCTGAAAAAGCTCGAAAAAGCCCTCATAAAACTCGCATTGAGGGAAAAAAACACGCTGCAGATTGGCAGGACGCACGGCCAGTTCGCAGAACCAATCACCTTCGGGTTTGCGATTGCCGAGTTCGTTGAAAGGCTCGGGGAAAGGATTGAAGCCATAGAAAAGGCAAAGGACGCGCTTGCCGGAAAGGCAAGCGGCGCTGTCGGCGCCTCGAACGCGCTTTCATTGGTTTGCAGGGACCCTGAAGCTGTGGAAGCCGAACTAATGAAAAGGTTAGGCCTGAAAACCGCAAGGGTTTCGACGCAGATTGCACCAAGGGAGCAGATGCTTGATCTTGAGCACGCGGTTGTTTCATGCTTCGGCGTAATCGCGAACCTTGCGGACGATTTGAGGCATTTGCAAAGAAGCGAAATATCGGAGGTGGCAGAGTCATTCGGGAAAGAGCAGGTCGGCTCGTCGACAATGCCGCAGAAAAGGAATCCGGTAACGTTTGAAAACATCAAGAGCCTCTGGAAGGAATTCATGCCGCGCACCATCACGCTTTACATGGACCAGATCAGCGAGCACCAGCGCGACCTCACGAATTCGGCTTCCGCCCGCTTCTATCAGGAAACATTTGTGGCGCTTGCGGTTGCAGCCGAAAAAATGGAGGGCGCTGTAAGCAGCCTTAAAGTGGACAGGGCGAAGATGAGGGAAAATTTCGAAAAGGCGAAAGGCTCGCTCACAGCCGAACCCCTCTATGTCCTCCTTGCAAAGCACGGCCATCCGAATGCGCACGAAACAGCAAGGGCAATTGCTGCCAAGGCGAAAGAGCGCAATTCGACAGTGCTTGCAGAGGCAGGGAAGGCAGATGCGCTGGCGTCGTTCATTGCAAAATTCTCAAAATCAGAGAAAAGGCTCCTTGAAAGGCCTGAATTGTACACAGGCATTGCAGCCAAAAAAACCGCAAAAACCTGCGCTTACTGGAAGAAAAAATCAAGGCTTTGAAGGCTGTTTGGATGATAAGGTTAACGAACACTCTCGGCGGCAAAAAGGAGACCTTTGAGCCTGTGGATGAGGGAAAGGTCAGGATGTATGTGTGCGGCCCGACTGTTTACGGCCCTGCCCACATAGGCCATGCCCGCACTTACATTGCATTCGACATCATCAGGCGCTATTTTGAATACAGGGGCTTTAAGGTCAGGTTCGTGATGAACCTCACGGATGTCCACGACGACATGATAAGGCGCGCGAACGAGCAGGGAATCACGATTTTCGAGCTCGGGGAAAAGAACATAAAATTGTTTTTTGAGGACATGAAGGCACTGCACATAAAGCCTTCGGATGCGAATCCGCGCGTGACACAGGAAATTCCGGAAATAATAAAGGCAGTGCAGAGCCTGATGGAGAAAGGCTTTGCCTACGAGACAGATGACGGAGTTTACTTTGAAGTGGAAAAGTTCCCTGATTACGGGAAACTGAGCGGGATAGGGCACAGGAAAGGCAGGACAGGCACAAGGGTTGACACAGACAAGTACGAGAAAAAGCAGGCGCAGGACTTTGCGGTATGGAAAAAAGAAAAGCCTGGAGAACCTTCATGGGATTCGCCCTGGGGCAAAGGCAGGCCTGGCTGGCATATAGAATGTTCAGTGATGAGCTCAAGGCATCTCGGCATCCCTGTGGACATCCATGGCGGCGCCGTAGACCTTGTTTTCCCGCACCACGAGAACGAAATCGCGCAGAGCGAGGCAGCGTTCGGCACTAAGCCTTTCGTGAAATACTGGCTGCATACAGGCTTCCTTAACGTGGAAGGCCAGAAAATGAGCAAGTCCCTTGGCAATTTTATCACGATTCCGGAACTTTTGAAGGACTTTGACGCGCTGGCTTTCCGCTTTTTCATTGCCTCGACGCATTACAGCAGCAGGATAAATTTTTCAAAAACAGAAATGGAAAAATACAAGGTCACATTAGGCAAGCTCAACGAATTCATAAAGCGTTTGCAGGAGATTTTTGGGGGGGAAGGCGACTTAAAATCCGTTGAAAGGGCAATTGAAAGCTCAAAAAAGCATTTCGTCAAGGAGATGGACGACGATTTTAATTTCCCGAATGCCTGGAGCGCGATTTTTTCCTTTGAATCCGAAATGAACAAGCTGATTACCGAAGGCAAGGTAGGCAGAGAAGAGGCCGAAAAAGCGCTTGCGTTCCTGAAGGAAATCAATTCTGTCTTCGAGGTTTTCTCATTCGAAACGCAGGCAGGCCTTGGCCTGGAAATAGGGAAAAGAATTGCGGAAAGGGAAACGCTGAGAAAGGAAAAAAAGTTCGCTGAAGCCGACAGAATCAGGGATGAGCTGAAAGCGAAAGGCATTACACTGCTTGACACTCCGGACGGAGTGAAATGGAGAACCGAAAACAGGTGAATTGATGGCTGCAGGGATTACAGAACTGCTTTCCACAATACAGCCGCTCGGCCTTGTCTGGGACATAGGCATCATAATCATTGCCGCAACACTCCTCAACTTCATTGCCCGCGCGCTCAAGCAGCCACCGCTTGTGGCATACATCATTGCCGGCATTCTCATAGGGCCTTGGGGCATCCCGCTTGCAGTGAAAAGCGCTTTCGGCGCAGAAATTTCGCTTTTGGCAGGCGAAGGGGGCACGATAAGGCTGCTTTCAGAGCTCGGCATCGCTTTCCTTCTCTTTTCAGTCGGCATTGAATCAGAGTTGGCAAAGCTCAAAAAGCTCGGCTTTATTGCTTTTTTCGGCAGCACCCTGCAGGTGTTCCTTACCGCTGCCTTTGTGCTGGTCTTTGCCTCGATATTCCACATTCTTGCCCCGGTCGAAGCGCTTTACCTTGGCATAGTGCTTGCATTTTCTTCAACCATGCTTGTTGTAAAGCTGCTTTCAGACAATTTCTCCATCGACACAATGCAGGGCCGCCTTATGGTTGGGTTCCTTCTCGTGCAGGACGTGATAGTCATTGTGCTGATGCCGATTGCATGGAACTGGGAGCACATGCTGCATCCCTCATTCCTTTCAGGCCTGCTGTTTGCAGGCATCGTGCTGCTTTCAATCGCTTTTTTCCTGAGCAGGTTTGTTTACGGCAGGATTTTCAGGTTCGCATCAAAGGATTCCGAAATGACCTATCTTGCAGCGCTATCAACCTGCTTCGGGTTCATGTTCCTGAGCCAGATGCTCAACATCCCGCTTGCGATAGGCGCATTCATTGCAGGCCTTTCCCTTTCAATGCTGCCATTCAATTTCCAGATATCTGAGGAGATACGCGGCATACGGGATTTTTTCGTGTCAATCTTTTTTGTGACGCTCGGCCTCCAGATTTCCTTCGCCTTCACGCCAGGCATTCTCTTGATTCTTGCGCTGGCTTTTTTCACTGTTTTGGTTTTAAAGCCGGTTATTTTCTTCGCGATAACATACTTTGCAGGCTACGGGAAAAGGGTTTCATTGCTTGTGGCGCTCGGCCTTGCCCAGGTTTCAGAATTTTCATTCCTTTTCGCCAGCCAGGGCCTTTCACAGGGCGTTCTCAGCCAGGCATTCTATTCAGTGACAATCCTTGTCATCGCGGTTTCAATGCTTTTGACCCCATACTTTATGCAAAGCTCCGAATGGTTTTACAGCAGGCTTCTCTGGGTTTCAGAGAGAATACCGGAAAAAATGAAAAGCAGGAAATTCTACAGGAAAGTCGACTGGCTCGAGGAAGGCAAAAGCGCCTCAAACCATATAGTGGTTGTCGGGGCAGGGGTTGTCGGCGGCTCGATTGCGCGCCTGCTGAACGGAAAGCAGCCTTTGCTTGTAATGGAACACGACCCCGACATTGTTGAAAGGCTTAAGGGCGAAAAAATAAACATTTTCCTCGGCGAGTCAAGGAACAGGATTATCTGGAAAAAACTCGGCCTTGAAAAGGCAAGGCTTCTCGTGATTACAATCCCGAATGTCCCTGCGGCCCAAAAGCTCCTGGAATACGCCAAGGGGGAAAATAAAAGCATAGTTGTGTTTGCAAGGGCGCATTCATTTGACGAGGCATCAAAGCTTTATGAAAGCGGCGCCGACTTTGTCTGCATGCCAGAAGTCGCAGGCTCCAACGTATT
>JAPLVS010000042.1 GCA_026396995.1 Candidatus Iainarchaeum sp.
GCCGGAAGGCAAGCGAAATCGAAAGGATTTACCTTGCCGACAAGTACTGCCATCCGCTTGAGAAAACGTTTTCGCTTGGCACTGCAATTGGCTGGCTTGCAAAGGAAAAGCTTGAATTGCTTGGCTCAGATCCTAAAACACAGAAAGGCAAAAGCATTCGTGAAACTGAAATAGATTGGGCGCGGCAGAAAAGGAGCTTTTTCATCCTTGCAGGCAGGAAACCTTTGCCTTGCTTTTATGTTTACCTTTTGGAATGCTCTGACGGCTCACTTTATTGCGGCTGGACAGATGACCTTCAAAAAAGGATGAACGCGCACAATGCAGGCAAAGGCGCGAAATACACAAGGGCAAAAAGGCCTGTAAGGCTTGTTTACAGTGAGGCCTTCGCCACCAAAAGAGATGCTATGCGGCGTGAATTTGAAATAAAGAAAATGACGAGAACGGAAAAGGAAAGGCTGGCTTTCGGGTAAACTTAAGGCATGGACAGCACACAGGCGATTCAGCGAATCTTATTATTTGTGTTTCCTGTTGACTCCGACACGACCCCTGACCACTGAATCATATGCATTCATTATTGTAGTAAACATTTTGTCGGCTTGAGAGCCTGTAAGCCTCTGCCTTGCCACAACAGCATTGGCTTTTTCCACAGCTTTACTCCTGTTCTGAGTTGTGTTAACCAGGCCCTGTCCAAAAGTGCTGGCATTAAATTGCTGCTCTGGTTTTCCAGGCTTTTGCTGGTTTGCAGCCTTTTTTTGCTTTTCATGCTTTCTATTATCACTGCTCGGGTGCATTTTCCTGTATTCGTGTTTTGAAAGCCTTGCCATTCTTTTCACCTTGAAACTTATTTTTCCAGTTCTTTCTTCAGCTCTTCGGGCTTCAAAAGCTGCAATTCGATATGCCCGCATTTAAGGCACGCGAAAGGCCTGAATTCATGGCCTGAATTAAGCAGTTCCTGCCTGTCCGCCTTGAAAAGGTCTGGCTTGCCTGTCAAAAGCATGCCTCGCTCTATTTCCCTGCTTCCGCATTTCGGGCATTTTTCCACAGGCATTCTCAGCCCTCCAAGGCCTGCCTCAAATCATCAATCAAATCCTCGGCATCCTCTATGCCTATCGAAAGCCTTACCATGCTGTCAGTTATTCCTACTGCTTCCCTCTGCGCTTTGGGTATCACCGCATGCGTCATGCTTGCCGGATGCTCTGCAAGGCTTTCAACTCCGCCCAAGGAAACAGCGCGCTTGAACAATTCCAGCTTGTTTATGAATGCCAGCGCTGCCTTGTAGCCGCCTTTCACTTCAACGCTCATGAGTGCCGGCATTCCTGACATCTGCCTTTTTGCAAGCGCGGCATCAGGGTGCCCTGGGACAGCAGGGTGATATACTTTTTCCACTTTGGGATGCGATAAAAGGAATTTCACTATCTTCAAGGCGTTTTCCTCGTGCTTTTTCATGCGCACTTCAAGGGTCTTGATGCCCCTTAAAACCAGCCAGGCGGCATGCGGGTCAAGCACAGGGCCTGTGGTGAAAAGCATAGACCTCAACTCAAGCCGGTCCTTTTTATTGCAGAGCACTATTCCGCCAACGACATCGCTGTGGCCGTTCAGGTATTTTGTAAGGCTGTGCACTGAAATGTCCGCGCCTTCCCTTATCGGTTGCTGGAACACAGGGCTCATGAGGGAATTATCCACAACAAGCCTGATTCCCTTCGGCTTTGTGATGGCCGCCGCTGCCTTTATGTCGGTAAGCCTAAGGAGCGGATTCGATGGCGTTTCGAAAAAAACAATTTTTGTGTTCGGCCTGAGCGCCTTTTTTATGTTTTGCACATCGGTTGTGTCCACGAACGTTGTTTCAACGCCGAATTTCCGCATTATGCTTTCGAAAAGCCCGTGGGTATCCCCATAGGTAACGTTGCTTACAATCGCATGGTCGCCTGATTTCAAAAAAGTCATTGCGACAAGGGTGATGGCGGCCATGCCTGAACAGGTGCAGATAGCATCTTCCGAGCCTTCGATTGCGGCAACAGTTTTCTCGAGAGTCCTTTGCGTGGGATTGCTTCCGCGCGTGTAAACATATACTTCATTGTCTGGGCCGCCTGAAATCTTTTCGCCAAGCGATTCGGCGCTGGGAAAAGCGAAAGTGCTTGTCTGATATATTGGAGGCATTGCAGGGCTTTGCTCTATGGCATCCATGCGGATTTCGTGCACTGCGCGCGTGGCAGGCTTCAAGTTCTTGCTTTTGCTCAATTTTAACACCGATTAAACCATGCCTGCAAGACTTTTTATTCCTTTTTCCCTGAAATCCGAACGCAATCGAAACATTTTAATCGAATACAGCCCCTAGTAGATAAAGGTGATTTGTGATGAAAGCTGTGTTTTTTGCGGTATTGTTTGCAGCACTTGTACTGTTGCTTGGCTGCTCTTCGCAGCCTCCGGCAGGGCAGGCGCCAACAGGAAAATTGGTTTTGCTGGTTTCAGACGAGGAAGCCAACATCGGCGATTTTTCCTCGGTTAATGTCACATTTGACAGCGCGAGGGTATTTTTCGAGGACGAAAACAAGGGATTCAAGGAAATGCCATTGAATGATGCAAAGGCAGACCTTGTCCAGCTGATAGGGGAAAACGCATTGTCTGTGGGCGAATTGCAGCTTGAGGCAGGCAGATATTCAAAAATTGAGCTTAATGTCAAGGCAATCGAGGCATATCTCATAAGCGGCGATCTGGCTGACGTCAAGATTCCAAGCGAAAAACTGCAGATAACAAGGCCTTTCACAATTGATGCAAACACCGAAACGAAGTTTGTTTTCGACATACAAGTGGTGAAAAAAGGGCAGACTTACGAATATAATCTCATGCCAAATATTGCCAAAAGCGGGGTTGTCGGCAAGGACCTGGCTGCCGGAGAAGTGAAAGAGGTAAAGGAAGCGAAGCCTGAAAAGCCGGAAGAACCTGAAGCAAAGCCTCCTGAAACTGCCGGGGATGCTGATGGAAAGAAATCAGCTGAAGCTGCCTGCACTGAATCAGGCGGCACAGTAATAACATCATTTTGCTGCACTTCAGCAGGCGATTTCCCTAACTCATGCCTTATCGGGGCATGCGGCTGCGGGCCTGGCGACAGCCATGAAGTGAAAACCTGCGACTGCGGGGAAAGCAAGTGCTTCAACGGAAAAGAATGCATTGCACAGGGCGTTTGAAAAGCCGGATTTGATTAATTCAGCACCCAGACAGAATAGGTGAGATAGGAAGCGAGCGAAACCCACAAAATATAGGGCACGAGGAGCAAGGCTGCCTTCCTTGAAACCCTGTTGAAAAGAAGAATGGTGGCAAGGATAGAGAGCCATAAAACGATTATTTCGATGAACGCAAAAAAGAGCAGGCCGTAGCCGAAGAACAATATCGACCAAATTGTATTGAGCGCAAGCTGAATTGCAAAAACCGCAACCGGCAGCCTTGTTTTCTCATTCCAGCCTTTTTCGAGCACAAGATACAGGGCGATTCCCATAAGGATGTAGAGCGTTGTCCACACCGGCCCGAAAACCCAGTTCGGCGGTGTCAATTCCGGCTTTTTGATTGAAGCATACCAAGTCGGAATGTTCGACACAGTAAAAACCGAGCCGATGAAGGCCGCGGCAAAGCAAACAATAATGCAGCCCGCAAGCAGCCTGATTTTCCTGGATTCCATACTGGGATAAAAACTGGAAAAGGATATAAAGGGGTGTTTCAGGCAAAACCCTTAAATTTTCCTAATGCGCTATTCTATTGGTGTTGTATGGCTAAAGGGAAAAGGCCTGGTTTGGTTGCCGGCCGTTATAGGTCTCGCTTGCGCAGGGAAACAGGAAGGATTGCCTTGGCGTTAGAACAGGCCGGGATAGACCGGGTTGGCGTCGAACGGGTTGCGGAAACTGTTTTTGACCGCTTTCCCAAAAGCCCTGAGAAGAGGAGGATTCTACTTAGTGCCACGCTGGGAAAGAGATTCGGCAGCGCCGATGAAGCGCTGCGGTTTGCTGAAAAATTCGAGCCTTTAAGGGAAAGGGACCTTGCGGTAAGGCCATTGGGCAAAGCGGAATGCATTGGGATCCTCGGAAAAATTAGGAGGGCTGCAGAAAAGCATCCTGAAAACCGGTGGTGGCTTGTGGAAGGCAATTCTCTGGATTTCAGGGCATACCATAATTATGCCGGGGAAACATATGTTGCAAAGTTTTCTTGGGATGGCTCTGGAGAAAGAGTGATTTCAATAGCCAGTTTCGCGGAAGGGAAAGTTGAAGAGCATGCCAGCGGCAACATCAATGTTTTTGGAAGTGCCTCTAATAATCCGATTTTATCAAATTCGGCATATATAAAAGGGACAGATAAAAACCAGTCGCTCACAATTAAGGCGCCGGTTAAAAGCATAAGCCGCCTGATAAGGGAGTTTAGTATAGCACCACGCGAAGAATATAAAGGCCGTTTTTTATTCAGGATTTTTATGGATGAAGCCCTGCGGCTTGCAAGGGCAAAAGGCCTTAAAAAAATCACGGTGATGCCGACATCAGGGGGATTCGAAAGATATCTTCTGGAAAAGTTCGGCTTCAAGCAGGATGAAAGGACACCTTATCTGGTTCTCGAATTATAACCTGAATGGGAACTATTTCACTATTTCCATCTTGCCTTTTTTGCCAGTGCTGACTTGGAGCGAGCCCCTGAATTCGCTGCACCAGCCTTCTGTGATTTTGACCTTGTCGCCCTCGTTTGCCTGGTCGATCTGGTCATTCCACAGGGTGAGCGAAACTTCCACGCCTTTCTTGTCCTTGGCAGCGCAGTTGCAGACAGTTCCTTCGCCTTTTTCGCTGGCAAAAGCCCTCGGCTCTCCTTTTGAAACAATCTCAAGCTCTATCTCTTCAATTGCAGCCCTTGATTTCAAATCCTTTACAAGCATAAAACAACACCTCTTGACTGAAAATGAGCCAAAACAATTAAAAAAGAGACTAGGATTGGGGGAGGAAAAGCGCATTTTTTGCCCCCAGCCTTAAAATCGGCTTAAGATAATTTTATTAATTAAAAAAGCCTATTTGTAGCAAGCATACCGGCATTTTAGGGTTTTTGGCCGGCAGGCGTGGTTTTCATGCGCGGACTTTTGCTTAAATGTGCATTTTTTTCCCTGTTTTTTTTGCT
>JAPLVS010000059.1:0-15945 GCA_026396995.1 Candidatus Iainarchaeum sp.
CGTTTCCGTCTTCGAAGGGGTGGATGTTTTCGAATTGGTTGTGGACAATGCTTGCCAAAAGGATTGGCGGGTATTTTGCTTTGAATTTTTTGTACCATGTGCAGAGCTCTTTTAACAACTCGAGCACTTTTTCGGAGGGCGCGCCGCGGTGCACTATGTTCCCGAAAGCGTCCACGACCGCGACTTCGTTGCCCAGGCACCGGAAATTGCCTGCGAATGGCTTGGAGTTTCTGAAAACGTGCCAGTGGATTTTTTTGATTAGTCCGATTGAAAGGCCGTCGTTTGTTTCGCGGATGAACTTTATCGCATCCCTTACGCCGTACGCTTCGGAAATGTCTTCCCTTGTCTTGTCTTTCGGCCACTGGCCTTTTTCAAGGATTTGCTTGACTTCGTTTTGGCTCAGCCTGGAGCCCTCGATTGCGTTCGTGTTGTAGGCGAAGATTTCGGAAAAGATTTCCCATTGCTCTTCAGACAAATGGAATACCTTGAAGGCTTTTTTTTCCTGCAACTGCCTTATTTTTTCTATTTCATCTTTTGAAAGGACTTCGAGGAGCGGGTCCTGGATTTTCTTGAAATCCTCATATGCCTAAAAAAGGCTACAATTTGCCTAAAAACGCCAAAAACAGCCCCATTTGAAGGCAAAAACTTCCGGCCTGCCATTTTTGTAGGGGTAAAAATTAGTCTTTTTTCTGCCCCTCTACCCAATCAGCCCCCCTACCACGGGCAGGTATTTTGAGGCTGTTTCGAGCATTTTGCCTATGTCGTAGTGGCAGTTTTCTTCTGTGGCGGTGACGGTGAGGGGATCGCATTCAGGGCAGGCGGCTGTTACGCTGGCTGTTGTTGGGGTTGCGGAGTCTGTGTCAATGGTTAGTTTTACTTTTTTTTGGGATTTTGCAGGCAGGGCAGTCATTGTGCCGTGGGATGCTGCCATTATTGTTTCTATGTCGTTGGCTGTCGCGCTCAAATTCAGGTCGGCTGCTTCTTTTGTTCCGTAGTTTTCTATGGTTAAGTATATGTCTGTGACTTCGCCCAGACCTTGCATTATGTTTTGGCTTGTCAGGCAGGCGTCGACCAGCACTGAAATTTTTGGTTTTGGGATTTCGCTGCACTTGTTGTTTAAGCATTGCCAGCCTTCACTGCAGTCTTTTCTCAGGTATGTTTCGCCAGTGCAGCATTCGTATGGGCAGTGGGCGGTAACACATTGGTTGTTGCGGCATTCCTGGTTGAAAGCGCAATCCCGCCTCAAAAACGTGTAGCCGTCACAGCACTCGTAAGGGCAGGCTTTTTCAGTGCAAGCGAAATCAACGCATTCTTTTCCTGCAGTGCAGCCCTTCAACTCGTATTTTGCATTATTGCAGCAATCATAAGGGCAGGGCAGGATTTGAGTTCCGGTCCCGGTTGAATTGTCCGGCAGCGTGCAACCAGACAAAAGCCCAACCAAGAGCAATCCAAAAAACACGAATTTTTTCATTAAAGCCCCTAAAATATAGGCAAAGAAAAGCCTAAAACCCTTCCTTCGCCCGCCCAGTCCCCCTATCGCCGATACGTATTTTGCCTTGTTTTCTCGTTTTTTTTGTCTTTGCGTTGTTTTCTTGGATGGCTGTGAGGGTGGGCCGGGAAGGCGGCTGGCGAAATGGTTAAATTCTTCTTTGAGGTTATTGTTTGTGGTGTTTTGTTGTGAAGTGTGTTTTGAATGCAAGGCCGAAGATTGGAGATGCCAGGCGCAGCGATGCAGTTAGGGCTAGGGCCCCATCGCAGCGGGTTAAGCGGAGAGTGCGTGAGCTCGCGGCAAAACGGAAGAAAAAATTGCTTGAAGAAAAAGTTGACAGGGCAGTCGGTTTCCAGATAATGGATTGGGGTTTTGGCCGGATAATAACAAACCTTAAGTCTGATGGGGCATTAAGCCAGCCAACGGGTGCGCCGACAAGAAAACAACTAGATTTGTTCGCCGAAACCGCGACAGCCGGAACGATCTTGCAACAATTGTCCCAGAAGGAGAGAGCCAGGCTTGAAGTGCTGTTAAGGAAAGCGGAACTGGCAAGACCAAGAGGCGAAGAACCTTACTTGTACCAAGTACCGGCCAATCAACTGGTAAAACAGGCAATCCTCCGTTTCATCAAAAAACAGGAAAAATTGGCAAAATAGCCGCCTTCCATTATTTTTTCTTCCCTTTTCCTCCAGTGAACGCAGGCAGGCAAGAGGGGTGGTTGAGTGACCACGTTTTTGTGGGTGTGGTCACCTGTCGGTTTCAGGCGCTGGCTTATTGTTGTTTGAGCCATTTTTCGTATTGTTTGTGGTTTCCTGCGAAGAGGATTGTGCGGGTTTTGTTTTCTTCGGAAAAGCAGACTCTGTACTGGCCTGTTTCGAGGACAAAGAAGGGCAGGCCGTGTTTTAAGTGGCGCGCTTTTTCCAATGCCTTCAATTGCTGGATTTTTTTCCAAATCCTTTCCTGTTCGGTCTTGTCAAGTTTGGCGAAGTGCTTGTCCCAGGCTTCCTCGAATTCAAGTTCGAACAAGGCGATCACTTAAAGCCGTATTTTTTCTTTACTTCCGCTTCTGTGAAAACCTTTCTCTTGCCTTCCTTTATTTCAATGCTGATTTTTGCCATTTTTCTGACGGCAAGCTCGTCTTCCAGGTCTTTTGCGTTTTCGAAGACCTTGTATTCTTTGCCTAATTCCAGCAATCCTGCGCGGATTGCTTCGCTCTTGGTCTTGAAAACACCCAATTTTGTAAGCCTGTCAAGGATGACTTCCTGTGCTCCCTCAAACCTAACCAAAACCTCGCCCACAAAACATCACCTATCAAATACCTATCAAAAAGATATATAAATATATGGCGGGCCACTGCTCTTCCTTTTTTTCTCCCTCCCTTATCCAATCAGCTCCCCCTTTCCGCGTATTTTGCCTGTTTTCTCGTTTTTTTTGTCTTTGCGGCAGTTTTCTTGAATGGCTGTGAAGCAGGGCGGTCTTGTGTTGTTTTTAGATGCGGTGCATTCTTGCGAGTTTGTTGATTGTTTTGCCTTGCCAGGCCCACGTGGCGCATTTCGGGGGATAACATCAGTATCTCTGAACCGGTTTTCCATTTTATCCCCCTTAACTTCAAGTCTTCAAGGCCAGGGGGGTGTACCGTGCCGCATACTACCAAGTCCGGCTTCTCTTTCTCGATAACTTCGCCGAAATGGGCTTCTCTGGCTGGAACCTTTGTTTGCTGCAGTTTCCTGTAAAACGGGTTGTCCCGAGCCTTTTCAAGTTCAGGGTCGGGCCGCATGCTGAATCTTTCAATTCCGCCTGCCTGCCCTTGGCTTTTTATTAGCGGGCGCTCAATTTTGTCCTGTTTTGTTTTCATGCGGCTGGTTTTTTTGTGCAATGATTTGCTGTCAAGCGGGACAACTTTCATTCCTTTTTCTCTTGCAAGCCTGTATATTTCAAACCAGGCACGGAAATCGGCTGTACTGTATCCAAATCCTTTCGGAATCTTGCCCCTTCCGTATATCCCAATGGCTTCGCCTTTAAGCCTGGCTTCAATCGCAGAAACCAGTTTTTCTTCCGGCAAACCCCTGACAAGCAATCGTTCAAAAAAATCTGTCATCCCCGGAGTCAATTCCAAGGCAATTTTTCCGCCCTTTTTCAGGAAAGGCTTCAGCTCCTGTGTCACCATTGACAGGCCTTGGGCTCCATGCAGCACCCCAAAAAGCCTGACTTCCTTTTTCATAAACCCCATAAAGACAATAAAGCAGCCAGAGAATTTAAGGGTTTCGGGGAAGGCGGCTGGCGAAATGGTTAAATTCTCTTTTTGCGTTATTTTGGTTTGATGCCGCAGCCAAACAAGTCAAGGTTGCAGTTCCGCCCTGAAAAGCTTAGGACCGGCCACGGAAGGCTGAGGACAAGGGACAGGGAGCTCACGCTTCCCAGCGGAAAGACCATGGTTGTGAGGGGAAAGGACCCTGAGCGCTTTATTGAACGAGCCCTTCGCCTTGGAATCGGCTCGGAAAGATTGCTGAAAAATTTCACAAAATTAAGCCATTACACGGTCAGGCAGATAAAGAGGGATTTGCAGGAAAGGAACCTGATGCCTGAAAAAACCTGGAGGCAGCGCAGGATTGACGCAATGTCTGAAAGCGGGGAATGGGGGGCAAGGGAAACCGCAATCGAGACCAGGGCCGAGCGGAGGAGCATCATAACAATGCGGAGCCGCCTTGCACGGCAGGGAAGGCTGCCGGTATTGCGGGGAACAAAGGCGCCGGCAATGAAGGCAATAAGGGCGCTTATAACATTCCAGGCTGTGAAGGAGATAACCGGAAGGAACGCAGCCTATTGCGATAGAATTGCGCAAAAGGAAACAAAGGATTTTTCCTGGAAAAGATGGCAGCACTACAATCCAGGCATTCTGGAGGACGCGATAATGCTTGGAAACGGCGAATACTGGAATCGTGCAATCGAGCAGATGCTTGCCGGGAAAGGAAAGGCGAAACTACGCGGTCCAAAGGCAAAAAAAGCCATTATGGGGATAAAGGCTCAAGCGATAGAAGTAAAAGTAAGGGTGAAAAGGCTTGGGGAGGAACTGCAAAGGCAGGCCGAAGAAAGGAGAGTGTTCCTCCGGGAACAGGTTCTGGGTCTTAAGACAAAAATAGCCGAACTGGATTCCGAGAGAATGGATCCAAGAAACCGAAAGCTGCGGCTGGAAGAAATAGAGAAAGCAAAAGCCCAAATGCGGGAGGCCCTTGTGGGGCTTGCTGGCGGGAAAGAAGCCAGAGCGAAACAGCTTAGAAGGCAGATTGAAACCCTTGAAAGTGCAATCCGGGAACTTACGGAAAGGAAAGAACTAGCCAGGACAGAGAACCCTGAAAAAATTCTGGAATTGAAGGGAAGAATTGTGAGGGCAAGGGACAGAAAGTGGCTGGCCGGACAGGAGCTCCATGAACTCGAAAAGGGATGAAAGCAAAAACAAATTTTTTGGATTTCTGGAACCACGTAAAGCATTAACTATTTCTGGCCGGCAATAACAATTGTGGCTGTGCGAACTTGGCTGAAGAAAGCCAGGCAATCCCGAAACAATTAAAGTCTCCTTTTCCCTTGCCTTGTCTTTGCCCCAGTTCTTTTCTCCCTTTCCGTTCACTCCGTGCCCTGCCTGTTTGCCGCTGGAGTTGATTTGAAGCGAAGGTGATGTGCCGGCCTTTGTTTAACCGTGTATTTTGCTTGGCGGATTTACCTGGGCCTTGTGCTTTTGCGGGTGGGCTGCCATCCCTGCCTGTTTCTTTCGATTGCAGCCCTCCATTTTTCGAGGTGCGGTGCTTCCATTGAACCCCTGTAATCCCTGCCTTCGTATATTTTTGAGCGCCTGCTGTGCTGGACTGAAAGCGATGGAACGATTTTCCATTCGAACCTTGCATTGAATGCATTACAGAATTCCCTGAATTCCTGGTTGACGCAGCCGCTTCTCTCCCAATCCTCTAGGTAGCGCTTGTCCAGCGGCACGTCGCCCTGGTATGCCCCATAGGCCCAGACAACTGCTTTCGAGTGGAGCTCCATATTGCGGGCTTCAAGTTCCTTCCTGAACCTTGCAAAGTCTATATGGCTGTCTGCAGCCGTGCGCGGGGCCTCCATTTCCAAAAACAGCCTGTTTCCTGGCGCCGGCCTGTCGTCGCGCGCCCTCCTTTCAAGCATTTTTCTTGCATAAGCGTAAAAATCGCTTTCAATCGCCCTCAATTCTGCTGTTTCTTTGGCATTGCGCCTTCCATGCGAATCTGCGGATTCGCCAGCTTCGTACTTGCTCTTGACAATGACCAGTATTGCGTTCGGGTCTGAAGCGATTTCCTTTACGCGCTGTTTCCATTTGTCAGCCATGTGCTTCATTTGTTTCGGCGTGAGCTGGATTGCCTCATACTCCAAATGATGCAGGTTACAAAAAGGGTGCTCGAGAATTTCAACCCTTGAAATTTCCCTCGGCGAATCACTTGAAGGCATAATTAATCATAGCACAAGGCAGAATTTAAGGGTTTCGGGATTGGAGGGCAAAGGCCGGAAGGAGTGGAGGCTTGGCAAGTTCGGGAAGCGGCGCCGGAGTTTTTTGAGAAGAGAGTTCGCGAACGAACCCGAAAAAACACCGGCACCGATAACACTGGTTTGGAAAAGGCTAAAAGGAGCGGCTTTTCAAGAAGGCGGCCTGCTTATTGTTTTTTTCCAAGAATTTTTATTTCCTTTATCTCCGAATAGGCTGCCCTTTTCGTGATAAAGCCAAGCAATCCTTTTTTTTGAACGCATTGGAAGAATTTCCAGTCCCAATCGAATTCCAGGACAAAATCATCGCCCAATTCGAATCTTGTTATGCGGCTGTGGAATTCATCGTGTGCGGGGTGGGCAATTTTTTCCTTTATTGTGAAAATTTTCCCGTTGATTTTGATTTTGTCCCCGGTCTCCAGTTTGTGGAGTTTGCCTGACAATTTTTCGTCCATACCCGCCTCAACCCCTTAATTTTTTCTTAACGGTTCTGTGTTGTACACCTTGTCGTGCGGTTCGAGCTTCACCAACAGCACTGAATTCTGCTCTTCGTTCACCGCATAGAGGAGCACATGGCTTTTCATTATGTGGGTTCTCCGGAAGCCCTGCAATGGATGCCTTAACGGCTCGAAGACAAAAGGGTCTTCGACAATCCTGAAAAGTTTTGATTCGACTTCTTTTTTGAGTTCGCTGTTTTTTTGCGAGAGCTTCCTGTATTCGCGCTCGAATGTTTTTGTGGCTTCCAAACCGAACGGCATCCTCACACCTTAAAGCTCGTGCAGTCCCTTTATTTTCCTTGAACCGCTTTTCATTGCGCTATCCAGGTTTGCAGCAAAATCTTTGCAGTAGTCGAGTTCGTCCACCGGATGCCAGTCTATTTTTTCAAGCCAGTTGCATTCGTGCTCTGAAAGCTCTTTGCCTGCAAGGTATTTTTCAAGGATATCCTGCTTTTTGAATTCCAAAATCACACCTTCAATATTGTTACTCGCATGGAATTTAAGGATATGCCGGTTTCCAGGCGTTTTTTCTAGCCTGTCAGCCTGTTTTTTCCTTAAGCGCCTTCAGCAGCGTTTGAATTAGCGCCATGTCTGCGCCTAAAAAACGCTCGCCTTGGACAAAGGGCTGCTTTTCCTGGCGCAATTTCACCAGGGTGCCCTTGCTTTGCCGTATATCCCACAGCTCTTCCTCCAACAACTCCTGAAATTGAGTGAGGACTCGCTCCCTTTCCAACAAAGGCAGGCGTTCGGTTTCCGCAATAAATCTTTCGAGCCTCAGGAGCACCGCCCTTTGAACTCTTTGCTGGGTTTCCAGGAAGCCTATTGCATTAAACTTTTCCCCGGCGCGCTCCCCCCTTTCATATTTGGCCAATGCTTTTACCATGGCCGGTTTCCCACCCTTCATATAAACCCTGGAGAAAGCGGAGTTTGCATCAGGGCCGCCGACTAATTTTTGAAAAAATCTTTCCCTTTTGTTTTGCGGTCCTTTCCGCCTGTTTTCAGGAAAGCGCTTTAAAGCCATAATGACCTGTTCCCCAAAACATAATTTATTGGTTTGCCTTCCGGGAATGCCTGCCTGCATTTCCCCTAATTGCAGGCGCACTTCGCGCCTTAATGTGCCCATTGCCTCAATTCGGCTTGTTGGGCTGGTTTCAATTTTTCCGCGCGCCCCTGGCCGCAAGGCGGTAATAGGTGATTTCGCGGATTTTGAACTTCTCCACCAATCCACGGATTTCGAGTGCCTGCAGTTCCCTTGCTGCGGCGCCAGGCAGGATTCTCATTGCATCCGCAATCCCCTCAAGCGTAAGCCTTGACTGTGCGCCAACCTTTGCAAGAAGGCTCGCCTGGAATTCGTTGAGGCCTGCATTTTCAGCCCTTCGGAGCGCCTCGACTATCCTCACTGTCGGCTTCACGCGTTCCATTTCCCTGGCCGGCGCTGCAGGAGCCGGCTGCGCCTGCGGTTTTTCAAGCTCCGGAATAGTGAACGCCTCATCTTTGGCGAAAGCGTCAATTAAAGGCCCCAGCGGCACTTTTTCAGGATGGCGCGGGTCGAAGCCGTGCGCCTTGAACCATTTCGCAATCCTCTTCCTGGCCTGCTCAGTAAGGGCGTAAGCGGTTCTGTTGCCTGTGCCAACCTGCTGGACCCAACCCCTTGGCATAAGTATGTCGCTTAAAATATTCCTGCCTGGCGAATGCGAAATAAGGCCGCCCTTTCTCCCGTATTTCATTCCTTTTGCAGTGTATTCTTTCACAAAATCGTTTGTCGTGAACCTGTAATCGGGTTTGAGGAAAGCAATCATGAGGATGCCGCGGTAAAGGCTTTCGCCGCGCAGTTTTGTTTTCGGGTGCTCCAATGATCTCGGCTTCGCCCTCCGCACAGGCCTTCTTTCCCCTGCGCCGCCTGAGAATTCGCTTGCAACCGGTTTGGGTTTTTCGCCCCTCCGGTGCATTGTGCCCCTCATTGCAAAATCGAAAAAAGTGCTGGTGGGCCTTTGGCCTGCCGGCCTTTGCATAGGCCTGTGAGGTTCAACCATACTAATATTGTGTTTTCAGGATTAATAAGACTATCCGAGAAGTTCCTTTGTTGTCGGTTCCCTTTCGTCCTTTTGCCTGCGCCTTGCCAAAATTATCCTGGCAAGGTCGAAGCCGCTTTTCTTTGCCTTGCTTGCCATGGCTTCGCTCCAGGGAATCCACTTGTATATTTTTTGCTTTTTGTCATTGTAAGTCCACTGGAGCCTTCCCAATTCCGAAAGCCTTGCAATGCTTTTTGCAATCTCTTCAGTTTCGATGTTAAGTGCCTTTACAATGGTTTCCTGCGGAACAAATCCCCTGTTTTGGATGAAAAAAAGCGCGACCTTTGCCTGGATGGTTTTCGAGGCAGGCGGTTTTTTTCCCTGCCTTGGCATTGGCTGGGATGCAATTTCTTTTTTTGTTGCCCCGAGATTATACAAAAACCGCTCGATGTCTATTGTTGAAGCCAGGCCTGCATTGCAGCCTTGTTCTATTGCCCTGGCGACCTCGCCAGCAGGCAGCCCTGACCTGTCAGCCCGCTTTTTCAGCGCCGCCAGGGAGACTTTTGCACAGGTCATCGCTGTTTTGGCGCGTTTTATTTCCTCTTCGGATGCGCCCGGTCTTTTAGAAACAATTTCAAAGATTCTGCGGCGCTCTTCTACGCGCCTGGCGCCGGCTTTGATGTTTGCAATCCTGGCCTGCAACGGTATGGCTTTGGACGGATTTTTCTTTGCCCAGGCGCCGGGTTCGGATCTTTTTTGCGTGTTCGAGGGCCTTGCGGGTTTGACCATAAATTGTTTCCACTCCAATCTGGATTTATGCTTTTCTTTTTCCTGAAAGCCGCTTATTTTTTGCCCTGGCCTTTCACGGCCCGGTCTTCATTGTGGTTTTATAAGGCAGTTCCTGGCAGTTGCAGAGCAAAGGCTCTGCGCCTTTTTCAGGGTAATGCGATTTGGAAAGCATTTTTTCCAGTTCTGTCTTGAATGTGGCATCAATGTAATCCGAAGGGCACCGCAGTTTTTCGGCCCTGAAATCGTTTATTTCAAAGTGAATATAATATTCTTTTCCGACCCAGGCCGGATTTGCAATCTGCTGGCCTTTTTTCACGCTGTCGCCCTGCTTCACAAGAAGGCCTGAAAGCCCGCTGTAGGCAGCAACATAGGCTCCGCAATTAATCATTGCACCGCTGCCGTGCTCGTACGCCTGGTCTTCCAAATCAATCACTTCAACATTGCCGTCACATGCAGCATAAATCTTTGAATCTTTTTCCAGTTCAAAATCTATCCCTCCGTGGCCTTCCGGGTGGTCGCCTCCGTGCACGCAGAAAGGCCACAAGCCCCAATATTGCGGGGAATAGTTTTCGGCATCGAACGGCAGGCTTGCCAGTTGCAGTTCGCCGCCTGTCCCTGTACCTCCGCAGGCCCCTGGGTTTTGCGAGCAGTAAACATCGCATTCCTCTTCTGTCTTGCACGGCATTTCAGCAGGCTTTTCCCAGAACTGCCCGCAGTATTTGTTCGAGGGATTTGACATGCAGAATTGCTCGCAGGCAGCCATGTTCTGCTGGCAGTATTGCGTGCATTCTTCTGTTGTATTGCAGCCTCCAGGCCCTGCCTGTGCCTGCACTGTTTCGGCCTGCAGTGCTGGAGTTGGGGTTGCCGTGGCAGCAGGGTTTTCCTGCGGTGCCGGAGTCGGCGTTGGGGTTTGCGTTAAAATAGTGCCTTCCGGCCCGGGCTGCACCGGTGAAGGTGTCGGCGTAAGTTCAGGCCCAGTTTGCGTTTGAGGCGAAGTGCAGCCGCTGAAAAAAAGCGCGATAACAAGGAAAACAATCAGTTTTGCTTTTTTGTTTTTCATGCAAATATTATGCTTAAGGAATATATAATTTTTTGCAATTGGGCCTTCCGGCAAAATGCCGGTGCGCGGTCAAGCCAGGGAAAAATAACTTCTTGTCCTTCTTCTCTGCTGGAAGGACCTGTTTTCGACCAGCCTTTGGTCCAATCTGTTTCTTCCATATGCGTGGATTGCTCTTTCGATTGCGTTTTTTTCCTCTTTCATAGGTAACATATGCGGCGATCTCCCTATTAAGGCAGGAAAAAGCCAGGCAGGCTGTTTTTTCTTTTTTTGGCCTTAAAGCAATCCTTAAATACTCCAATAGAGAAGTAATAATAGTTATGGAACACACCTTTTTTTCCAAAAAATTCCTTTTAGTTTTTGTTCTCCTGCTTTTGCTTTTTTCAGGATCTGCAGTATTTGCGATAAAGGCGTCCGACTCCGACCTGCCCGAGCCAGACAAGCCGGCGTCATCCGGCGGCTACTCAAACCCGCCTGGCGACTGGGACACTTACTGGGTGAAACCTGACGGCGAAGTAATGAAATGGGACCTTGAAACAGGGGACACATACAGGAGTGGTGGCTTTGCTGACACCGAGAAAGGCATTCTTTTCAGGGACCCTGTGACAGGCCAGCTGAAGGTGCTTGCGCCCGGTGCCACGTCGCCGACAACTTTGTCGCCTGAAGCCGCTGCGGCTCTCTGGGGAGAATATTATATGGCTGTAGTCGACCAGGGCTTTATGGCCAGCGCGATCTGGCAGGAGGGAAACACAATTTACACTTACACAAAAGATGGCGGAAAAGTGGCGATACAGGCGACGAACGGCTATTGGGAGGAAAACGGAGTTTTTTACATGATTGACCCGGTCACAGGCCAGGCAAGGATTGCCAATCCGGAAGAGTATTTAAAGGCAACAGGGACGTCAGGCTATTGGATTGAAAACGGTGTGCTTTACAGTTATGACCCGTCAACAGGCAAAACGGAAATAAAGACAACCCCGAGTTCAAGCGGTAGCAGCAACTCTTATTGGGAGGACCAAGGAAAGTTCTACCAAGTTGATACAAGCACCGGCCAGATAATGGAGGTCTCCCCGCTGACTTATTACAAGGCAACCAACCAGGAAGGCTTCTGGAGATTCCAAACTGGTATCTACTATTATAGTCCTTCACTGGGCAATTCGTTTTGTGTTTCCAGCAGTGGTTCTGCAATGGGTGCTGAGAGCCCGGTATTGGTTGGAAGTGATGGGCAGACAATATGGGCTGGAAGTGACGGGCAGACCGTTTATCGTTATAATAGTCTGCTAAAATCAATAGAGGTCTTGTCGGAAGACGGCTATTATTGGGACGGTCAGCAGGCTTACAAGATTGTCAACAATACATTGAAGGAAATTTCAGCCGAACAATATGTCAAAGAAACGATTATCGGGAACACGCATGTGTCGCAGACTATAGTCAACACAGTGGTAATGGAGCTTCAAGCTGACCCAGTTCAGGGAAGCAGCGAAATAAAATTCTCCTTTAGGGGCCTCCCGCTCGGCAAACTGACAGTTTCTGAGCAAAAACTGTATTATGGGGGTGTTTGTGTTGGGGAAGTTGTATCTTCGGCCGAAGGCATAATAACCGCGCAGTTGAATGTTTTGGTTATTATGGGTTCTGATTTTGGCTCAATGGACAGCGAATTCAATGCCTGGGCATCGACTGTCGGTGAAGAAGCATTATTGCAAACCAAAGGCGGTTTGGCTATTACAAGTGCCGGCAACGAATCTGATTTGCCTCAAACAAACGACCAAACTGTTGGCAAAGGGATCAACGTTGCCGCAGCCACCATTTTCAAGAGTGGTTCTCCTTCGGCTGGCCAGACAGATACCGATCACGAAAACCAGCTTGGCACTCACGGCGCAGATATAGAATGCACTGGTGCCAGTTGCCCTGATTCGCCGGCTTCAGGGAAAGCCGACAGCCCTATGGCTGCCTGTTCCACTGCTTTTTCATGCTCTTCGTATTATGCGAGGAACGAGTGCGGCGATTCCCTGGATGACGGTTGCGGCGGCACCATGCACTGCACTTCCTGCACTTCAGGCTTTTCCTGTTCGAACGGGAGCTGCAGCTGCACCCCGAAAACAGTGTGTTCTATCAAGAGCGCGTGCGGCATTGAGGACAACGGCTGCGGCGGCAGGCTTTCCTGCGGTTCCTGCCCTGCAGGAATGCAGTGCGATATTACTTTCAGGGAATGTATTCCGGAAAGCGAAAAAACCTCGCTGGAATTGGGAGAAATAAAGGTTTTCCCTTACAGTTCCTATGCGGTTTTTTCATGGAACACCACAATTCCGGCCGATTCGGTGCTTGCTTTGGGGAAAACCGAAGCGCTTGAATCGCAGCAAAGCGTGTCCAAAGGCACAAAAAGCCATTCTGTTTTTGTGCAGGGCCTTGAACCTGACACAACCTATTACTATAAGGTTTCTGTTTCTTCAGGGAACGAATCGAAAGAGAGCACAGGCTCTTTCAGGACCTTAAAGCCAGGCGAAGGAGATGAAGAACTGAAGGTTTTATGGGTTTCAGTCGACCCGCCAGGAAAAACCGAATACGAAGGCTATTCGTTTTCTTTCACCGCCCTGACCAATTCCCTTGAACCAGAAAACCTTGAATTCGACTGGGATTTCGGCGACGGGATGGTCGCACAGAACGCAGGCTACACGTTTTACCATTCCTATTACGGCCTTTCGGAAAAGGAAAAAAAGTTCACTGTGAAGGTCACAGCGAGGGACAAAAAGGGAAACAAGGCTTCAGGCGAGGTTGAAATCACTGTCTTAAAGGCTGTTTTCAAGCCTGTAATGCTTTCGCCGAAGCAGTTTGAAAGGATTTCCAAGAAAGGCGACCTCAATTTTGCGGTTTTCTTTTTGGACGAGCAGAACAACATAATCGAATGCGGAAAAATAGGCTTCAAGGGCATTTTTGCAGGCAGGGCTGTTGAAATGAAATGCAATGACGGCAACATTTTCATGGGCTCTGTCCCATTATGGCACGGCCTTGACGAAATGGAATTGTTCGCAATTTATGCGACTTACTCTGCTGACGGCAAGGAATATTCCATGAAAACAAGGGCTCCTGTTTACCTGAAGCCGCTGCAGATAAGGATTGCCGGCCTTTTCATGAATAAAAAATATTTCCTGAACGATTCGCTTGAGAATGCCAAAATCAGGTTTTTGCTTGACGAAATATTCCTTGTTTTCCCGCAGGACCTGAAAGCAGAGCTTGTTTCAAAGGATAAAACCGAACAGGTGAAAATAGAGAGGGGTGAATACGATTATGTGGTTTCATTCGAGCACAAGGTCGAGGAAAGCGATTTGGCCGGGGGCCTTTCCCTCAGGATAGAGGGCAGGGATTCGCACGGCAATGTGGTCGCTGAATTCAGCGAAGTGCCTATTGAAACAAACAATCCTGAACTGTACATCGAACTGCTTGAACCCAAAAAAGAGGAAATGGGTTTCGCTTTCGGGCAGAAGTTTTTGCTGCGCGCGAAAGTAATCCAGAAAAGCGCTTCGCTGGAAAGCAAGCAATTGTTTGCGGAATGCGAAAGCATAGGCTTCTTCCAGGAAATGAATTATGACCTGTTGGGCAAAGAGTACAGGACAGAAATAGTGCTTCCTGAATCAGGCGCAGGGGACTTGCTGTGCAGGCTGCACGCGTACGGGCTTATCGGGGAAAAACAGGTCGAAAGCATCGAGTTTTTTACTGTCCTGCTTTCAGGCGACCTTAACATCGAGTTTGTTTCGCCTTCGCAGGGCGTTTCAAGGATTGCCGGAACAGAGTTAAGGGAAATAAGCGTTAAATTATTGCAGCAGAATGCAAGGGTGTTTGAGGGAAAAGACCTGAATGCTTTGGTGTCTTTCGACGGCAATGAAAGTTATGAAGTGCAGTTGAAATTCGACAATGCGAGAAAACTGCATTATGCGGTTCTGCCTGCGCCTGTCGGCCTTGGCAGGCATTCTGTAAGGCTTGTCCTCTCGGGTCAGTTCCATGGCTCAGGCGAAATCACAGCCCTGCTTGAAGAGGACCTGTTCGGGCTGTCCCTGTTGGGCAGCATTATTGGAGCAGTGCTGGCCGTGCTGGCTTTATGGCTCATTTTTTCCTTTGCAAGGAATTCAATGGCTGAAAAAAAATTATTGCTGGAGGAAAAACAGAAGCTTTTGGGCTTAAAGAAAAAATACAAGTACGAGTATTTCAAGAGGCACATAAGCGAAGAAGAATTCAACAGGCGCGCAAAGGAAATAGAGAAAGGCCTTGAAAGCGTTTCATTGATGTTAAAGCGCGGTTTCTGGATGCATGTCGGCCTCATGAGGGCAATTTACAGGTCCAAGGACATGAAAAAACTCCCTGAACGGGTGCAGGCTTCAGCGCTTTCCATAAAACTCGCAGGCAAAAGAGGCGAATTCTCAAGGATTGAAATGGCAAAAGCCATGCGGGCAGAAAAATACAGCGAAACAGTCATAGAGCTCGTGCTTGCAAGGCTTTTCGGGTGAAAAAAGCCTGATTCAATGTTTTTAATCCTTTCAGTATTATATATTGCCATGGAAAAAGGCATTCCTGCAACCCGGGAGTCGAAATTGTCTGGCTATTGGAGGCTCATGCGCCCGATGGAATGGAGCAAGAGCGCAGGCAGCATGTTTTTGGCAGGCGTGGTTGCGGCTTATGCATTCGGAGTGTCTTTTGTCACGCTGGGATTCGCTTTCGGGCTCATCTCTGTAATACTCTTATGGTCAGGACTGTATACCCTTAACGATGTGATGGACTGGCAGGAGGACGCACAGCACCCCGTCAAAAAAAAGAGGCCGATTCCCTCAGGGTTAATCCAGCCGAATTCAGCGCTCATGTTTTCCTATATCCTGCTGTTCTTTTCGCTTGGAATCGCGCTCCTTTTGCAAAACGCGCTTTTCTTTTTGTGCCTTCTGGCAATGTTCATAAACCAGTTATTGTACACTTCCGATCCCTTTTCGTTCAAGAAAAGGCCTGTGCTTGACCTTTTGAGCGGTTCAGTGATAAACCCGATTTTCAGGTTCTATGCGGGGTGGATTTTGCTGGTTCCTGCATTCAACGCCCCGCTTTTCGCGCTTGTTTTTGTGGTCGGACTGCAGATAGGCGGCTACGGCCTGTACAGGCTGATGAGCATCGAACACGAAAAAAAACTGGGGTATACCGGCACTATCGCAAGGCTTAACCCCACAGCCCTGAGATGGTTTTTCTATCTCGCAGTGGCAATAGGCGGCCTGGCGTATTTCGCAATGTGCCTTAGCGCGCAGTTCTTTCCGGCGCTCGCTGTTTTCGGCTCCCTTCCGCTCAAGTATGTCTGGCTTGCGGTTGCCTCAATTTTATTGTTCCCGTTTTATTTCAATCCGATGAGAAAGCCTGACAAGGCAAGCATGGAAAAAGCCTACAAAATCCTGTACGTTCACTACCTGCTTTTCATACTGGGCTTTTTGGCGCTCTATTTCCTGTTCTGAATGCAAGAAACAGGCAGGCTATGCCTGCCGCCGGGAAAAGCAATTCTTGAAAAAACGCTTTTGGCAATTGAAACAATTCGGCGGCTATTTTGAGCTGGCTTTTTGGTTCTTTTCAGCA
>JAPLVS010000059.1:15970-29817 GCA_026396995.1 Candidatus Iainarchaeum sp.
TAAATGATTGGCGCGGCGAAGGCGACCATGATAAGAATGGAATAAAGTAAAGTTGGAAGCACAGAGGGGTGAGTTGAGAAATCAAAAATGCCTGAATATTTATAGTCTATTAGTACCATGTTCAAACCAATCCAATTCCACACAATAAGCGGAGCCATGCCCAAAACCAAAGCAACTGCTGCTATCCATTTTGCCGGCTTTTTCCCAATCCCTTTGTATGTGGCAGCAAGGGAAATAATGGCTATCAGATCTACCATGGCAGGGGCTAACAATACCATTAGAACGAAAAAGGGTAGGTTCGTAGTAGTTAATAGAAATTCAAGAAGCAGCAACAGGGGTAGCCCCCAAGTGAAAAGGCGAAAGCCAAAAAGAAATATGGGGATTGCAACTTTAATTTTTGTTGGAATCTTCCCCATATTTTCACTTTTGATTCTTTACGTCTTTGCTCTCGCTCTCAGGTATTTGTGCTTGCGGTGTTTCCTGCGGTACTTTTTCTTGCACCACTTCCACCGCTGCCTTGCCCTAGTTTTCTTGAAGCGCGATGAATCCTTTGCTCTCCTGCTCACCAGTTTTCACCAAAAACATGTATACTATTTACCCAAAAAATAATCAGTATACTCAATAAATTCATTGAGAGGAATTTATAAACATTGCGCCCTGGTTTCGCTCAAAAATCCCTTCGGTCATTTTTCCTGTAAACCGCGTTCAAAATGCCCTGGCCGAGCATCTGCTCGCAGAGGTCAAGCTCTTCCCTTGACTCCTCGAATTCCTCCAAAAACAGTACGAAATCCTTGAACCATTCCTTTTGGAAATGGTAGCATTCGTTGACGCTCGCAATAAAGCCCCTGCACTCCAATTCCCCCAGGGCGGTTTTAAGTTCGGCCATGCCGGTGCAGGACTTGCTATCGCTGAGCCTGCCCATCAGCTGGAAGCGGTTCAGGCCTTCCTCCTTTGCAAGAAAACCCAGCGCCTCCCTGAAAGGGCTTTTGCTGAGATAGGACAAAAACTCGGTGTCTTTCACAGCAATACAAAACGCGCCCGTAATATTTAAGCCTGACGGTGGATGCGCCTGCAGGCAAAAGAAGCCTGAAAAAATGCCTGGCCGAGCGGGTTCAATTCAACGCGCTTTACCATTTAAGCTTGTATTTTGGAAGCCAATACCAAAGACTCACCGCTATAGGTATTATTGTAATAACGATTGCGGCAACAACAAAAGATAATGGCTCTTTCTGGTGGAGATAAAATACTATCAAATCCGTAAGAGCTACAACTATTGTAACTATTATGAGAAATCTTTTTGCAAAACTCATCATAAAAAAACAATTCCCGGAATAAGCTTTCTCAGTCTTTTTTTGGTTTTGGAAAGCCTTTTTCGTCTATTGTGAACTTATGGCTTGAGTCTCTGGTGCAGACATAAGTGCCGTTCCCTGAATCCTTCATTTCCACTGTAAGGCAGCCTTTTCCAAAGCATTTCGGGCAAAAATGTTTCATTTTATCACCCCTTGCGCGAATTGCAACCCTAAAATAATTCCAATAACAGCGTATAAACCTAACTTTGGGATTCCCTGCCGGGATTTTTGCCGGCACTACTGCGTTAACCTCTGTTTAAAACTGAGTTTTTCCCGCAGGCGCTTTTCATTTCACGACAACGCTGTTCCTTGCAAGCGTTTTCCCATCAAATTCAATGACTACCGGATTGCCAGAACCATCATCTGCGCTTATATGCAAGTGGGGTTCCAGCGTATTGCCGCTGTTCCCGGCCAAGCCTATTTCCTGCCCAGCACTTACCTGGTCGTTGGCTTTGACTAGGACGCTTCCCTGCAAAAAATGCGCCATCAGCACACGCGCGCCCTCGCACTCAACCACAACATAATTTCCATTGAAATCCACGCTGTTTTTCTGCCCTAAGGGCATATCCAAGGCATTGTTGTTTGCTTCAATTATCCTGCCACTGCATGGGGCGAATATTTTTTGCTTATAAATGTAATAATCTTCAAGGTTCTGCGAGCCGATGCCTTTTGCCCTGAAACCGAATGCGTCCAGCATCAGGATATCATAAGCGTATTTTTGCAGTTTTGCGAAATGCATGTTTAACTGGTTATTGCTGCCGCCCTGCGAAACATAATACGCGCCGCCCCTTAACGGGAACTCCAGGTTTATGGTTTTAGCATCCGCAGGATAAAAATAAGCGCTGATTGCATGGATTGAAATGAACAAAAAGACAGCGGCCGCGAGAAAGCCTGCACAGGCAAACACCCAGCGTTTTTTTCCCTCGGGCTTAAAGTTCAATTTTTTTATTTTCTTAAAATACACATAAGCCGGTGCAGCCAAAGCCAGAACCATGACAGCGTACCTTGAGTGCATGCTTACCCAGGGCCAGAATAAGTCAACAAAAACAAACAGGGTGTAGAAAAAGGTCGCCAGCGAATAGGAAAGCCAGCCGAGCCGGCTTTTGAACTTGGCCAAAAACTGGACTGCAACAAAAGCCAAAGGGATAACAAGGCAAACAACCGCTATAACCAGCGTCTCGATGAGGAACGAAATCTCGAAAGCCATAAACAATAATTGTGAAAACCAGTATTTAATGGTTTGTAAAGTGCAGGGTTTTATTCAATTTATTCCTCGTCGCTTGGCTTCAAGTATTTTTCCCTGCACTTGTCGCTGCAGAACCTGCGCGAATTGAGGTCCGTGGTTTTATCGGCCAATTCTTTTCCGCAGACCATGCAATAAGCAGTTTTGGCTGCAGCCGGCCTGCTGTTTTTCAATCCTTCAAACTGCATAATCTTCACCCCTGCCTTTGGATTGGCCACTGGCCAAAGAAGGCATTATATTTAGCTATCATCAAAAGGCGTAAAAAGGATTGCTGAAAACCAAAAAAAGAATTTTGCCCCGACCGAGCAACAACCCACGAGTCAGGAAACCGGCGGTTCGTTCAACAGTGCCTTGACGGTTTTCAGGGTTTTTTGGTATGTTGAAGCGAATTCTTTTTGCTGGAGTTTGCCGTAAACTCCTGCAAGGGAATCCTGGAACTGCTTTAACTGGATTGTCTTTCTGACTTCTTCAATGCTCTCCTTTGGTATCCTGATTTCCTTGAACAATTCCCTCACTAAATTTTGGTCCAGTTTAATTGAGTGAAGCATGAAAACATCCCTGATATCGGCTTTTCTGCAGGAAAGCATTTTCATGGCAACCAGCATTTCTGGGTCAGCCACGCGGCACTCAATCCTTATCGGGCTTCCCCTGCCGAAAACAGTTCGCACAGCAGAATGCTTGAACAGCAATTCGGCGCTTATTGGCTTTCCTGTCTTCCTGTCAAAAACTTCACCCCACAAAACATCAAAGGCAGCCTTTGGCTCTCCGGAATGCCCAAGGCTCTTGAACTTGCCGCCATAAGCCTTTTCCGATTCCTTTTTCTCCAAAAAACCGTTTTCTTTCAGGATTGAGGAAATCTTTTCGGCATCGCCTGCATTTTTAACAACCAAATCGCAGTCAACAGAAAAACGCGGAAGCGTATAGGCGTTAATCGCATAACCGCCAATCAAAACAAAATCAGCCGATTTGAGCCTTTCGAGCATTTCGAAAACGAGTTTTTCCCTTTCCTCAAAAATCACAATGCCTCGCCAACCCGCACTAACGCCTCTTCGCTCACTTTCACTTTTTTCTTGAACTTTCTCCCGATATAAGCCAAAGGATACTCAAAAGAATAGATGTTCTTTTCGGCGAATTCAATGATTTCATCCAAGGGAATAACCGGCCTGCCGTTCTGCTTCTCGCACTTCAATTCCTTAACCGGCTCCAAAACAACAAATTCCCCGATTGCATTCTTCGGCTTGCCTGTGAAAAAATCGATTCCTTCTTTTTTCAATAAAGTTTTCCATTTGCCCAATTCTTTCCCCCTGACACGGACAAAGAAAGGGGAGTGTTCCCAGGAGCGCTGCATGTAAACATAGTCCGACCATGCCTCGACAGCGCTTGCTCCGTAAAAGCAATAAGGCATTCCGGCTTTCTCCAAAACCTTTTCGGCGCGGGATTCAAAAATGCTTTCAACGGCTTTCTCCGGCCTGATGCACCTGTAAGAGCCCCTGCCCACTCTCTGCAACCAGCCTGCGCTGCTCAATTTGAACAAAATCTTCTTTACCATTGCCGTCGAAAAAAACCAGCGCAAAGAGGAAACCTCAAAAGGCTTTTCGCCGAACTTCAACCAGAAATACGAGTAAGCCTGGAATTCGGTCTTGGTAACTTCGTTGCCCATGCAAGAATAGTGGCAGGAAAGAAATAAAAAGGTTACCACATTGGTAACCTTATGCCCCGACCGGGACTCGAACCCGGGTTATAGGCTTGAAAGGCCCATGTGCTTGACCGCTACACTATCGGGGCGTCTGCATTGTTTTTGCTTTCAAAAAAGCAGCATTCAGACTAATAATACTTTGGCGTCGGCTTTTTTAATTTAAGGGTTGCCTTCGTGGCTGGTTCGGTTCGGCGCGTGCTGCCGGCTGCTTGCGGGGGGTTCACCAGGGCTTTCCTCTTATCTGCTCGCCCCGTGCAATGCTTATCTGTGTGCCGTGGTGGTGTTTCTTGATAATGCCCTGTTTCATGAGGAAGTCAACCACTTCTCTGGTCAGCCTTGGATCGTGGCCTGGTTTTGCAATTCTTTCCCTGGTCGACTTTGGGTCCTGGCCGTGCTTTGCAACTCTTGCGAAATAGGCTTCAATGTCCATTGTACTTGGGCCGAGCGTTGCAAGGGCATCTATAAGTATCGGCGCGGCATCAGGCCCGAACTCCCTTTCAAAATTTGCCTCAAGCGCTCTCTTCATTGCCCATTCGACGATAGGGGCCTTGGCGATTCTTGACAGTGCTGTTTTCTCCACTATCCCTTTCTTTATGTTTTTTTGCACGAAATCCGCGACAGGCTTTGACCTTTGGCTTAGCTCCGACATAAGCCTTTCAAAAGTAGTTTGCTGGTGGTTTTGCATCTGCACCGCCCTTGTTTCTTCTGCCGTAGCGTTTGCATTCTCTTCCGCCGTCCTTCTCCTTGCCTCTTCGGCTTCCAAATGCCTGGCTTTCTTTTCACTGATTCTCTCATCCCTGGTCTGTTCCGGCTGCGCCATTGCCGGAGTTTCCTGAACAACCCTGCCCTGCATTCCCAGCCCTACAGCTGCCGCCCTCCTTTTTTCAAGCTCGCGCTGGATAATCTTTTCAGCCCTTATTTTCAAGTGTTCGTTTCCCTGCTCTGTTTCTTTAAGGATTTTGTTTAATTCCGGCGAACTAGCCATGTCGATTATGTAGAGATCCGCATTTTTCAGTTTTGCCAGAACCAAGTACGGCGATGGAGCATTTTTTCCAGGAGCCGGTGGAGCCTCGATTTTGAGGGCTTCCCTTATCTTGCCCTCCATATTTCTTTCTATCACATGCCTTTCGGTTTCAGAAAGGCCTGAAACAATGTTTTGGTATCTTCTTTTGAGTGTCTCTAACCACTTGGAAGCAAAATATTCCTTTTCAGGCGTGAAATCGAAAAGAGCCGCTGAAGCAATTTTTATAATCCTCCTGTCCTCCGGCTTAACCGGATTCAATCCCATGCGCTTTGCTGTTTCCAATGCGATTTTGTTTGCTTTTTGCCTTCTTGACTGCAGCTGCCCCTGTTCAGTACTCCTCGACTGTACTGTCAGATTCTCATAAATCCGAAGGGTCTTTTCAGGTGAAGCCATATACTCATGCCTGAAAGTCCTATCGAATCCCCTGATATCTCCTTCAATCTCCTCTGAATCTATGGGAATGCCCCGCGCCTTAAGCCAGGCGAGCGCATTCTCCTTGAAATTTTTGCGGAGAGCAATCGCCTCTTTTTCGGCCAGCTTGCATACCACCAAATAATAGCCTTGGGCAATTACATCTTCCCTTGCATTTGGATGGCCCGCGCATGTATTCAAAAACCACTGGAATGGGTCTTTCACAAGCCTGTTCCTTTCAGCATTAGTCCAGCCTTTTCCCTTATGTTCTTCTCTTGGATTTATGGGGTACTTTAGGTCAAGCAGGTCGTTATCAATCCCCTCCAGCCAGGCATCAGCATAAACTTTAGTGTGCCCTCTAATGAATTCTATTGCCTTTTCCTCGCCGACAGAAGCCAAAATTTTCTTTACTAACTCGGCAAATTTTGGCCCCTTGAAATAAACATTGTCAAGTCTGTTCAATTCTGCAATTGCCGGGAAAGCCTTCCTCATCGGCCAATTCCCGCCTTCCGGTGGTTTGTAGTCTGACTGTAAGAATCTGCGGAACCGCCTTGCCCTTTCGGGCCGCGGCAGATTCCGGCCGCAGGTTTTTCTCTGGCCCGGCATGCGCAGCCTATTCGGGTTCCTTTGAAGGCGAGGCATATACTTATTCTTTTTTGGTACTTAATAAAAGTCTTCCTTCCAAGCCGCCAACAATGCTTTTTAAACCTTCCCGTTTACTTTCAATATATTCTATTTTTGCGAAAGGATTTTGGTGAACTGAAATGGCTTTGACTCCTGAAGCGACAGAAAGGCGCTTCAACAACGTATGGATTTGCATGAAGTGCAATGCCAAAAACAAGGGCAGCACAGGCAAAAAGCCCCATACCTGCAGGAAATGCGGTTCCAAGAGATTGCGCCTGAAAAGGAAACCCAAGAAGGTTTAAAGCAGGTTTTCGGTCCTGAAAGGGTTAAAAAAACCTTTTGGGCAGAATCTTTCGGTTGAAATGGCGGCAATCGATTACCTGAAAATCCTGAGGCCGGTAGACGGCCTTATGGCTGCATTCGCTGTCCTGATAGGCTACATTGTCGCCTCAGGCACTCTCACCGCCGCCAACCCATTGCTGTATGCGATGGTTTCAGTTTTCCTTTTTTCAGGCGCAGGGATTGCGCTCAACGATTACTGCGATTTCGAAATGGACAAGGTGAATGCGCCGCACAGGCCATTGCCCTCTGGAAAAATAAGCAGGAAAACCGCATTGCATTATTCCGCAATCCTTTTCGCCATTGCCATCGCCCTTGCTTTCCTCATAAACATCCAGTGCCTCGCTTTGGCCCTCCTTAACACTGTCCTCGAAATCCTTTACGCTTTCAAATTCAAGCGCATTGCACTCTTGGGCAATTTCACTGATTCATGGTTCCCTGCCTCGAGCTTTTTGTACGGCGCATTTGCAGTGCAGGCACTCGGCGCTGTTCCGCTCCTGGCGCTTCTTGCTTTCCTTGCGAACACCGGAAGGGAAATTTTTGGGGACATCGAGGACATCGAGGGCGACAGGAAACAAAAGGCGAAAACCCTGCCGATAATTCTCGGGGAAAGGAATGCGCGCTTCCTTGCCTGCGTGTTCGTCCTTGCCGCTGTTGCCTTGAGCCCGGTGCCATGGCTTTTGGGGCTGCTTTCCTTGAACTATATTTTTGTGGTTGCTCTTGCGGACATTGTCTTCCTGGCATCCCTGTTTTCAAATCCCTCTAAGAACCAGGCTCTTACGAAATGGGCGATGGTCCTTGCAATGCTGGCTTTTGCTGCAGGAGTGTTCTGATTGCCTGCAGATTTTTCTGAGCAGAGAAAAAACCTTGTTAACAGCATGGAACAATACGGCGCGATTGAAAGCGAAGAAGTGAAAAACGCTTTTTTGAAAGTGCAAAGGGAAATATTTTTTTCCATTGAGCAAAGGCAGTATTCCTATGCCGATTCAGCTTTCCCGATAGGCAAAGGCCAGACGATTTCGCAGCCGAGCACCATTGCGGTAATGCTTGAGCTGCTGGAAGCAAAGAAAGGGCTGAAGGTCTTTGAGGTGGGTTCGGGGTGCGGATATGTGCTTGCCCTGCTTTCCGAACTTGTTGGTGCGAAGGGAAAGGTTTTCGGAATCGAGCTTGTGCCTGAACTTGCTGTCCGCTCGATTGAAAACCTTAGAACTGCAGGCGTGAAAAACGCTTTTGTGGAATTCGGGGACGGCACGAAAGGGATGCCGAAGGAAGCGCCCTTTGACGGGATTTTGGTGTCGGCCGCTGCTGAGGAAGTGCCTGAAGCCCTCATTGAACAGTTGGCGCCGAATGGGAGATTGGTCGCTCCGGTTGGGCCAAGGCACACGCAGCAGATGGCTGTAATAAGGAAGGATAAAAACGGACAAACCGAAACCCTGTTTCCCGCAAAAGGCTATTTTGTGGTTGTGCCTCTGAAGTAGAAGGTCATCGGTTTTTTGCAGGCCTAGTTTGCAATTTTTCCTTTAATTGCCCTATGATATCTTCAACTACTGGCCATGGCCTGTAGTGGGCGATTTCTGTAAGCGCTAGCTCTACGTGCGTGTATTTTTTGATTTTTTTCTTCGCGGCTCTTTCATTCCTTTCTTTGTAGATGTTTTCTTTGAGCATTTCCTGCCTTTTTTCAATTATTTCATAGTGCCTTTTGTTGTTCTCGTCAAGGCGCTTTATTTGCCTTAACGCGTTTTGGGCAATCCGCAGCGCTCTTGTCACGCGCTCCCTTTCGATTGGACCTTCCTCTACTTTAAAAATGGATAATCCATAAACCACTGCAGGCTGCCCTCTTGGCCTGATGGCAATGCCTGTTTTTCTGATTATTTCTCCGACTGCATCATCATTAACCCTGTTGAGTTCCTCGTTGCAATAGCTGATTCTTTCCAGCAATGCTTCTGAATTCAGCCGGTTTATAGGGCTTCTCCTGGCAGGCAGCCTTTTCATGCTAATCTTTGAGTTGGCTTTTGCTGGCCTTTTTCTTGCTGGTTGGTTTTGGCGGATGTTGCGCATGTTACAATCCTTCCAGCCTTTTTTTCACTCTTTCTTTTCCCAAGGCGAAAATCAGGGTGCCGAGCTTCGGCCCGAATTCTTTTCCGAGCAGGGCAAGGTATGAGGCCTTGAACATTTCAGCAGGCTTGATGTTGTTTTCCTTTGCAGTGTTATAGAAAGCGGTCTGGAGCTCTTCCGCATTCTTTGCCTTTTCGATGTGCGATGCGGCTTTTTTGAGCGCTGCAATTGTGTCCGGCGCTAGGCCTTCCATGGCCGGGGTTTCTGCGACTTTAAGCATGAAGCGCTCCTGAGCGAAGTTTTCGACCCAGAATTTTGCCCTTTTAAGCGTAGCCTTCGATTCTGCGGCTTCACTTTCAGTGAATTTCCTTGAAATATGGCCGCTTTCGAGCAGTATTCCCTGTATTTTTGCGAAATCCTTTTCGTGGTCGTAAAGCTGGGCCAGGAAGGCAGCATACTGGTATGAAAGCCTTTCAGGCTTTTCTTTCGGGAGCGCGCCGAGCGCAGAGTAAGCGAAATTCTTTTTGATTTTTTCAGTGAGCTTTTCCGAGCGTTCAGTCTCCAAGCCATAATAAATCCTTTCGGCTCTCTCGAAATTTTCGACCAGCAGGATAAATGAATTGTCTGCAAAAGAAAAATCGACCTGTGAGTTAGGCTTGTAGGCAAAATTCAGGTAGCGGAAGGTTTCAGGGCTTGCGACCTCAAGCCATGATTTCAGGTTCACCACATTTCCGACAGAGCCGGACATTTTTGCCCCTCCGACCAGGATGAATTCTGTCGGGGTTTGGTATGGCGGTTCTTTTTTGAATACCTCCCTCATCATTGCCTGGCCGACATCCACAGAGCCGCCTTTGGAAAAATGGTCCTTGCCTGCGCTTTCATAGGCTACATCCCTCAAAAGCCAGTGGGCAGCCCAGTGCACGCGCCAGTGCAGTTTTGCATTGCCGTCGAAAGGGCTTTTTTTGCCCTTGTAGCCGCACTTGCACTCATACTCAACTTCCTTTCCGTCCCAGGAGAGCGCATTAGTGTAAAGGCTTTTCCCGCACTGCTCGCAGATCATCTGCACAGGCAAAAAATTTTCAGCCTTTTCAGAGCCTGCGACGCGGTTCCATACTTTCACTATTTCAGGCGCATTTTCAATCGATTCTTTTATGAGCGCGTTGAACTGCCCGCTTTTGTAGGTTTCATAAGCGGAAACAACTTCGGGCTTTATGCCGAAAGATTCAATCGATTCTTCAAGGCCGTCGATGAAGGCATGGTTCCATGTGTCAAAGCCTTTTATCGGGCTTGGCGCGAAATAAATCGGCGTGCCCATTATCTTGTCTATTTCCTCTTTTGAAACATCAAGGCCTGCAGGAATCTTTCTCACCGCGTCAAAATCGTCGAGCACGAAAACCTGCTTTGCCTTCACCCCGCGGTCTTTGAGCGCGCGGTAGACAGCGTAAGGCGTGAATATCTCCGAGCGCGCATTGCCGATATGAAAATGGCCGCTTGGAGTGTACATTCCCTCGCAGACATATTCCTTCCTTTTTGTTTCAAGGACATGGTCTGCCGCCTCGTCCGCCCAGGTCTCGTTCTTTTCAGGTTCCTGTTCCGGTTTCCTTTTTTCCAATTTCATCCCCACGCATCAAGCTTTGACTGTTTTCCCTTTTGCTCCATTTTTATTTTTAATCTCTCGATAGCCTTTTCAACCCTTTCCCGGGAGAACGAATGCTCGTCGCAAAGCAGCCTTTTGATGCCTTCGGAATCAGGCATTCCGAATTCAATTGAATACTTTTCTGTCGCCTGCGGATGCAGGAAAAGTTCTGAAATTTCGCGGTAATCGAATTCCGGCTCTGCTTTTGCTTCCTTCAGGATATCCTCGAAAGAGGAGTGCTTTTTCACAAGGTCAAGCGCCTTTTTTGGGCCTATTCCTGGTATTTTTTCATTGAAATCCGTGCCTATAAGCATTGCAATCCACACAAGCTTCTCCCTGTCAAGGCCGAGGGCCTTGAGGCCTGGTCCAAGCTCTATCATTTCCGGATTCACGTCGATATAGATTTCCTTTCCTGGCACTTTTCTTTTGCCTGTTGTGGCCATGTTCCGCACAAGCCTTGGGGAACCGAACAGCAGAGCATCAAAGTCCTGGCTTGCGCAGGCAAAAACCGTGCCTGAAGCGCACATTGCCGAAACCTGGGCTTCGCCCTCGCCAGGGGCATCAATTACAGGCAAGCCCATAAGGCGCACAAGGCTTTTTGCCTCTCCAATCATTTCGCCTGTCAGCCTGAGCGCCTGCTGGGCGTATTTCCTCATGTCTTCAGTGCGGCCTTCCTTTTTTGCGTCCTCGAATTTTTTTTCAGCGTCAGTCCGTATTCTCTGCCTTTCCTCCCTTGTTTTTGCCTTCAGCTTGCTTGGCTCGCCGTCAAATACGAATACCGGCCTGATGTCCTTTTCGATAATGTTAGCTGTCCTGTAAAGCAGGCCTGTGAGATGGCTTGTGGTGCGCCCCTTTGAATCCATCAAAGGCGAGCCGTCTGCGCCGCGGATGCTTGAAAGGAACTGGTAGAGTATGTTGAAGGAATCGATGCCGATTGTGCGGCCTGCGAGCGATTCAAGGGAAATTTCTTTTTTTTCAACAATGCTGCCTAAATCAACGCCCATTCCGAACCCAAAATAATGACAATTAAACCAATAAAAACATTTCTTAAGGGCAGGCGGCGCAGAAAACAAGCAAAAAATGCGATGCGCATCCGCTTTGCGGTTTTTTTTGCCTGCAGCCTCCGGAGCATTTTCTCCCTACCTTAACCAATAAAAAATGTTTTTTCCCTATTATTTTCATGCAATGCGAGGTTTGCGGCTCAGAATCAATCAAACTCCTGCAGGTTTCGCTTGAGGGCGCGCGCGTAATGGCCTGCCCGGAATGCGCCAAATTGGGCGAAGTCATCCCTGGAAAGCCATCCGGCTTTGGCAAGCCATTCGGCATTGAAAAGAAAAGCGCTTTTTTCGAAGGCCAGAGCCAGCATCTCGAGGATGCGCCTGCAATGGCCGAGGATTTCGGCCTGATTGTGAAAAAGGCAAGGGAAAAACTCGGCATTACAAGCGAAGAGCTTGCCCTCAAGGTTTTCGAAAAGGCATCTGTGATACAAAAGATAGAGGCAGGCAATTTTGTGCCTGACGACAGGGCGATAAAAAAGCTTGAGGCCGCCCTCGGGGTAAAGCTTTCCAGGCCTGTGGAAAGTTAATTAAAACGTTGCCAGAACCTTTTATTGTTGCAGGAAAAGGGAATCTATGCTTATTGAACTCTTGTTCGGCCTGGGCTTTCTGGTTGCAGTCCTGGTTTCAACGCGCTTGCTGAAAAAATACGCGCATGCTGAAACATATCTCGGCTGCACATCCATACTGCGCAGCAGCAGGCTTACCGGGCTGATTATAAGGGCGAAATGGCTCGGGCCTTTCGTTTCCGCAATCTCCACAATCGGCTTTATCCTCGGCTTCGGCGTGTTCGCGGCAGATTTCCTTTACGGCAGGAAAAGGCGCCTGCCTGCAAGGCTCCTGATTGCCGCTGCAACAGCAGCCTGCCTTTATGTGGTCTATTTGTTCACGATTTTCAGCGCTTTTGAGATAGCGCCCTCGATAAGCGCTTTTTCAGCGTATGTTGCCTTTGCCTTTTCTGTTTTCGGAATAGCCGGCTTCATGGTTGTGCTTCTTGCGATATCAGCATTCGGCATAATTTCAAGGTTTCTCTTAGGCCAGCCTTCCTGCCCCAGCGTGGCTCCGCTCCTGCCAGGCATCCAGCTGCCCCAGGTTCCTTATATTATCCCGCTTTATGCGTGGATAGGCATATTTTTTGCAATGATACTGCACGAGGCAAGCCACGGAATAAAGGCACTGCATGAAATGGTCAAAGTAAAAAGTTCAGGAATCCTGCTTTTCGGCTTCCTCCCGCTCGGCGCTTTTGTGGAGCCTGACGAGGAAATGCTCAAGGCTGTAAGCGAAAAGGCCCGCATGGGAGTGTTTTCAGCAGGCCCGTCGGCAAACCTTTTTTCGATGATTCCTGTTTTTGCCGTCTTATTGCTTGTCGGCTGGTTTTTTGCAGGGCCGGCTGCAACCGCCCTGGAAAATGCATACCTTCAGGGCGTGGACCATGTCGAAGTAAGCGCTGTCCTTGAAAAACTGCCTTTTTGCGGCAACCCGCCTTCGCCTGCATACGGCAAGCTCGAAACAGGCATGAGGATTTTGCAGGTGAACGATATCAACATAAGGACCATCACAGATGTGGCAAGGGCGACAGCGCTGAAACCCTTCAAGGAATCCAAATTTGTGGTTCTTGACCTTAACGGCCAGACAAGGGCCGTGTACATCACGCCGCACCAGGAAACAAACACTTTCGGCTTTGATGCCGAAAACAAGATGAAGGAAGGCTTTGCCCTTCCGGAAAAGGAAACCAACGATTATTTCTGGGCGTACATTTTATACGACATCATAAGATGGATTTTCATGATTTCATTCCTTCTCGCAACAGCCAACTTTTTGCCTATCCCTGCATTCGACGGAGGCCAGATTGCGGCAATAGTTTACACCCCGCTCCTTGCGCCTTTGGTGAAATCGCAGGCCAAAAGGGAAAAAATAATCAAATACTTCTTCCTGGCATTCCTGCTCGCACTGCTTATAATTAACGCCGCGCCCTTCTTTTTGTAAAGCAGGCAAAGCGAAAAAAAGAAAAAAGGAAAGGATTTCTCCCTTCCCTGATTGAAAATTTACCTGACGTAGTCTATGTCGAGGTCTTTCTTGCCTGGGATTTTGCCGCTGCCCTTTGAGCCTGGCCCCTTGATGTAGGGCGAGTGCACCCCTGTGAAGATGGTTATAACTTCTATCTTATTCTCAAAGGTCGGGTCGACTCTTGCTCCCCAGATGACCTGCGCTTTCGGGTCAATGTGTTCTGTCAGCATTTCGCCCACAGTGTTCGCTTCGCCCAAAGTCAATCCCGGTCCGCCTGTGATGTGGATGAGTGCGCCTGTTGCGCCTGTGATGTCCACGTCCAGCAGTGCGTTCTTGAGGGTGTCTTCCACAACTTCATTGACCTTGTCGACGCTCTTGCTTTCGCCGACAGCGATTACGCTGAGGCCC
>JAPLVS010000022.1 GCA_026396995.1 Candidatus Iainarchaeum sp.
AATATGCCTGAAATAATTCCCCTGGACGCCAAGGACAGGCGCATCCTGGCAGAGCTTGATTTCAATGCAAGGATTTCCGACAAAGGGCTTGCAAGGAAACTGAGGATTTCAAGGGATTCTGCCAGGTACAGGGTCAAAGGCCTTGAAGAGAAAGGCATTATCAAAAAGTATTTCATTGTCGCAAGCGCCCCGCTTCGCGGCCTTGTGAGTGTCAAGGTTATGATCAAATTCCTGCAGGCCGACAGGAAAACAGAAGAGGAGATTTTCGCCTATCTGCAGAGCATAAAGGAAGTTGGCTGGATTGTGGAAACAGACGGCGCGTTCGACCTTATTTTTGTGGCCTGGCACAGGGGCCTTTTCGAATTCGAGCGCTTTTATGGGGTGTTTCTTGAAAAATTCGGGCAGGCCTTTCTGAGAAGGGAAATCGCCGTGATAACAGAGCACCATGTTTACAACAGGAAATATCTTTCCGCAGATTCAGAGCCGAAGGAGGCCTTCTATGGCGGCGAGCCTTCAGGCATAATCGACGGCACAGACGCCAAGATAATCAATGCCTTGAAAGAGAATTCTAGGATGCGCACAATCGAAATAAGCCGCCTTGTCGGTCTCACTCCTGAGGCCGTCAGGTACAGGCTTGAAAAGCTTGTGGAAAACAGGGTTCTATTGGGCTTCAGGGCGATGATTGACCTTGAAAAAATAGGCTGCCAATACTACAATGTCCTTTTGAAACTGAAATCCACTTCGGTTTTGCCCTCGCTGATAGGATATTGCAAGATGCAGAAAAATATCACCTATGCATCCAGGTATCTCGGCGAATACGACCTTGGCATTGACATAGAGGTTCAAAGCCCGGCCCAGTTCCGCGCCCTAATGAAAGACATCAGGGAAAAATTCGGTGAATCACTTCTCAACTACGACTATGTGCAGATATACAAGGAATGGAAAATAAGCTATTGATGCAGTATTTAAATTCCTTTTCCATCTATTTCCTTGCCTTATGACAAAGGACCTGTTTTCAATTCCGGAATTCAAAAGCCTTCTGGTTAACCCGCCGAGGGAAAAATTGAGGGAATTGGCGAAAAAAGACGAGCAAACCACAGAATACGGCTCTCCATGTTATGTCACGCGCGTGCGCTCGCGTTCAGCAAAATTCACAAAAAACTCCATAGACCAGGGTTTCGATGAGGGCGACCTGGAAGAGCTGCGGAAACTGCTTGCTTACCTCAAAGAAAAAGGCGAAATGCTGCAAATCGACAGGAAAATGGGGCGCGGCGGGGCATTCCATTGCAGGCTTTATGTTTCAAAGGCGTTTGCAAGGATTGCCCTGGGCTGGAGCGACATGCTTGAACCATGGAGCGGAAACGGCAAGCCGGACATGGTCACTGTAATGGTGCCTGAATGGCCTGTAGTCAAAATTCTGATAGATGCCGAAAAAGCTGTCACTTTTGCGGTGGGTTCTGATTATACCGGGGAATCCAAGAAATCCTTTTTGAGGATGTGGATGTATTTGGTGAAAAAGAAAGGCTGGCTTGGATTGCATGCGGGAAGCAAATTATTGCACCTGACTGCTGGAAAAGGCGGAATTCGCAGAATCGGTCAGCTTTATTTCGGCCTGAGCGCGACAGGCAAATCAACACTCACAGGCCACGGCTTTTATCTGAAGAATCCTGAAAAAGCAGAACTCATCCAGGACGACGTGGTCGCATTGAGGCCCGATGGCTTCTGCATAGGCACAGAAGGCAAGGGCCTTTACATCAAAACAGAAGGCATCACAAAAGAAGAGCAGCCTGAGCTTTATCATGCTGTCACGCAGCCAAGTGCTTTTTTGGAAAATATTGCTGTTGGCACTGAGGGGAAAGTCAATTTCGCAGATTACGAGCTCACCTCTAACGGCAGGGCTGTGGTGCAGCGCTCTGAATTAAACAACGCTTCAAAAGATATCGACATGGAGCGCGCAGACCAGTTGTTCTTCATAACAAGGAATCCCATAATGCCGCCGATTGCAAGGCTGAATCCCAAGAAGGCTGGCGTTGCATTCATGCTCGGCGAGAGCGTTGAAAGTTCGGCTGGAGATCCTACAAAGGCAGGCCAGAGCGTCCGCGTTGTTGGCACAAACCCGTTCATTATGGGCAAGCCTGGCTCTGAGGGGAATATCCTGGTTGAAATCCTTGCGAAAAACCCGGGAATGGAATGCTACATAATCAATACCGGCTATGTCGGCGAAGGCGAGGAAAGGGCGAAAGTGAAAATTCCTGACACTGTCGGCTTCATTGAAAGGGCCGCGAGGAAAACAATCGAATGGGTTTCTGATAAGGAATTGCTGCTGGAAATTCCCAAAGAAGTAATCGGTTCGGCCTTCGACCCGAGACGGAAATAAAGAAAGAGCTTTATTGAAAATCTGGTGCCCTCTATCTCTGTATTTCTATTATTTTTTTTGCAGGCCCGCTGATTGAAACCCTTTCAGGCTCGATGTCTATCCTCAAATCGCCGGCGACGATTGCAGCTTTTGTTTTTCCGTCAAGCAGGAAGGAAGCTGTTTTTTCAAAGCCTGCAACAGGGAAAACAACGCTTTCGCCCTGTGCGACCCCGCCAAAGGATTCCTTCAGCTGCTTCATTTTTTCAGGGTCGGAGCACTGCACCAAAAAATCAGCAGAAACCTTTTTCGCGATTCCGAGCACTATCCTTTTTGCCCTTTTTTCGGAAAGCTTCAGTTCCAGCGAATCTTTGAAATTCATTGCCCTCAGGTTTCTCACGCACTGTGCGATGACCCTTGAAATATAGGCGAGATGCCTGCTTTGCTCTGCTGTTTTATCCGAAATTCTTTCCAGTTTGGATATCGGGAAGGAAAGGCTGCTCTTTGCAATGCTCTGCAGGTCCTGTTCCTGCTTAGCCCTCTCCACAAAAACCGAAAGCTGCTGCACAAGCGGTTCAGGATTCCTGTAATCGGCTTCCTTTACAAGCTCCTCTAACCTGAGCAAAAGCTTGTTTTTCATTTCCGCCTGAATCTTCAGGATGCCTTTATCGGTCAAAAAAAGCTGTTCGTTGCGCCTGCAGACAAGGCCCAAAACCTCGAGGTTTTTCACAAGCCTGCTGAGCGCTGCCCTTGAAGAGTTGATGTTGGAGTATTCGCCGACAATCTTCGCAAGCAGGTCATGGTATCGAATGCCTGGATTCTGTTTCAGCACCAGCAGGACAGAATTCTTGGAAGCCATGGATTAATTATAATGCAAAACAATTAAATGTTTAAACTAGTTCAGGCTTTTTCATCCTTTTGGGGATAACAAAGTAGTGCTTTGCCTTGCAGACAGAGCATTCTGCCAAAAATGTCGGCCTCTTGTTCTGCTTTTTCACGATTGCCACGAACTGGTATTTGCCCCCGTAGCCCTTTGTGTGCTCCCTGTGCCTTCTGGTGCCCTTGGCCATCGTCCTGGCCTTGTTTGGCTTGAACTCCCTGAGCTTGTGCTCTGTGTGCTTCTTGCACTTCTTGCAGTACGTCTTGATTTTCTTAGGCAGATTCATTTGGGGCACCAAATCAGAAAAAAACAAACAAGATTAATAATTAGAAAAAGAAAGGTTTAAAAAAGCGGGCTTCAGGCTCCAGCCGCCCTGAATTATCTACCCGAGCCTGCGTCTTCCGGCCAGCTTTTCCCTGAAAGTGCGTTTCTTTACCGGTATCCCGGTTATCCCTTCAAGTCTGCCCAGCAAAGGTGTTCTAATCCTTCTTATCCTCATGTAGTTACGCATCCCTTCTGGGCCTTTGACCACGGTGCCGTCGGGCATTCTCACTGTCCCGCCATGCTGTAGCCTAAAAATTGCAATTTTTGAAAGACTAAAGTTCCCCCTGCAAACCTCGATTTCATCCGCCGCAAGCCTTTCGGCAGCCGGTTTTCTGGGTTTCGACTCACCGCTTACTCCTCCATCTGTCTGACCCATAAATATCACTATACCAACAATGTGATTTCTTGTATTTATCCTTTTCTGACCGCCTTATAGTGCCATCATCGCCTGCCTTTCGAGGATAAGCCTTTCGATGGCCTCTTTCCTTGGCAAGTGCCTGAATGCATGCAATTCTTTTTTTGAAATACAGAAGCGTTTTACAAAGGCATCCTGGTTTTTTGAAAAGTTTTGCTGAATCAGGCCCTTTTTTTCCTTGAAGCCGTGCTCTTTTGCAACGGCAAGCGCCTGCTTTAAGGTTTTTTTGTTCTTTGAGGCGATCACAAGAAGGCAGCCTTTTTCTGTCCTTCCTGCCTGTTCTATTGCCTTTTCCAATTGGCCTGTGCAGTAAAGCCAGAGCAGGAAAAGAAGGCTTTTTTTCGCTGTTTTTTCCTTGCAGATTTTGCGCCCGGAAAGTGCGTTTTCGAGGGCTGTTTTTGCGAATTCAAGTGAGGGTATTCCTTCGATAGAGCAGCACTGGAGCATGCCTTTTTCTTCCCTGAACAAATCAGTTCCCTTTTTAATTATTGCCTACAGATTATTGATAGGAATGTTTCCTTCGAGCATTAAGGCTTGAAATTGCCCAATTTTTAAAAGCATTAAGGATTTGGAGATAAAGGTTTTTTCAAACTTTGCAGGTGGAAAAATGACAGAATGGCATTTGAAATCAAAGAAAAAAATGACAGGCGGGATAAGGCATTCAAGGAACCGCTGTGACAAAAAGCGCTCATGGATGGGCGGGCCAGCGGCACTGACCCAGATAGCGGAAAAAGAAGACAATAAAGTTCTCAAGGGGAGAGGCAAAACAACAAAAGTCAAGCTTACAAAAACATCATTCGTGCTCGTGTCAGAAAACGGAAAAACCTTCAAGGCAAAAGTTGTCAACGTAAAGGAAAACTCCGCGGACAGGCACTTTGCGAGAAGGCAGATAATGACAAAAGGCGCGCTTATTGAAATAGAAGTGAACGGCGAAAAAAGGCTGGCAAAGGTCACAAGCAGGCCAGGCCAGCAGGGCGAAGTCCAGGCTGTGCCTGTTTCGGAGAAAACTGAAACAACGCCAAAGAAGGCATCAAAAGCCAAAAAAGCCCAAAAACGCGCTTAAACCGCCTTAAAACGCATAAAAACGCGGTTTCACTATTTGGCAAAAGCCAGAGCCCGAAAGCGATTTGAACCGAAAGGTTTAAATAATTGGGTGAGGGCTATTAATATTATAAAGATATGCTTTTTTTCCTTGTTTTTTGGGATTTTTTCGGCTAGGGGATTCTGTATTTTTTGTCTTGGAAAAGGAAGGGTGGTTTTATGGAAACACGTAAATGCCCGGAATGCGGTTCAGAAAAGATAATAAAGGACGAAGGCAGGGGCGAAATAATCTGCCAGAAATGCGGCCTGGTTATCACAGACGACCTCATAGACACTGGCAAGGAATGGAGGTCATTTGATTCAGACCAGTTCGAGAAAAGGGCAAGGACAGGCTCTCCAAAGAAATACGTGAAGCTCAACAAAGGCCTTGTCACAATGATCGACAGGAAAGGCCGCGACTTGCGGGGCAACAGGCTTTCAAGCAAAAGCAAGGCCCAGATGTACAGGCTCATAAAATGGCATAAGAGGGCTTCAGTAAGCTCTTCGATGGAAAGGAACCTCAGCATTGCGCTTACAGAAATGAGAAGGGTGGCGTCATACCTCAACATACCTGAATCCTTGGTAGAAGCAGCCGCGCTGCTTTACAGGAAAACAGTCGAAAAAGGCCTGATAAGGGGCAGGCTTATCGAAGCGGTTGTTTCAGCAATCTTGTACACTGTGTGCCGCACTTACCACGTTCCAAGGACACTGAACGAAATGGCAGAGGCATCAGGCCTTACCAAAAAAGAAATCGGCCGCACATACAGGTTTTTGGTCAGGGAACTGAAGCTTGATGTTCCGCTCACAAATCCCATACACTACATTCCAAGGTTCGCTTCAGAACTGAACCTCAGCGGCGAAGTCCAGGAAAAAGGCAGGGAAATAATCAAGAAAGCCATAGACCAGGGCCTTATCAGTGGCAGAGGGCCGACAGGCGTTGCGGCAGCAGCGGTTTACATTGCAGGCCTCCTAAAGGGCGAGAGAAGGACACAGAAAGAAGTGGCGAACGTTGCAGGCGTGACCGAAGTAACAATCAGGAACAGGTACAGGGAACTCAAGAAAGAGCTCGATATAGAAGTGGCTGCATAAGCCGGTTCCTGAAACAAGAAACTGCCTTTTGGCTGCGGCTTGAAAAAGCTGCAATCGTTTTTTTTATTTTTTCCTGTTTCCATTAATTTTTTAAGCTGATTTTGTGTGCTATTATGCATGAAACTCAAGGAAAACGACGAGCACAGGAACGAAATAATAGCGCACCTGAAGCGCAACTGCCTTCTTTGCACTGCAAGAAAAGGAATCGATTACAGGGACAGGGAAAAAGAAAGCGTTCTCGCTGACCTTGCCGAACTCAAGAAAGGCTACGAGTTCCTTTACGACCAATACAGGAAAGAGAACAGGAGCGGCGAGGAAATCCAGGCAATGCTCCACAACAAAAGAGTCTGCATGGACGCCATTGAAGTCTGCCAGAAGTGCGAAAGGGAGCTAGAAAAAGTAAGCAGGTTCCTTTCAGGCTATTGAAAAAGAAATTACCCTACGGGGAATACATATTCTCTTGTCCTGCCTGTCTTGGGGTCTATAGCTTCCACTTTGCAGTATTTTTCCATATCGTTGAATTTGCTGGTTTTGCCGGTTTTTAAGAAGATGCGGCAGCCGTCTGGATCCACAATCATTTCAAAGCCGAGTTTTTTGAAAAGGTTGTCGAATTTACTGACCCCGGTTCTGAATATATAGAGTCCGTTCTCCCATGCAAGTCTTTTGAACTTTAGAATGGCTTCAGGGCTTTTTCTGTTGACAGGCCCGAATTTGTCATAAATTTTTCCGAAAGCTCGAGGATACTTTTGAAATATGTCGAACCAGTTTTCCTCCCAAGCCATGCCTGAAAATATGCTGGTTCTCACCGGGTTGACTTGTGCATGCCTGGCAACTCTTGAAGCCATTTTCAGGCCGAATCCATGCCCTCTTGCCGGTTCTGGAATCCGCATGTGAGCCAAGTCAAGGCGAGCTGAAAAAAAAGTCGGGAGTAACAAGTTGCCCTCCGAGGCTTTAAGATGGTTTTCTCTGCCGGCGTCTTCTAATTCATAAAGGGCCAAGAAGCCCATATCTCCCGCAAACCTTGCAACAATGATTTTGCCGTCTCCTTGCCGGTAAACGCCTTGCAGGATCTGGCCCTGCCTGTTTTTCAATGGAAATTTGAGTTCCTGCCCGCCGTTCAAAAGGAAAAGATTCCCGTCAATCATGCCTTTTCCAGACATCGTGAGAGGCTGTGCCAAGGGCTTTTTGCCCTCTGCTTTTCTTCCGAAATGCCTGCCAACCCTTCTCTTTTGCCCCCGGGTCATTTTCTTAGGGTTGCTTACAGCAAACTGGTTTGGAATCAAGCGCTTTCCGGGTTTGGGCATAGAATAATATTATGCAATAGGGAATAAAAAAGAGAATCAGGGAAACCAAAAAGGCTTATTTCTTTGCCTTTTTTTCTTCTTTGGGCTTTTCCTTATGCGCTTCCTTGGAAGCCGGCTTTGCCGCGGCCTTCTTCTGCGGCTTTACTATTTCGACTTTTTCGCCTATGCATTGCCCTGGCATTCCTTTCGGGAACATCGCCCTTACAGCGCCGTTGTCGCCGTGCGCTGCGGTTATTTTTCCAGTGAAAAACCTTCCCGCTGAATTCTTCCATCTTGCCTTGCAGCCGACAATGCCTGACGCCCCGGCCTTCGAGTCGATGCCGTTCACGTCTATGACAAGCTGCCTTTCGTTAATGTGCTTTTTTCCCCTGCGATAGTTCTTTATAACTCCATCCATGCTTCCACCAAAAAAGTATCCCTAAAAAACAGGATAAATAATCTTCAAGGAAAGCATTTTTAAACCTAATTCAGGGCATCGGATTGCGTTCCCTGAAATCCAAGAGTTTTATATTTGGATCGCTCCAAACTTATTTTATGCTTGTTGCAGGCGTCGATGAAGCAGGAAGAGGGCCGACTTTGGGGCCTATGGCTCTCGCGATTGTTGTCGCCACAAAAGAACAGGAAGAACTGCTGCTTGAAATCGGAGTGAGGGATTCGAAGGAACTGAGGCCTAAAGAAAGGGAAAAAATGGAGCCAAAGATAATCGGCTGCGTGGAAGAGCACCGCGTTATACTGGTGGATTCCAAGGAATTGGACTATTTGATGGACCGGAAATCATTGAATGAAATCGAGGCAATGAGGATTGCTGAAATGCTCAATTCGCTGAAATCATGCCCTGAGCTTGTTTTTGTGGATTCGCCTGACCTGATAGAGGCAAATTTTTCCAAGCGCATAAAAAAATACTGCGGCAAGACAATCACAATACGTTCGGAACACTTTGCAGACAAGAATTATGCTGTTGTGTCGGCAGCAAGCATTCTCGCAAAGGTTGCAAGGGACAGGGAAATAGAAAAACTCAAAAAAGAATTCGGCGAGATTGGGTCAGGTTATTCCAGCGACCCTGTCACCATGGCTTTCCTCCAGAAATGGGTCGAAGAGAAAGGCTCACTGCCGCCTATGGCGCGCAAGAACTGGGAAACCAGCAGAAGGGAACTTGACAAAAAGCTCCAGACAAGGCTGGTGTGAGAAAGTGGCAAAACGGGTTCGAAGAGGCCTTCTTGGAAGGCCTAGACTTGTTCCGCCTTTGACGAAACCCACTATTGGGCTTCTCCCAGCTCAATTAAGAGAAAGGCTTCTTGCAAATGACGCCGGGAAGGCCAAGAGGATTCAAGTGTTTGAAAAGGCTGTCGGCGGCGCGCCAAGGCAGGAAAATGAACTCAGGAATGATGCTGTCAGGGCAGCAAGGCTGGCTGTTGTCGGCGAGAGCCGAGCAGGTTGCATGGAAAGAAAGGCGGTTTTAAAGGCAAGAGAGGAAAGGATAGCAAGGGGGCCTCGGCGAGTCGACCCGGAATCAAGGAGAATCCTGAGTTTTTTCGAACCGAATACATTCCTACAGTTTGGGAACGGGGCAAAGGCCAATGTCAGCCTTGCCATAGGCCCGGCAATCATCGGCCTTGCTCTGGCGAGCGGGTTCGGTGTCAGGCTTTTTGTAAAGCCTATGACAGGCGAATTCAAAACCGATGAGGAAAGGGTGTTCAAGGCTAAAATTGACGGTGTATGGCTCAGAGGAGACGACGCCACTTACCAGTCCGACCTTTTTGGCTCCATAGGCTTTTTCGGGCTTTATTTTCCAAGGATGAAGGGCGTTAATGGCCGTGTGGCTGTTCTGTGGATAAGGCAGGACCGCGCACTTCCTGAAGCCCCAAAATCAATCAAAAAAAGATTTGATAAATGGGATGTGGAGCTTTTGAGTTATTTGGAGAGAAGGCTTAAGGTAGCCGGTGTTGAAAAGCTTCTTGTTGCCACTGTCGATGACCCGTCCGGCATTGGAAAACTCACGCGTTTGGAGCAATATGGCAAACTTGGCAAGAGGGCCGAAAGGAGAGGTTACCACAAGGAAACAGTAGAGTTCAAGGGAGACCGCCGCCAATACCATGTCTGGCCTGAGTACCTTGTGAAAAATTTGCAGAAACCTGCTTAAATCCAGTTTTTCGGCCTTGAGAAGGGCTTTCTTTTTTCGCCTTTGGCCATTTCTTTCAGGTATTCGATTGTTTCGTCGTGCAGTGCGTTCACGTGGTGCAGTGTGCCTGTTTCAAGGAATTCT
>JAPLVS010000075.1 GCA_026396995.1 Candidatus Iainarchaeum sp.
AGGTAATTAATAACCTATTTCCCTGATGATGGCATTTGATATTGCCAAGTTCTTTTTCTGCGATTTTTCATTTGCGCTTTTTCTTCAGCATTTTTTCCAGCATTTCCTTTAGGTTCTCTATTCTCCAGTCTGTCATTATGCGCTCGTTTTCAGTCGGCAGTTTTCCCTTTATGTCTTCGTCCTTAAGGCTCTTCCTGAGCTTTTCAAGCTCTTCCCTGATCAGCCTTTCCTTTTTTGTCTCGGGTTTGGCTTTTTCTTTTGGTTTTGCCTGAATTTCGGCTGTCTTAAGCTGGGGTTTTTCCTGTACTGGTTTTTGCGGCAATTTTGGCTGGGGCTTGGCTTTTTCAGTTGTTTTTTTTGTTTTATTTTTGCCAAAAAAATACAACAACGCTAGGGCAAGGGTGATGAAGAGAAGCGGGATGAGTATTATTGCCATTTGGGCCGGGCTGGGGTTTTCTCTGGTTTGCTGGAATTCTATGGTTTTTTCCCCCGTGTAGCCTGATTGTGTTATTTTTATTGCGAGCGTGTGCTTTCCTTCGTTTATTGGGCTTGTTAGTTCTGTTGTGTAGTTGCCGTTGCCGTCCGTTTGGAATGTCGTGTTTGCTGTTTTTCCGTCAATGGCTGTTTCCGTGCTTAGCAAAGGCCTTTTTATTTGGGTTTGGCCTATGAGGGCTTTGAATGTTATGTATTGTTTTCCGTTTTCGTTTTTGACCGGGTTTTCAGGGAAAACGATTGTGATTTCAACCAGCTTTTTTTCTTTTGTGGTTGGTTGTGTTGTTGGGGTTGTGCTTGGTGTTGGGGTGATTGAGGCTGTCGGCGTGGCGGTTGGGGTTTTGGCTGTTGTGGGGGCAGGAGTGGTTGAAGTTGCCGGCGTCGGCGTTTTTGCAGGCGTTGGTGTTTTTGTTGGGGTGGGGCTTGGTTTTGGGGTTGGTGAAGGGGTCTGAGTGGGCGTTGGAGTTGGGGTAGAGGTCGGTGTTGGAGTCGGAGTGGGAGTTGGCGTTGGTGTAGGAGTAGGTGTAGGAGTTGGAGTTGCAGTGGGCGTGGGCGCCGGAGTAGGAGTCGGTGTTGGAGTCGGCGTAGGCGTAGGTGTTGGCGTGGGGGCGGCAAGGGTCTTGAATGAAAGTATCGTGGAATAAACATTCGTTGAAGTGCTGGTTTTTGCCGCGGCCTGGAAATAATATGTTGTGTTCGGCGTCAGCCCCCCAAGCGCTTGGTTGAATAAGCCCAAAGACGATTTTTCCACTCTTGAAGTGCAACCGCCGCCGGAGCCGTTTTCAAGTGCCATTGTTTTGCCGTAACAGAACCAGACAAGACAACTGCTTTCTCCGCCCAAATCCTTGAGTTCGCCGTTCAATCTTGCGCTTGTCTGCATCATGCTGTCTGCTGCTTTTGTTTCAACGCTCGGGCTTGTGGACAGGCTGTAGTCGAACAAATTGATTGTGGTTGCCGAACTGCTGTTGTTGAGAACCCTTAACTGCGACCTTTTCAGCTGTTTTGAAGTGTCAAGAGAGAAACCATTTGAAATCCCTGGGGCTTGAGCCGGAAGGTTTTCAGTGCTTGAATCAGCATATTCAACCCTAAGGTAGATGCTTTGAGAAGAATTGCTTTGCATCCTGACCCTTATTACGTCCACAGTCGCCTGCGTGTTCTCGAAATAAATCCATTCGGAATATGAACTCCCGTCAATGTTGATGGATGCCGCAGTGCCGGTGTCTCCGTCTATTGCGTATTGCGGGTTTGACCAGTTAGTCCCTGAAGCGCTTGTCGGATAAACAGCGGCGGCTAAAACCTGCGGAACTGCAAAAAATAATGCCAAAACCACGGCAATTGCCGCCCTTTTTGTGGCCGAAGTTTTATCGCTTATCACAATATGCAATACTCTGCCTTTATATTTAAACATTTTGAATGGGGGGATGCGAGGGATAGTTATAATAAGTTCAAGGCAATAATCTTTTACTTATGCCGGCGGTCGGAAAGAAAAGGCTTGTTTTTGGTGCCAGCGGGATGGAGATGCCTTTAAGCACGACAATAATCCTTCTTGTTTTGTTTTCAGTGTCAGCAATAATTTTTGTCTGGGTGGCCGGCGGGTTCAGGGAGGGCTCTGGCGCATTGGCCGAAAAGGCCATGCCTGAAGAGGCCAAAAACCAAATCGTTGAAATGAAAGCCGAATGCAAGGCCCTCTGCCAAAAGGTTTTGGACACAAAATCCATCGATGAACTGAAGGAAAAGGCGAACTATTGCATTAAAGCTTTCGGCGAAGGCGTTGATATTACCGGAAACAGCCTGAAAGTGGATTACGACGAAACCTTTCTAGTAGGCACCGGACTGTGCGAAAACCAGTTTTATTGCTGGAACGTAATGGACTGCTTGACGCTCATGGAAGGCGAACCCCAACTTCTGGACAAAAAGGAGTGCCTGAAGGTCATTTGCAATTACCTTTCAAGCCAGGGAATAACCAGCACAGCAACAGACGAAAAAATCAAGGACTTCATTAGGCCGGGGGAATGCTATTATGCTGATGCCAAAAACCAGCCCAGGCATTGGTTCACGGAATTGTTCGATTATGACGGCGACGGAAAAGTGGACGAGAGCGAAATATCCTGCGAGGCAAAACCCACTCCTGTCCCCACACCGGCCCCGACGCCCACCGCAACGCCGACACCCGCGCCCACCCCGACTTCAACCCCGGCCCCAACTCCCGCGCCCACTCCGACAACTACACCGACCCCGGCCCCAACTCCGGCGCCTACGCCGACTTCAACTCCCCCTCCTGCGCCGACTGCCCCGCCATGGTGCATCGGAAAGGTCCCTCCGTGCGGCGGCTATGGCGATGTTGAAATAGACAACTGCGTCCAAATGAGGGATGTGACATGGGTGAGTGAATATGTTGGTGGCACAAGGTCTTTCGATGCAACCCAGAAAAAGAATGCGGACGTTGACGGCTCGGGAAACATAACTATCGTTGATGCCCAAATGATTGAAGCGTATGTCAATGGCCTTATCCCAACATTCCTTGTGTGCACCAACAAGTCCTGCATTGAGACAGATGCAGGCGACGACCCAGAGCACCCGGGAACAGCATACGTGAAGGGGCAAATCCTAACTGATAATTACATGGCTCTCTCGAGCGGAAACAGACTTGAAGAAGTGATTTGCCCTGCAAGCGGAGGATCAACGGCAATCATAATAAGCAAATATTATTTGTGCCCCTCTTATTGCTCCGGCGGCACCCTGCAGAACAACGAGAAAGGCTATTACTGCGATTGCCCTTGACTGGCAATGTGCAATAAAAAGAGGCAGTTGGCGCTAATTTTTTTGTTTTTTTCCTTTTGTGGTTCTGCTTTCCCATTTTTCGGCGCCGCTTGCGATTTTTTTGAGCTCTTCCTTCAAGTGCGCGATTTTCCTGTCAGTGGAGGTTTCCTCTTCACCGGCAGGCAGTTCGCGCGCCGCTTCCTCAACATCAAGCCTGCTTTTCAGCCTTGAAAGCTCCTCCTTCACTGTTTTCTCCCTCTCCCTTTCCTCCCAGGATTTTTCCTTTGCAGATGCCTTTGCCGCAGGCTCGCTTTTCGCCTGGGCTTTCTTTCCGGGCAATATTTTTTTTGCCTCGGACGGCAATACAGCTGGCCTTGCTTTTTTTACCATCTCCTTTTTGGCAGACCTGCCAAAAACATACAAGAGCACTGCCAAAAGCACGAAAAGTATTATCGCAAGGGCAGCGATTCCCTGCCAGGAAAACTGCACTGGTTCCGAGTAATCGAAGGATGTTGAGGCCTCGCCCGAATAACCCAGCTCCACGACCTTTACCGACAGGCTTCTTTTCCCTTCAGATAGCCCGCCGGCAAGCGTGCCTGAATAAAGGCCAGTGTTTTTGTCAAGCGATAAAAGCACCTGTTCCTTTTGGTTATCGACCGTGACTTCAACCTCCAGTGCTGGTTTTTCCAAAGGCTTTTCCTTTTGGAATGCCTGTACCTTTACCACCGCCTTCCCGTTCTCGTTGGCTACAGGCCTTTCTGGAAAGACAATCCTCACTTTGACAGGCTGTTTTTCAGGCTCAGGCACAATAACCTTTTGCAGCGCGCCTTTCTGCGATTCGTTTCCTGCAAAATCCGTTGCAGTGATTTGGTAGGCATAGGTTTTGCCTTGTTCAATATTTTCATCAGTGAATGAAAGCAGGATTGTTTCTTGGTATTTTGTGTTGTTCCGGTAAACCGTGTACCAGTGTGTTCCGCTAGTTTTGTCTTCTGCTTTTTTCCAGGTGAGGGTTATTTTTTTGTTTTCGTTTTTTGCTGTGAGTTTTTCAGGGGTGTTTGGCGCCTGTGTGTCCAGTCCTGCCCATGCTTTTTGGGGCTGTTCCGTTTTCCCTGCGGTGTCTTCTGAGTAGTATGTTATTTGGTGGTTTCCGTCTTGTTCGATTTTTATTATTGGGCCTTCGGTTGGGTGTTCTTCGTCGATGGTGTGGTGTATTTTGTTGCATGCTGTTCCTACGGATGTGCATTCGAATGTTATTTCGAATGGTTTGTTGAACCATTGGTTTGTGTTTGTTGCGGTTGTTTCAAGGTATGATGCGGATGTTGTGAGGGTTTTGTCCTGCCCTTTGGTTGTGCCTGCAGTGTTTTGTGCGATTGCCCGGTAATGGTATGTGGTGCTTATTGAAAGCCCTGTGATTGTTTGGGCGATTGTTCCTGTTTTGTTTGTTGTTGTTTTTTGGGTTGTTTTGCCGTATGCGGTTGTTGTTCCATATTCGAACCATGCTGTGCAGTTTGTTCCTCCTGTGCTGGCGAGGTTTGCGTTCAGTATTGCCTGTGTGGCTTGTGTGCTGGTGGCTTGTCCGGTTGTGATGGCTGGTTTCGAGTAGGCTGGTGTCGGGGTAGGGGCTGTTGCCGGAGTGGGCGTTATTGTCGGCGTTGGCGTCTGAGAGGGCGTTGGGGTTGCGGTTGGAGTCTGAGTGGGTGTTGTGGTCGGCGTTGGTGAAGGCGTTGCGGTGGGCGTCGGAGTTGCTGTCGGCGTAGGTGTCGCTGTTGGTGTCGGAGTGGCAGTCGGTGTCGGTGTTGCTGTGGGTGTTGGAGTCGCTGTGGGCGTCGGTGTTGGCGTGGGAGTGGGTGTTGGTGTGGCGGTGGGTGTCGGGCTTGGCCCTGTTGTCTGGTTTACCTTGAAATCGTAAACGCTGGCTTTCACCGTGTCTGCTGTGCGGTTCCATATGGTCATCTTGGCTTTTTCTGCAAAAACAGTCTGGCTTAAGTCAAAGTATTTGTCTTGGTTGCAAAAATTGCCGCTGTCGATAGTGTGCCAGTACCCGTTATAATATAGGAATATTCCCAGCATTATTTGAGTGCAGGCGCTGGGCGCGTTGGTCCTGATGTAAATAGAATCGGTCTGCTTTAGGTACATGCCGCCAAGGTTGAATTCCAGGGTTTCACCTAGTTCGGTGCCTCCAGAAGCATATTTGTAGGCGTATGTATTGAAGAATGGGTCTTCATCTATGGCGCTTTCAGGGAATGTCCACCCGCTTCCTGATGCGCTCAGAGGATGGACATAGGTTGCAAACGCGTTCAGCGGAAAAAGGCAGAATATGCCGAGGACCAGTACTGCAAAAACCAAATATCCCCTTGTCTTAACTGCCCTTATCATGGTCCCACAGCCGCAAAAGCATTGGCTGCAAAAATAAGGGGATTGGTGTATTTAAACTTTTTTGAAGCGGTTTTTCCAGAAAATCAGCGCTTTTCCAGGAACGCCTTCAGTTCTGCGGCCTTTTCAACCCTGCCGACAGCCATCCTTTCGCTGCCACCGCCTTTCCCGCCGAACTGCGAGAGCAGTTTCTTGAGTTCTTCGCCTGCGTTCTTCCCTGACTGTGGGCCGCACATAACCAGAATTGTTTCGCCTGAACCCAAAATGGCAATCGCTTTAGGCTGTTTCTGCACAATGCCGTTCCCTGTTTCGATAAGCGTTTTGGAATCCATTCCTTCTTCAAATATTTTTATGGCCTGGCCAGCATCACCAGGCAGGCCAATACTGGAAGTTCCAGTAACCTCTTTTGTCCTTGTAATTGCGTTCTGAGCGTTCATTTTGGCCAATCTGATTTTGAGCTCTTGGGTTTCTTTCTTTGAGTCTTTCCATTCGTTGAAGAACCTTTCCGATGTCCTTGGCAGTTCGTGCTCCTGCACTGAAAATACCCTGGCTGAATCCTCAAGCAGTTTTTCTTTCCTGTGCACTTCTTTCAGTGCCGGTTCGCCGCACGCAAATATGATTCTTTCAACCCCGTCCTGGACTCCCTCACGCTTCAGTATCTTGAAGAAGCCGATTTCGCCTGTGCTTTTCACGTGTGTGCCGCCGCAGGCCTCGACATCAACTCCAAGGACATTGACAACGCGGAGTGTTTTGCCTGGCACATAGCCTCCCTGGTATAAAATGAAACCGTACTTTTTCTCTGCTTCGGAGCGCGGCATTTCTGTGCTTGTGACAGTGATGTTCTGCCTTATGCTCTCATTCACCATATGTTCGAGCTGCCTGAGCTGTTCTGGAACAAGCCTGCGGTAATGCGTTATGTCCAAATGCGCCTTGTCCATGTCTTTCCTTGCGCCTGCCTGCCAGATATGCGCGCCCAAAAGGTTCCTTGCGGCGGCATTCAAAAGATGCGTTGCTGTGTGGTGCCTTGCAAGCTGTTTCCTGCGCTTCAAGTCGATTCTTCCCACAACCTTGTAGCCTTTCCTGAAAGCATCAGGGTTTTTCACGTAGTGGAATATGATTCCCTCGTGCTTTTCCACGTCCTCGACTTCAATATCGTTCAATGTGCCGGTGTCTGATGCCTGGCCTCCTGTGCCCGGATAGAACAAAGTGCGGTCTAAGATTACGGCATCTTCCTCTATGCCAAGCACTTTTGCATTGAATTCCTCGATTTCTTCTTCAAGGTAGAACAATTCCCTGGTCTTATCGTATTTTTCAAGGCCTGCCATTTTCGGCTGTTCTGTTATTCCAACCTCGTTTTTCTTCACAATCAATTGGTAAAAGTTTTCAGGGATTTTTATTTGCACGCCTTTTTTCAATGCCTCCTCTTCAACTAACTCGACAGGAACGCCGTCGCTTTCGTAAAGCCTCACCAGTTCGCTCTCAGAGATTCCTTTCCCTTTGCCCGCGCTTTCAAGGAGGGCTGCGATTTTTTTCGAGGCATTCGCCCTTGCATCGCTCTCCTTTTTGCGCTCTTCAACTATAACTTCGCCTGCAGGGAAAACCGCTTTTTCCAAGGACTCGAAGCCCTTGAGAGATTCCGCGTGGTCCCTCAGGATTTCATCATAGCGCAAATTAAGGCTGAATTCGCGGTCAAGCGCGAAAACCCTGCGCAAAACCATCCTGAGGTTATAACCTCCGCCTGAATTGCTCGGCAGCATGCCGTCGCTTGTAGTGTAAAGGATTGTTTTAAGGTGGTCGGCGCAAGCGTAAATCGCCTGCACTGGCCTTATTTTTTTCGCGAAGTCCACTTCGCTCAAGCCAAGTTTTTTCAGGATTGCCTTTTTTTTCTCGGCAACTTCCAATCCTTCTATGTCAAGGCCGCCGCTGAGCCTCGCGTATTCAGTGAAAAGTTTTTTGTCGTATGAAAGGCCGGCATTCTTGAACATCCCTTTTAATACCTTGTCGAAGACCACGTCATAGCTTGTGGGAGTGCCGTTCGTGTACCAGGCCAGCCTCTCAAGGCCTGCGCCCATGTCTATAACCTTTGTTTTCAATTCCTCCGATTTCCCGTTGCCCAAGTCCTTGTACTGCATGAAAACGCAGTTGCCCAATTCCACGCCCTGCGCGCAGTATTCGATGCAAGGCCCGAATGTGCCTCCGCCTGCCCACACATCTTCCTGGAAACACAGGTCTTCCTCTTTGACACCGATAATTTTTGTAAGGTAATTGAAATCGTTCGTCAATGCCTCGTCCTTCCAGTAAAACAGCCCTGTTTTTTTGGAATTGAATGCGTGCTGGCCGAACATTATGAAGGAAGAATAGTGCTGGCCTGTCACGCCCACATTCTCCAAGTCATTGAAGCGCAGGCTTGCCTGCGGCACAATCAAAGGGTTTGCAGGCGGCTCTATCTCACCGCTCACCACATAAGGCTGGAAATCGATGATGGATGCATTTGTGAAGTAAAGGTCATCCCTCCAGCGCGCCACAACAGGATACCTTGGAATGCTTTTATGGCCCCTTTTCACAAAATATTTTTCTATTTCGCGCCATGTTTCAATATAACCGAGCTTTTTGCCTGGCTTTCCTATGAAACCAAAGCCCCCGCAGGAAGAATCAGCGCAGGTTTTCCTTTTTTCATCCAATGTCCAGAAATTGCGCCCGCATTTTTCGCATTTTTTGCGCATGAACCCTTTTTTCACGAGGAAGTCCACATTATAGTGCTTTTTCCATTCCTGTGCGAATTTTTGCCTCAAATCCTGCTTTGAAACGCCCATAAAAACCACAACAATATAGGAAGGCAAATAATTAAAGGATTGCCTTTAAAATCAGGGAAAGAAAAAGCAGGGCAGTGGAGAGTAAGCCGCCTTCTGTTTGCCGCCGCGCGAGCGCGGCGGTTGCCGGCATTCGTCTGAGCGCCTTTTGGGGCTTGCACCCAACCTGCCGCCGTTTCATTCCATTGCACGTATCTCAATTTCAATCATTGTTACCGTGCACGGATGCGTTTCTGTTCGGCAGGGCACCTTTTCAGGCGCACGCTTTTCACGTTTTCATTGCGGGTGGGCGGACTTTCCTCGGTTCAAACTCACTTGAGGAACCGTTAGCCAGCCTTCCACTACCCTATAATAATTATGGCTTGTTATGTTTAAAAAGCTTGTTTTTTTTATCCGATTAGCGCATTGAGTTCTTTTTCCGCTTCCTGCAGGTCCTGTGATTTGACTGTCGCCAGGAATTGTTTTGGGGCCAGCGCTTTAATTTCCCGTATGCTTTCAAAGTCTTTAAGGTTCCTTGTAATTATGGTGTTTGTTTTCTTTTTGGCGCAGGCCAGTTGGTAGGCATCCTCGTAATGCAGCCTTTCATCTTTCAGGCATTCGAGGAATTCCTCTTTTGCCAGGCTTATTGAGTGCCATTCTCCTTTGAATATTGCCTTCAAGGCATTCCGGGCGGCATCTTCGGGTTTTTCTACCCCGCGTCTCTCGAGCTTGTATGCAAGATAGTTGCCGGCGGAGAAGAAGGTTGCTTCGCTGATGCAGGCATCGATTTTGTTTTGGCCGGCTAGCACTACAATCAAAGCCGAGTTCTTGTACTCTGCCTGGCTTTCCCTGAAATAAACCAGCCTTATAAAGTCGAAAATTATGTTTTTGTCAACGAAATACATTCACAACAAGCCCTTTGATTTCAAGTATTTTACCTGTTCGCGGGCTTTTTTTTCCTCGGATTCGGCTTCCCATTGCCTGAAATTCTGCAGTTCCTGCGCTTCGGGTGAGATCATTTTTTCCCTGAACAATTCCCTGACTATTTCGCTGCGGCTCTTGTACATCCCGCTGCGCATGCGGTTTTCAATCCACTGCATCATGTCAGTTGTTATGTCTGCACTCAAAGTAACCACCAGATCACCAGTAGTATACTATAGCCCGCAATATATTTAAGCCTTGCCCTTGACAGCATAATATTACTAAACTTTGAAGTTGTTTTAAAACTCGCCAGGGCAGGCTTCCCCTGAATTCCCCTTATTTTTTGAACCAGTCAAGGGATTGCAGGGTTTTTTCAAGGTGGCTCAATTCGCCCATTGTGTCTGTTTCCTCGCCAAGCCCTTCCCAGGGACTGCCTTTTTGCCTCTTTTTTTTCTTGTCCTTTTTCATTTTCTTTTTGAATTCCAGTTCCATTTTTTTCCTGAGCGCGGCTTCCTCTTCTTTTCTGACAATGGCCTCTGTTTCCTCGGGCTTTTTCGGCTTGACCTTTGCGCCTGGCTGCAATTCCTCCCACGAAAGCACCTTGTACTTTTTCTTGTCCTTGATCGCTTCCTCCTTCCTTTTGCGCCGGACCGCCCTTAAAACAATCAGTGCAATTGCCGCAAGGCCGATTGCTGCAAGTATGGCCGGGTCCTCGTAGAACTGCCTGCGGTAAAAGGAAAGCGCAGTGCTTTTCATGCCTGCAAAGCCGCCTGAAAGGCTTACGTCAAGAGTTGCGGCTTCAGGCCCTATGGCGCCTGCAAGTGCATGATGGTACAAGCCGTCGCTTTCGTTGAGTTCGAACAAAACCTGTTTTTTCACCCCGCCCGCTGAAATTTCCGCATTAATGTATTTTTCCTTTGGCTGGCCTTCATTGCCTGAAACCCTTATGATAATTTCGGTTATCCCTGTTTCTGCAGGGATAATTGCGCCTTCCTGCGGGGCGACTATTTCGACCTGCAACGGAACAACTTTCTTCGGTACTGCCAGGGTTACTGTGCGCTTGGCTGTTTTGTTGCCTGCAATGTCTTCTGCTGCAAGGCTGTAAGAATAAGTTTTGCCGCCTTCAACCCCTGTATCCTTGAATTGCCTTCCTTTAAGTGATTTCAATATTTTGCCGTCCCTGTAAACTGAATATTCTTTCACCCCGCTCAGGGAATCGGTTGCCTGCGCCCATCCAAGCAGGACAGAATCCTCTTCTGCAACTGCCGTGAATTTTTCACCCAGCAAAGGCGCTTCGGTGTCAAGGCCAGCCCAGGCTGTTTTGATTGCCTCGCTGTTTTTGTCCGCGTCCATGGAATAAAACCTTAAAATGTGGTTTCCGTCGGATTTTATTTCAGCTTTTTTCCCTTCACGCCAGTTTTCGAAATCAACCCTGTAATATGTCTTGAAGCATTCTGTTCCGGTTGCAATGCACTCGAACTCGACTGCAAATTCCTTGTTGAACCACGCGCCTGTATTGGCTGCTTTTGTTTCAAGCGGAGGCGCAGGAGCCGGCACCGGAGTCGGCGTTGGCGTGGGAGTTGGCGTTGCAGCCGGCGTGGGAGTCGGGGCAGGCGTCTGGCTTGGCGATGGAGTTGGCGTTGCTGAAGGTGCCGGCGACGGCGAAGGGCTTGCAGCCGGCGTGGGTGCCGGTGTTTTTGTCGGAGTCGGACCCGGGGTTTTGGTTGGCGTCGGTGTTGGAGTCTTAGTTGGAGTTGGAGAAGGTGTCGGAGTCGGTGTAGGGGTTGCAGTGGGTGTCGGGGTTGGTGTTGGCTCTATTGCCGAAAGATTGCAGTCCTTTGTTGTGGTGATAAAATATGCCTTTCCGGGTTCAAGGTCTCTTGTTGTTATTGTCTGCAGGTAGCCGAGGCTGTAATCATAATATACTATTGTCAGGCCAGAAGTGTCGCATGTGCCTTTGATGCCGCCTATATTTTTGGTTTGGGCTGGGGCTGCCACAAGGTTTTGCCTGCCTGAATGCAAATTCACCTGCGTGAACTGCCAGGAGTCCCCGAATATTTCGATAGAGCAGTCTTTTGTCGGCCTTATCTTATAGCCTGTGCCAGGCACAAGTTCGTATGATTGGCTGCTTGTTTCGGCCTGGTTTTGCGTTAATGGATTCCAGTACGCAAGGCTGTTTGCAGAGCACTCCCGGCTTATCTGCGCCAATGTCAGGCCTGCGTTTTCCAAAGGAATTGAAATATAGTTGTCTCCGTATGCGGCCATGCTTATTGTGAATGCAGCCTGTGCCAGGCATGGCTCAAGCAGAAGGATGGCAATGGCTAGTGCGCCAAAAAGCGATTTTTTCGTTTGCATTCGCAAATAATAGGATGTTCGGGTTAAAAAATATTGCTGAAAGCCTAGCGGAGCCTTGTCCGTCTTGGGTTCCTGATACTGTCCAAGGTCCTTTGTCCAATGCCTGGCCCCCTCTGGCCTGCGCGCTGTGCCCTTTCCCTTTCCCATTCAGCCATTGTTTGCTTGTTTGCCCTGATATCCCGTGCGAGTGCAATTCTCCTGGTCGTCCTTCTGGCTTGTATTGCCCTGGCTCTCGCCAGCTGCCTTGGCTGGTCTATTTCCAAAAGGACAAAGCCTTTGGTTCCAAGCCTTATCCCACGCTCCATGGCTGCGGCTTTTCCCCTTGTCAGCCGCCTTAAAATCAGGTCGCCGTTCGGTGCCCAGGAAACGATTGGATAGGTTTTGGCAATGTCTGCAGGAAATTTGCGCTCGAAAAAGCCATCACTTTCCAGCTTTTCCATTGCCCTCCTTTGCCGCCTGATGTTCATGCTGTGAAACCTCAGGGCTTGCCTGGTTTTTCCCCCTGAAATCACGGCCACTTCGGTTTTTTCCCCGGGGGCAGGCTTGCCCTTTGGGGTGTAACCTCCAGGCAGGGCATTTGACTTCTGGACCCGCCTTACATCCTGGAGACTCCACTGCTTCCATTTCGCAGTCCTGATGGCCCTGTCCCCTATAATTTCACGGACTGCCTGCGGCTGCTCGGCGAAATGGATGCGTATTATTGGCGGCATTGTTTCTTTTGAAGGCATGAATAAATTTATGCATTGGAGTGTTTTTAAAACGTGCTTTTTCAGGGGGAGGCCTACCCCGTGTTCCTGAAAAAGCCGACCGGATTCCATGTGAAATCCGTTCCGTTTTCTATGGAATTTGCGCAGGTTTTTTCTGATTCAACGCCTTCAATTATTTCACTGAGTGTCGGCAGGCTTGTTTGCTTGGGGGCAAGCGTGTTTTTTTCGCACAGGTCTGTGCCGGTATACTTCATGGTGCTTTTCATGAAGGCGCAGTCTTCGGATTTGAAGCCGTTTTCAACAGAATCCATATAGGCATAGAGTTCGCCGATGTTGCCTGTGGCGCAATGCATTGCCAGTTCTGTGCCAGGCGGCAGGAACGCAATCGTTGACAGCAGCGGAACCTCTGTTTCGCCGCCTGCCGGGAGCACATAAGGGGAGATGTCGGCAGACTGCCTTATTTTTTCCATTGGAATTTCAAGTTCTGCCACCACAATCTTGTCATAGGTGCCGTTGTTTCCGCAGGCAGGAAGCTGTTCGGAGACAGTGTCTTTCGATATTCCGCCCTGGAAATCGAAGAAAGTGAAAATGCTTTTTTTCGCCCCGTATTCTTCAAGTGAAAGCCTTGCCTCCTCCTTGGTTTTTGAAAGCAGGTAATAAATCTTGCCTGTGCTGCCAAGGCCGGTTTCTTCTGTCATGGATTCAGGTGCAGCGAAAAACCTGACCCTTACAGGAATGGAATGCTTCACTGTAATGCCATACTCCGCCCCTTTTTTTGAAACCTTGAGTATCGAGCCTTCCCTTATGTCGTCAATCGCTTCCGAGTAAGAGAATTTTACTTTGGCGATGTTTCCCGAGTCCTTGCCTGTGCTTGGGGCAACCCTGTTTTTTTCCTGGTTATATACTCCAAAAGGCGTGTAACTGTTGATTTCCGGTATTTCATCCGTAAAATAAAGCATTGTATCCGCGTAATCCTGGAACTCGATGCTTGCCCCGTAGCCCTGCCTGCCGTTCTCAAGGCCTATTTCGCCGTCAAAGGGAATGAAAAGGAAAGGGTTGGAATGGTCGGAAAGCGCTTCCCTTAACCCAAGGGAATGGCTTGCACTGCTTATCTTGATGTTGTCGATATTGCTTGAATCGAATATGAAATCGGATTTCAAGAGATACCGGCCTGTGCCGAACTGATTGCCGGCATTTTGCACGGAAACAGCCCAGGAATCCGGATTGACTCCAGCCTCTTCAAGCTGGCCTGAAAAGAATTCCTTGAAGTCTTTTTTGAAGTCTTTGCTCAGCGCATCCGAAACCAGTTTTACGTCTGCAGTGCCGATGCCTGTTTTAGCCCAATTCCAGCCTCTTTTATAAATTGAATTTTTTTCCACGAATTCCATTTCCTCAGGCGCGAGTTTATTCAACGGAGAAAGCCCGAATTGCAGGAAAGAATGCTTTTCAAGGAAATCGAAGAAGCCTTGTATTTCGGATTTTGAAAACCTGATGGGGGTTGCGCCGGCAATCTCGAGATAACAGAGCCCGGCGGCAAAATCGCATTCCCTTTTTATCTGCGTTGCAATCTGGCGCTGCTGTTCCAGGAAAAGGGAAAGGGAAACGAATTTTGCGCCCTCATTGTAGGGCATGGCAGGATCCCTGTTTTCAAGGTAAAAATCCGGCGGCAGGCCCAGCGATGCGTTTAATGCGTCAAGCCTTTCGGCCAAAGCCCCTTTCTTGTCCCTCCATTCTGCGAACCTTGCGCTTTTGCTGTCGCAGGGAATCGAATAATCGATGTAAAGGTCGGCAAGCCCGTATTGCTGGCCAAAGCAGTTCCTGGCAGAACTTTCAAGCGCCGAAAGCTCAGGGCTTGCGCCTGGATTTGAAAGTTCCCCGATGGATTCTCCGGCCAATGCTTTCACCTTGGCCTCTTCCACAAACTCAGCCCAATCTTTATCAAGAGTGCATTCCGGATTATTGAATGCCGGATTGTTCCTCAAAGGCTTTTCGCCTGAAAACTCGATGCAGTTCTGCCAGTCGCCTGCAGCCTTGGCCCGCACTTCATCGGAAAATGTAGGTTCGCCGTATTCGTCCAGCGAGGAATATTGTTCCCTGCGCCAGTTCACCCAGCCTGCTTTTTCTGTCGCATAGAAAACCTGTGCTTCGTTTTCATTTTCTGTCGGCAGCACCAAAAAGCCCTGCCTTGAAAGGTCGAGCAGCACCTGCCCTTTCGGTTTTTCGGCGCCTGAAATGTTTTCCGAAAAGAACTGTTTTTCCGAAGGCGTCATTCCGTTCAATGCCCTCACTGCAAGCGGCTGCGTTTCAGCAAAGAAAATGTAGAGCTGGGCTGCATCGCAGTATTTTTCAAGGCAGTCCACTGTCCTTTCAGCGCCATCCCTTTCCTTGAGATTCATCGCCCAAAGCCAGTTCCTTTTTTCCTTGAATCCGGCCGCATCTTCGCCTGTCTTTTCGCATTTGAGGTTCAGGCCGCTGCCCTGAAGGTCAGGCTTGTTGTAATAGAACGGCATATAGTCGACGCTTTTGCCGCCTTGCTTATTGTACACTGTCAGTTTGAGCATTTGCATGCCCTCGTTTCCGCCGAGCCATTTGTAAGGCCTGAAATCAGCTGAAAGCACTCCGGTTGAAGGCGTCTCTGATTCTATTGCCAGCTGCCATTGGACCGTGCTGTCATCCGCAAGCATGAACTGCTGTGCGGCGTAATGGTAATCCATCGAACTATCCACGGCCTCCGAATGCGTCAAAAGCGCCAAAAACGCACCGAAAAGCCCGGGTGACAGTTCTGCAAGTGACGGAACATTTTTGAGGGCCTGGCTTAAAAGCGTGGATGCCGGGTCGGTTGCAAAGTTCCAGCCTGCCTTGACCGCCTTGCCTGCCGAAACAAGCGGAATTGTGAATCTGCCAACCGTGACTTCATCCCCGAGTATGATGGCAGCCAAGTCCAGCGAATACGCAATGGTCCTTCCAGTGGTGAAATAGCTTTGGGGGGTGAGATACTCGTATGCGCCCTCAGGCCCGCTTGCTGTGCCAAACACGCGCATCTGGCCGACCTCGACAGTGTATTTTTTGAAATCCCTGCCGAAGGCAAGCCCTTTCAGCTCATATGATTCTGTTCCCATTTCATTGTCCTTTACGCCGAGCGGTTCCAGCATTGCCACAGGCGGCGTATCAGTTGCTGAAAGCGTTTCGATTACATTGATAAGGCCGAACCCCTGGCTTGTCATCGGCATCTGCATGTCTTCCGCGGAATTCCTTATCGCCATTTTTATCTCGAGAGGCGACCAGTCAGGGTGCGCTTCCTTGACCATTGCCGCGAGGCCTGAAACATATGCGGCTGCAACCGAAGTGCCGCTTACCGAACCATAACCTTCAACCTGGCAATCCCCTGCAGCCGAAAAAGCGCCGCCTGCCCGGCCGCAAGCCATTCCGTTCAACTGGTCTGTCTGCGCAGCGCACTCAGCAGAACCAGGCGCAATGACATCGGGTTTCATGAGCAGGCCCGCATCCCACGAGGTTATGCCTATGCCTGAGCCAGGCATCAAAAGGAAATGCCCTGCCCCTGCGCTTTGCGACGAGAATTTTTTCGGGTCAAAGCCGCCGTAAGCGCCGACAGTTATTGCCTTCCTTGCAGTGCCAGGCGAGCTAACCGAATTCGGGATTCCATTCGCCGCATCAGTGGCCTCGCTGTTCCCTGCGGAAACAACCACAACAGAGCCTGCCTCGACTGCGCTGTCCACTGCTTTTGCCAGCGGGTCGTCGGCGCTTGTGCTTTCCGCATTGTTCATGCTTATGTTTATCACGTCGGCGCCGCCTGAAAGCAAGCATTCATTTTGGCTGCCTTCGCATGATGCCTTCGGGTCGACTGCCCTTTTAAGCGCTTCAATCGCATCGCTTTCAAACGACATTCCGGAATAAGGCGAATCGCCTGCGCACTGCATGATGCTGAGAGGGATTATTTCGGCGTCGGGCGCAACGCCCCAAGGCTCGTTTTCCTGCTGCATATTGTCGTTGTTCGGGTCATATTTTCCAGCGGCAATGCTTGCAATCGCCGTCCCATGGCCTGACAGGTCAGCAGGCGCACCGGTTGAGGAAGGGAAGCTCATGATGCCTGCGGCTGAAGGACAGTTTTCCGAACCTGCAGCCAATGCCTCCGAGCGCGCGCAATCCCCAAGCCCGGTCGTGATTTTTTTGCATTCCCCGCTCTCAAACCCAAGGATTGTGCAGCCACCGAAAGCCGGATGGGTGAAATCGATGCCTGTGTCGATGAAAGCGATTTTCACGCCGCGCCCTGTGGCACTGCCGAGCGGAAGATTCCTGTAATCCGACAGCCCTATCTCTGCGAAGCTCTGCCAGTTCGGGTAACGGTAATCCATACTTGCGCTGATTTCGCTGTTCTTGGTGACGGATTTAATTCCAGGCATTTTGGCAACGCGCGCAGCCTGCCCGTCAGAAATATCCATTGCCGCACCGTTAAATAAAAGCGAGAATTCTGAAATGACAGCCGACCCGCACTGTGTTTCATCCAATTCCAGGCCTGAGCAGACCATTTCAATGCCTTCCTGCCTTGCAATTCCTTCAATGCCATTTTGCGCTGCAAGGCTGAATCCTGTCGTTTCAATTGCAGTATTGGCAAGCGAATCCGAAAGCGAACCGAAAACTGACCCACTGCCGAATGAACGGCTCTGGCTTTCAAACCACGAAACAGAACTCCCTATCTCCAGATTCAATTTAGGGGTGCTGCCGCTTTCCTTGAATTCAATAATCCATCCCTTTTGCGCTGCAAAAGCCGGTGAAAAAACCAATAAGCAGAACAGTGCGAAGAAAAACAATTTCTTCATTTCCCGCACTCTTCCTTGAAGTATTGGACAGCGCTTTCAAGTCTTGCAACCTGCGCTTCCGCCGCATTCCAGTCGAAGTTTTCCGCTTGCAGGGAAAGCGCTTTTGCTTCCTCAGGGAATTTTTCAGCAAACAATTTTATTTTTTCCGAATAATCCTTTGCAATCAAAACCATTTTTTCTGTTGCCTTGTTCAGGCTTTCATAATCAAGGTAAGTCCGGCATGTTTCCTTTTCATGCAGTTTTTTCACCCTTATAAGCGCGGCCATGTGCTCTTTTTTTGCAAGCGCGAATTCCGCAGCCTCTATGTAGGCGTCTGCAAGCAGCGCAATCTTTTCATCGCCTTCTGATTTCGCCTGTTCAAGCGCTGCGATGATTTTTCCGATGCCTGCGCTTCCTGTTCCGGTAAGTTCAGGGAGCGCCTCGTGCAATCTTTCGGCCTTCACCCCGTTTTCCTTCCATGCTCCCGCCAAATCCGAGTATTTTTCAAGGAAGGTTTTTTCGGCAGGCGGCACAGGCTCAACAGGCTTTTTCTGGAGCATTACAAACAGCAGTGCAAAAAACAGGAAAATGCACGCAACCGCGACAACAATCCCGAGAGGGCTTATTTCCTTTTTCTTTTTGCCCTTGGCAAGCTTTGGCTTGGAATGCGGCTTTGCAAGGAAGGCAGTCATTATATCCTAAATAATAAAAGAAATATTTATACTTACCGCTGGACTTGCTTCCGCTGGAGCGCCGTAAGCGGGATGGATTTTTTTCATCCCGAATAGAAGCTCTCAATCCATTTAGGCTTTTCAGGTTCCTTGCCGCTTGCCAGCATTTCCTTCCATTTTTCGTCTGTAAGCCTGTCATTCATGGGCCACTTGAATTCATGGTAAGAGAATACCGGCCCTGCGCCTAGCAGAATCCTTCCGTCAGGCACCTTGTACGCTACAACCATTGTCCTCAGGTATCCGGTGCCTTCCTCGAGAACCTTTCCCTCGGGAGTGCAGGTATGGACGTCTGCGATGATTGTTGTTTCCTTGCCCTTCTCCAGCTCTTCGTCGTAATCCAATCCTGCAACAGCCCACTCGAGGCTGGCACCGAAGGATTTGATGAAAGCATAGTCTTCCTTGCCCAATTCTTTGTTCTCAAGCTCCTGCTTTGAGAGGTCGAGCACTCTTTTGAGGATTTCGCTGAGACTTTCTATCCTTTCTTGCGCTTTTTCGCTCAAAACGCCCCTTTCCTTCAGTCCCTTCAATGTCATTTCGTTCAATGCAAGCAGGCGCGCATAGAATTCAGGCACAGGCTCGACATAGCCCACAGCCTCCTTTTCAACCGGCATTGCGGTTTCAACCATTGTATAACTTTGCTTTGCGTAAAGGATTGTGTCGTGCCTTAACTGCGCCCAAGAGCCCAGCGCTGCATTCAACTGCTTGTCTTTCCATGTTGTTCCCTGCATAAAGGTAGGATATCCTTCCCCGTAATCCCCCAAAAGCGCTTTGATGGAATAGAGCCAGCTCCAGTAAAGGTTTTGGTTCCAGCCATTTTCGCCAATTGCATTGAATTCCGCCTTCAGCTTGTTTACCCTGTCGTTATAGGTTTCATCCACTTCCTTGTAGTCGGCATCGCCTTCCGCTTCAATTATTTCAAGCTCCCTGTCCGAGCCGAAAACCGCCATAACGTCAAGCCCGCGCGGATAGCCGCGGATATCGCGAATGCCTGAAAATGCTTTTGTGAACGGGTTTCCCTGCCCTGTGTAGCCCATGTTTACAAGCCTCTGGAACATGTAAGAATCCGGGATGAACCTTTGGCCCATTAAGCGCATGCCTTTTGTATCTTCAAGCACTTCGTTGAGCTTTTCATTGGTTACTGGCGGTGCAACTTCAATGTTGCCTGTCCCTCCATAGATGAGCGGGGAGCGCATCTTTGCAAGTTCTGCCTTGACTTCCAGGAGCTTGCCCTCGTCTGCGAGCTCTGCGGCTCCGGCTCCGCCGCCGAACACGGTTACTATTGCATCCATGTATTCGTACGGAGTCAAATCGTCTGCAAGGCCGACATAAAAGGCTGTAACGTCGTACATTCTGTCCCAGATATCGCTGGCTTTCCTGCCTTCAACCGAAACGCCTTGCAGCGAGCCGGCTATAAGCAGCGCCTCCATTGTCTGTATTTTTGCATCATATTCTGAAACAATGCACTCCGGAGAATCACAGCCTTTCAAAAGGAAGCTCATTCTCCCGTACCACATCAGCGCCTTGAAGTATTTTTTCAGGTTTTCCGAGCGCGTGTAATGGCCTCTCGGAAGGTATTGGGAATAATCCTCCTGGTAAACGAAAATCTGGCTTTTCGCAAAGCCCTCGTGCTTTTCAATCAGTTCGATTTCTTTATCAACATCCGCCTGCACGTAGGACGGGATTTCAGCTGTAGGGTTCAAGAGCTTCAGGCCCACAGAAAAGAATGCTGCATTCCTTTTGGCCGCCTCCTTAAGGTCCCCCTCCGATGAATCGTATTTTTTCATCGAGTCGGCAAGCATCGCCCTGCTCAGCAGGGTAATGTCATTAAAGAATTCTTTTTCCTCGATTTCCTTCAGGGTTTCGTCGAATTGTATGTGGTACAAGTGCAGGAGCGAATCAGAGGTAACGAACACCGGCACTTCTTTGCCCTCAAGCCCCTTATAGAAAGCGACAACGTCGTCGGTTTTCCCGCTGTCAAAAACCATGAACCCGTTTTTCTCGAGAAGGCTTGGATCTGAAAAGCCGAGCTTTTCCTTTACTGCGGAATAATTCTCTATCTTGCTTGTGTCAAGCGGAAGCGTGTATTGCTCTATCTGCGGGCTTGCCGAGGAATCCTCGGCCGCATATTCCGCTGCAAACGAGCCTTTTTTCAGGCTGACTGTCTGCACCGGTGTGGCCGTAGGCTGTGGCGTTGGCTGTGCTGGCGAAACAGCGGGAGTTGGTGTCGGGCTTGGCCCGGGCCCTGGCTGCGAGCAGCCTACAAGCAAAATCCCGAAAACAGCCACTAAAGAGAGTATTCCGAAAACAGCCTTCTTCAAGAAACATCACCTTATCTAATTGGCTTTCAACTATTTAAATCTAATTGCAAACTGTTCGGTTAAGGCCTGCTTCCGCTGAAACTGGAAAGCCGGTTCAAGAACCAGGCAGTGTCATTCCATGTCTGTTGTTTTTTCGTTGAGGGCTTTCAGGAGAACCCTGAGCACCATGAGGTCTGCGCTAACGATTCGTTCTCCAAAAACAAATGGACGACCTGCTTTGCGCTCTTCCCTCAGTTCTCCTTTTTTTAGGAGTTCCAGTTCGCCTTGTTCTTTTTCCAGCTGGCCTTTGAAAAGCGCTATCGCGGATTGCCTTTCCGCGGCAGGCAACTGCCCTACACGTTCCAGGAAAGTGCCAATGTTGGCCAGGGCTTTTTCCTGGATTCTTTTCTGCATGAAAAGAAAACCGCGGGCATTGAATGGCTTTCCGGCCTTTTCTTGGCGCTCATACCGACCCAGCGCATCCCTCAATTCAAACCTTGCGCCCCACATATAGGAGTGCATAAAAGCGGTGTTTGCTTCCACTGTGGCTTTGCCGAAGGCCGCTTCAAGGGCTTCTCTGCTAGGAAGTCCTTCACGGTTAATGCGTTGGTCAGCCGCAGGCTCGCTCTTAGGGCTGCCCAACAATTTTTCATAGAATTTGTCCCTTTTGCCTCTTTCTTCAGGCCTGCGCGCTTTAGGCATACAAAACTATTTCTCAAACATGAATATATTCTTTTCTCATTTTCATCTCGCAACAGTTCTTGCCATCTCTTTTGCCTCGATTTTGGCGAGAGGGATTACGATTACGCTCTTTGCTATTTGTGGCGCAATGTTTTTGCCTTTTTTTTCCATCTTCACAATCTGGAATTTTTCCAAAAGGTAAAGGTCTCGGAGCACAGCGGTTAGCTTCCTGCCGGCCAGCCTGCTCAGTTCTGTCACATTCGCCGGCCTTTTATCCCGCAGTATTTTCACCAGTTCAAGCCTTTTTTTCGTGAAAACGCTGCTGATTTCCTCCTGCGAGAGGCTAAGCAAAAGGGCTTCGTTCGGATACGCAGAGGGATTATCCCAAACCTTCGAAAGGTATTCTTTTACAGAACGCCATTTTCCATCGTCCATTTCATGCTTAAGTTTCATACTATACATTTAATGTTTAGTATGCTTATTTAAGCATACCTTGCCAAAAAGAATTCTTTCGGAACCCGCTTTTAAACCGCTTCAGGGCGCGCTTCCGGTGAACTGGCAGAACATTTGCAGAACTAGGCAACAGCCTAGCGGACTGTTACTTTTTCTTCTTTCTAAGTGCTAGAATTATGGCCAAAAAGGCAACCAGTATTATGATACAGGTTATGACACCAGAGAACAATGTGTCATACAGGTGGTTTTCATATATTTCCCCATATGACGCCCTCTTGCTTAGCACCCCTATGCCGCCGTCGCCTTTTCCTTGAACAAAGTTGAATCCAAGTTCACTGCAACAGTTGTAAATTGAACTGGTTGTACATTTCCCGTATGGAGTGGTGAAAGAGTTGTCATCCCAATAATATGCCTCCCAGCCGGCTGGGAGATCATAATAGACTAATATTTCGTCTCCTCCCCAAAATATTCCGCACTCCTTTGTTTGCGGGTTTATTGCCAGCGCTTGCGGTAGTGGGGCTGCTGAAACAGAAATCAGACAAACCGAAAGCAATGCCAAGGCAACCGCTTTCTTCATGTGATTAATTAGTGCGATGCCTATATTTAATTCTTTTTATTGCATTTAAGCAGAAGCAGGGAATAATGAAGAGATAATCCAACACGGGCCATGGCGTTTTTTTCGCGTTGCGTTAAACCGTTCCAGGTTTGGCTTCCGCTGAATCCGGAAAGAATCCACCTACTTTCTCGGCTTGCTTACGACAAGAATCCACGGCCAGAGCTCCGGGTTTTGTGAATCAGCATGGTCGTGCTGCCAATATGTAGTGATTTCTTCTTTTTTTGCCGGCCTGAATATTTTGACTTTGAAGCCGACCTCGGCCAGTTCCGGAATCGCTTCTTCCAGGAATCTTTTTGCCTCGGAAATTTTAAAGCGCCCTCCGGGGACAAGCCTGTCAAAAACCAATCGAAAAAGCTTCCCGTACCTTGGAGTGCTTTTGGCAGTCCAAAGCGAGTCAGCAGCGCTTATGACCATTTTCATTTGAAAATATTTAACGCTGTTCGGTTTGTAATCTTTTTCCAGTTCGGAATGGAAATCGCCCCTGGTGATCTCGACCGTGCTTCCGCCTTTTACCGGGATTTGTTCAGTTTCAGGCGCCTCTATGTCAATTCCGTGCAGTTTTCTCCCTTTTTTCTTTGCAAAGCGCAACAGGTCGGCCGGTTTTGGGCCCGGCCCCAATTCCACGGCGTTTATTATTCCGGGCATGCGTTTTTTCTGCCTCTCGGCAATAAGTCTTTTCACTCGTTTTCTATGCCAGGGGGCGGCCAGCCTTTTCAGCATGTAAATAGTTAGCCGTATAGAAAATAAAAAGTGAATGCAAAAAGCAGGGAATAATGAAGAGATAATCCTGCATAGGCACAATTGCTTTGGCTTCAAGATTGCGAAAAGCGTAACCTCGGGTTTTTAGTGTCAGTGGACTGAAGAGCTCGCCGAAGCTTGCTCCTTACATCTCTGACCTATCAAGCCGGTGTTATACCGACACCCTCGTCCCTAGCGCTTTGCACCGTAATGCAAAGTGTTCGGGAACGGCTGTCTCTTTTCAGGGAATGCTTCAAGCTTAGATGCTTTCAGCTTTTATCATTTACAGCGTAGCTACCCGGCTTTGCCTTGTCAGACAACCGGTAAACCAGTGGCTGCGACTCCAGGTTCCTCTCGTACTGGTGGAATCTTTCCCTCAGACAACCAACACCTCCAACAGATAGTATCCAAACTGGCTCGCACCGTTCTCAACCCAACTAACGTAGGGCTTTAATGGGTTAACACCTCCACCCTTGGCTGCTTATGCACAGCCAGGATGCCCTGAGACGACGGCGAAGTATCAAACCGCGGGGTCGATGTGGACTCTCACCCGCGACGGATCCATTACCCCCAAGGTAAGTTCACTATCAGACTAGGGCCCCTCTAAAGGGCACACTAGCGTTCACTAGACCGTGCTTTCGCAACAAGGTTTCTTGCTGTGTGAAACCCTGTAAAGCCTGCTTTTACTCTTATATTCTAAAGCGAATTTCTGACTCGCCTGAGCAGACCTTTGGATACCCCTGATATCTTTTCAGGGGTGTACCGCCCCAGTCCAACTGCCCGGCTAATGGTGTCCTCTTGCGAGTAAGCGAGACAGTTTTATAGGGATGGTGTTACATCGTTGCATCCAAGTTTCCTGACGAAAACTCTTCGATTGCTCCCATCTACTCTATACTTACAAAACCGGCTCACAGCATCAGCTTGCAGTAAACCTCTGTGGGGTCTTCTCTTCCCGTTGGAAGTCCGCGGCATGCTCACCGCGTATCGCGTTCATCGGACTGAAGTCAGGGACAGTAGGGATCTCGTTGCTTCATTGGTGCAAGCCGGCATTAAACCGGCAAGGTATTACGCTACCATGAGAGCCTCAGAGTTAGGCCCGCTCTTTACCAGCGCTTAATTCCCTTGGACGGGAAGTTCACGTACTGGCAGTGAGCAGAGGTCAGCCCCTATACACACCCTTGCGGGCTTGCAGGGACCTGTGTTTTTACTAAACAGTCGGACCCCCCTTGCTATTGAAACCAGGCATTCTCATGCCTGGCACCCTTTGTACCTAAGATACAGGGCTATTTTGCCGAATTCCCTTGACTTCATTACTCCGTTACGCCTAAGCTTGTTCAGCTAGGGGCACCCCTCTCGGTTCTCGGTACGGTTATCTGAAATCCTTGCCGTAAACCTTTTCACTGGCTCCAGGCCTCAGCCGAACCTTGCGGCTATTCCCCTCTTTAGCCCTTTTCACACCATTACGGTTCTCCAAGGACTTATAAGGGTTAAGGCCATCGACACTAGGCCTCAGCCTAGCCCGAAGCAACAGTTTACAGCCATTCGTTACCGAAATCGTATTCAGACAGTACAGGAATATGAACCTGTTTCCCTTTCTCTCCCACCGTGTTACGGGGAAGATTAGGACCGACTGACCCTTAGCTAATAGTTAGCGCTAAGGAACCCTGGCCCTTTCGGCGGAAGGGATTCTCACCCTTCAATCGTTATTACTTGCCCAAGGATCCATACATCCGGCGGATTCACAGGACATCACTGCCCTGCTTTCACTCCACCGGATTACCCCCTTACTGGTTGGCAGCTTGCGCTGCCCCCCAAGGTTTCGGCAGCCGGTTTTAGCCCAGATTATCTTTCGGGGCCTTTGTCCTAGGTAGGTGAGCTATTACGCACTCTTTAGAGGGTGGCTGCTTCTAAGCCAACCTTCCTACTGTTTAAGGGCAGAGACACCCTTTGTTAGTGACACTTAACCGGCATTTGTGGGCCTTAACCTTGGTCCGGGTTGTTCCCCTCCAAGACTAGCGGGTTACCCGCCAGCCCCCACTCCAGCCTTCTATGGCGGCTGCAGCTTCGGAGTTTGAAAAGAAAGCCGGTCCTTTCGAACCGATACTTTCTACTCAGTATCTCTACACAGCAGTCTGCCTCAGGCTAGGCTATCCTTCGGGATACTTCAGGGGGAGCCTGCAATCGCCAAGCGCGAATCGTATATCGCGCCTATTCCCAGGTCACCCGAGCAGATAGACTAGTACCGGTTGAAGTCCTCCACCCCTCGCAGGAGGGGCTTCGACTTGCCCAGGAATAGATCGCTTGGCTTCAGGTCTTGCCCCAGTGACTAAGGCGCGAGAACACCCGTTCCCTCACCGCATTTCGCGGCTGTGGAACCATCGGTTTCCCTTCGGCTGCTCCTTTGACAGGATTAGCCTTGCCACTAGGACAAACTCCCTTGGTCGTGATTCTAGACGAACGGCGCAACCCCGGTCCACAAACTCGCTTGTTCCCTTGCGAAAACTCGCTTCGTTTGCTTCGTACCTTTCGGGCCGCGCCCGCCTGTCGCCATCTAATTTCAAACGCTTTTCAGCCCCCGTTAGGGGTGCTTTTCAACCTTCCTTCACAGTACTAGTACGCTATCGGTCTCAACTTGTGTTTAGAATTGGGAGTTAAAGACTCCCGTTTTCGCGAGCAACATCCAATGCACGCTACTCTTGAACTCGGCAATAATCCATTACACTTCAGCTTACACGGCTTTCACGCTCTATGGCGCCCCGTTCCAGGGGACTTCTGCTTCAATGCTTTGGACTTAACCAAGCCAACACCACATCCCCACTATATTGCTATAGCGGATTCGGTTTGTTCTCTGCCGTTTTTTCTCGCTGATACTGGCGGCATCTCGGTTGATTTCTTTTCCTGCGGTTACTAAGATGCTTCAATTCACCGCGTCTGCCTTTCCTTTCGGAACGATTCGGGAATCCAGGGTTCTAAGACCGCATGCGTCTCGCCCTGGCTTATCGCAGCTTGCTACGCCCTTCATCGACAGTTGAGCCTAGTTATCCACTAGATGGCTTATTGTTCAACGCTCTACGCAAACCCCCAGCTTGCGCCAGGAGTTTTCGTGAAGTCAATGCCATTGTGCCTATGCAGGATCATCTTCTGTTAACAGGAGTTACTGTTAGTTAGCGCTAACAGAATCACTATTCCATTCCAAAAAAGCTTGGAATGGTCATCACCAATAATAATTGATGAACATAATACCGCTGAATGCGCCAAAATTTTCTTTCTTTTGGCCAACCTAGGATTTTCTTTTTTGTAAAAAGAAAAGCCCGGAAGTGGACCCAGCGGGAATCGAACCCGCGGCCTCAACCTTGCAAAGGTTGCGTCATACCGCTAGACCATGGGCCCACGCGTTTAATATTCCCCTAGGGAATATTTTTTATTTCCACGGGTTCTGTTTTTGTTTGAGGAGCCTTTCGGGCCAGTGCACTGTTGGTGCTTAAATTTTAGGAGGTGATCCGTCCGCAGGTTCCCCTACGGACACCTTGTTACAACTTAGCCCGTCTCGCAGGACTCAGAATCGACTTTTTCTTGTGAAAAAGCCTCATCAAAGCTCTACTCAACTGGCTTGATGGGCAGTGTGTGCAAGGCGCAGGGACGTATTCATCGCGCGATAGTGACACGCGATTACTGGGGATTCCAAGCATTCACGAGGCAGAGTTCCAAGCCTCGATCTGGACCGGGACTAGATTTAGGGGATTGCCTTGCCCTTTCGGGTTCGGAGCCCATTGTTCTAGCCAATGTATGCCGCGTGTAGCCCAAGGCATTCGGGCCATACAGATCTACCGTCGACCACTCCTTCCTCCATGTTTCCATGGCAGTCCTATTAGAGTGCTCATCCAGATTGGATAATAGCAACTAATAGTGTGGGTCTCGCTCGTTGCCTGAGTTAACAGGACGCTTCATAGTACGAGCTGACGATGACCATACAACACCTCTCAGCGTGTCAGGTAAACCCTTCAGGCTGACCATCATTCTGCTGTCGGCCCTGGTGAGCTGTCTGGCGTTGAATCCAATTAAACCGCAGCATCCACCCCTTGTAGTGCGCCCCCGCCAATTCCATTAAGTTTCGGCCTTGCGACCATACTTCCCAGGCAGCGGACTTAACGGTTTCCCTTCAGCACTCCGGTGTCTAATGAGACCGGAACACTTAGTCCGCATCGTTTACGGCTAGGACTAACCGGGTATCTAATCCGGGTCGCTCCCCTAGCTTTCATGCCTCACTGTCAGGCCAGTCCTGGTCAGGCGCCTTCGCTACCGGTGGTCTTCTCGGGATCTTAGCATTTCACCGCTACTCCGAGAATTCCCCTGACCTCTTCCTGCCTCGAGCTCCCTAGTTTCCCTTGCACGCCAACCCGTTAAGCGGGCTGATTTCACAGGGGACTTGTGGAGCTAGCTACGCATGTTTTAAGCCCAATATTAGTGGACACCACTCGTGGAGTACGTGTTACCGCGGCGGCTGGCACGTATCTTGCCCCCCACTTATTCGCCAAGCTGTCTAAGCTTGGCAAAAGCCAGCAGTGCTGGCACTGGGAATCCCCCTATCGCGCTTTCGCGCATTGTAGAGGTTTCGCGACTGCTGCACCTCGTAAGGCTAGGGACCTTGTCTCAGTTCCCTACTCCGGGCTCCCTCTTCCAAGGCCCGTACAGATCTTAGGCTTGGTGGGCAGTTACCCCGCCAACAACCTATTCTGCCGCAGGCTCGTCCTTGAGCGCAACTTGCTGCATGAAGCAAGTGCTTTTCGGCAACAAAACATTCCAGTATTCGTTGCCTATGGCACATTATCCCCAGTTTCCCGGGATTAATGCCTCTCAAGGGTAGATTGCCCACGTGTTACTGAGCCGTTTGCCAGAGGCCATCGTGGCCGGCCTCTAAGACTTGCATGTCTTAATCGGATTCCCATAGCAGTATCCTCCAGCAGGATCAGCTGGAATCAGAAGAAACTTAATAGAATCTTCACAATACTGTTTCGACGAAAAACTTCATACACTGTTATGTGCATTCATGTGCTTTTCAATCGCAGCAGTACTGTTATTTTTTGAAAGCACTAGAGCAGTGCACTGGTTTCCCGTGGCTCTTCAAACAACCTCACGCCAAAAAAAACTTTGGCGCTCATCTTGTTAAATCTTAGCACAACTCGTTTGGCGATAGCAAAACCGCCATTCGGGTGTTATGTGTAAGCATGAAACTTTTTCCGGCGATTGCGCGCCATGAAATTGAATCGCCAAGGGCAATTCAAAATTTGTTTTTTCCTATGTTAAATTCGATGCCGAAAACATCGAATCTTATCGCTGTATGGAAGTCAGTAATTAACCTACTAATTACCTCATTACCCTACAATATACCACCCCTCAAATATATAAAGGGAATGGTGATACCGCGAAAAGGGCTGAAAACGGGTTCTAAGGGTGTTTTAGGGCGGTTATGTTTATGAATGAAAGCCTTAAAATGAGGGGTGGTTATGTATATTGGCGTTTTTTATTCTGAACGAGCGGGCATGCACAAGAACCATTGTTGCACAATGGGTTTTGATAATTTTTGCCAAGACAAAAAGGCGAGGTGCTAGAGTGCCTTTTTTAAGCATTTTTATGAGCTTATTAATTAGAAGCACTATGTTCTATATGGAAAAGTTTATAAACTAGGAAAAGATTTATTAAGAACTTGCGTTATTAATAAGGGCTGGAGTTGGTAAGTAATGGACGAGTTGAAATTGTTAAATGATTTTGAAAAGAGTGGTTTTTGGGCTGGAACTGCCCAGCATGAACTACAAAAACAATATCCAAATGAATATGTTGCTATAAAAGATTGCCATGTTATAGCACATGACAAAAGCTCAAAAAACGTAATTGATCTACTTGAGAAAAGGAGTGAAGATCTTACGTTGGTCTTGATACAATTTGTTCCTGAAAAGGGTTTGCAGATTTTATACTGAGGGGAAATATGAAAATTCCTCTTTTGCTTTCCCCCAAAAAAAACGTATTAGAAGCATATTGCAATATCAGATTTTCACCAAAAAATATTCCGTTGCCGATAAGATTTATAGTGGATACTGGGAGCTCAGAAACATTTATTGATGAAATTGATGTCATGAGATACCGAGTGTTTACAAAAACTTTTCCCGTTAGTAATTCTATATTAATAGGGGGAAATAAAATAAGTCTCCACAAAATTGGCAAGACAGTTATGGCTTTTAAAAATGACAGCGGTGCGATGGAACAGATAGAATTTAATGATTTAAAAATTGCCGAAAGTGCTCGGTCAAGACAAGGAACAATGAATGCTGGAGCGTCTATTTTGGGAATGAATTTTCTAAATGAAAGCGCACTGCATCTCTTTTTAGACCCAACAAATAATGTGGCGTACTTTGGCAAAAACTAACTGACAATCGTTTTATGTAGCTGCACTTGCCCTTGCGCTCTTGTTTTTGGTGTACCAGTGCGAAGAAGTAACCGAAAAAATCTTATGGTTCCTGTTACCGTTCTCGATAGGCGTGGCGGCGGGAATGTATGCGACCATTATGTAGCGAGGAACCTTAGTCTTTGAGGTTTCTTGGTGTGAACCTAAGTGACGAATGCCTTTTCTAAGCCCGATGAAAGGCGTTTTTTCCTTTTTATAACATTATTGACGCATTACGTTAATATGGCTGAATGGACCGCAGAAGAACTTGCTTTTTTGAAAAAAAATTACGAAATAATGCCCAAGAAAGATTTGGTTGAACAACTACACCGCCATCCGCTTGGCTGCATATACCGAAAAGCCCAGCAATTAGGTTTGAAAAAAAGTCTGCACAGGTGGAGCCAAGACGAAGAAAATTATCTTGTGAAAAACTATGCAATTGCATCAAAAGTTGCATTGCTTGCCAACCTAAAACACTATTCTTGGACAGCCATAGTATGCAAAGCATGTTCATTGGGGCTCAACAGAATGAATTTGTGGACGCCAAGCGAACTGCAAATACTCAAAGAAGTTTACCCCAATTCATCCAAAGAAGAAATAATGAAAGCGCTCCCCGGTAGGGCATGGTGGTGCATTGGGCCGAAAGCACTGGAATTGAAACTGAAAAGAAAAAACCCTAACTGGTTTCGGCGAATCAAACTAAAAGATGGCTATCAAAACCTGACAACTGAATTGGCACAGTTTTTGGGCAACTTGAGCGGAGACGGCCATGTAGGGCGTAACATAATAGAGTATGCGTGCATTTTCCCAGATTCAAGTCAGCACTTTATTGACATTGTGGAAAAACAATTTGGATTAAAAGGCAGGCGTTATGATGGACACATAATTGTTTTCTCCCGTGAATTGGTGGATTTCTGCAACAAACTATGGCATGGAAAAGCAGGCCATAGGGTTGTAAGAGTTCCAGAAATAATCAAAAACACAGGCAAGGAATACAAGGCAGAATTTATCAAATACCTGTTTGGCGATGACGGAACTTGCTTTTTGGACAAGTGGACCATTAAAGTTGAATTAAGTTCCACTTCAACAACCCTTCTCCGAGACGTGCAGAAAATGCTAATCGAGGATTTTGGAATTGAATCAAAAATAAACAAAGGCGGCAAGAGAACCAAGGAATCCCATGCGCAAGCATACCATCTTTTTGTCAGAAAAATATATTCGGTAAAAAAATTTTGTGAACAAATCGGGTTCTCCCCTTTTGCGCGTTGTGAAGGCGGCAGAAACAAAGGCAAATTCAAACAACAGGTTTTGCAAGAGGCTGTCAATAAAAAATTTAACCGAAAGTGTATTGACTGCGGAGCCGACATTTCCAATTGCAGAAGCAAGTCGGTTAGATGTGAAAAATGCAGAAAAAAAATCGACAGCCGGAACTACAAGGCGAGACTTAAAGCAAGGAAAATAGCCCAAGGAAAAGACTAACCCGCCTCCTTTTTTCCCTTTGGCCTAATCTGTAACCCCCTTCGCCACTGGCGAACATTGGGGTGCTTTTTCTAACCTTTTTTGATATCTTAGTGGCAGTTTTGTTTGGCAGGGGATGGTGAGTGGAGAACAATGGTTTTTAACCTTTCACCGGAAGTCTACTCTCTATGGCTTTAAATAGGTTTTATTCTTATTTCTAGATTGATTGAAATGTTGTCCAAGAGAGTGCCTTATCCGAAGGATTTGATGGATATTGTCACAGGGCTTGTTTTTTCCGGGGCAGGAAAAGAAGAGATATTTAACCAGTTAACAAAAGACCAACAACTCAAGGAATATTACTGCATCAAGGATGAGCAGATACTGAGCGCAATTGAGGATTCATTCTTTATTTTTGACAAGTAAAGGTTAACTCTCAATTCTTGAACGGAAAAAGTTTTCTGTGTCTTTGTCCAAGAAGTAAACGTAAACGCCTTGCATGCCTCTGCTGAGGAGAACGCGATAGGTTTTTTTCACAAGTTCGGTAAACTGTCCTTTGGCGCGTTTTACTGTTGCGTCTGCTAAACTTTCTGGGTGGCCGACCCAATCTTTGGTTGTTGGGTTGTAAATTAAGTCTTTTCCGAAAATAACGCCGACATATTCAAATTCAAATCCTTGTATGGTATAAATGCTTCCTACTTGATTGACTCCATTTGGATCTACCGCCCAGTGCTTGGCTAACGGAATTCCTGGCGCCAGCCTTTTGGCCTCGTTTTTGGCTTCCCAGGTCATTTGGAAATCTCCGATTACCACGTCTTTTTTTAGTGTTCCGTCTGGGTTTGAATCGCTCCAAGGCCAACAAAATCCAGCTACTAGTCTGGCTGAATTTGGCTTTTCAGCGTTTTTTTGCTTGATTGCTTCATAGAGCGCATGCGGGCTGTCAAAAATCTTGAATTCCATTTTTTCGTTTTTAGTCAGTGTTCTGTTGGCGGTGTCTTTAACTCCTAGCGTGTTATCAAGCCAATTTAGGTAGCCGTCTGAACCGCTGCAGCGAAACTGTGTCTTAAGTTCAAAATCGAAGAGTTCGGCATTGAATTTTTTGGCAGTTTCTCTTATCAAGTTTGAACTTCCTATTTCGTTTGGGCGTACTCCCTGAAAGTCGTCAATAAAAAATATGGAAACTTTGGCGATACGAATCAGTTCTTCTACCTGTGGAACATCAGAGCGGAATTCTTTCTTTGTAAAACGGCTATTGCTGGTTTCCCTTATTCTGTGTGCTTCATCGCAAATCAAAACATCGAGTTCGTTTTCTTTTACGTTAGAGAAACTATTGAAATATTTGAATAGTTTTGCTGCTCTAGGGCCAACAATCTTGCGCAATGACCCAGTGAAAGCTGCAGAGCCGGTGGCATGAAAGACGGTTTTTCCCTTTGAAAGCAATTCTGCCAATACGTTTAGCGCAATGACTGATTTTCCCGTGCCTGGGCCGCCTTGCACAATGATAACAGATTTGTGCTTTAACTGAGAGCACTTTTTGGCTCTGTCTAGGATAGTGTTATTGGCGGTAATCTGTTCATCAATCAAGCTGAATGCCTTTTGGCCGGCAATCATGTTGCTGGCGTGTTCCATTAATTTTTTAGATGGTTTGATGTTGCTCGTGGCAAAACGGTTAAGGATTTCCATTCCTTGGCCTTTTTCTAGCTTTGACCGCAATAGTTTGCCAAGGTTCTCGAAATCGTCTTTTGTGAAAACTGGGAACTCTTTCAGAAGACTTTCAAACTTTGGTAAAAACAAAATGGAGTTTGGAGATTTAGGGTAATTATGGCAGTAAACACAGGAAAACAGGTCTTCGCGAGGTTCTTCATTGAAAACTGCAATAAAATCCTTTAGTAAATAGTGATAGCCTCCTACTTGTTGTGAAGGGTGCGGAACCATGCGCTTCGCATAGCCGAGGAAAGTGACCACATTGCCTTCAATCTCGCAGTCTTCCACTTGGGACCATTGTTTTAATTCTATGACTATCGCATTATCCGAATCTTTATTGTCTTTCCCGAAAAGGATGCAGTCTATCCTTTCATTGGTGTAAGGGAGTTCATACTCTAGTATGATGCCGTTTTCAAGCAATTTTTGCCTTTCTAGAAGATTTTTGATAAATTGCAGTGAATTAGTCCAAGAACCTAGCTCTGATGGCGAAACTCTGTGTCCATAATAGTCTTCATATGCTTTGGCCAGTTTGTCGGCAATTTGGTTTTGGACGGCATCGTCGATGAATTGCTGTGTTGTGCCTTCATATAAGCGCATGGTTAGAGCTCCGAGTATTTTTTATTAGACCCCTTGGCTTTTTCAATCGGGTATTTTTTGGCATTGTGCTCTAGTTTTTCCAGAATGGCTTTTTCTGGGTCTATTCCGGTTTCTTCAGCCATATCCAAGCAGTAAAGCATTATGTCTGCCAGCTCGTGCTTTAGGGCTTCAAGCTTTTTCGGGTCTTTCAGCATTTCTTTGATTTCTTCGTTTGTTTTCCATTGAAACAGTTCTGCCAGTTCGCCGGCTTCAATATTGATAGAAAGAGCCAAATCCTTTGGATTGTGAAAGCGCTTCCAATCGCGGTCATCCCTGAATTGGATTGCTTTCTTTTGCAATTCTTTTAAGTCCATGAAGGCTATTGATAGTGATAAGACTTTTATTAATAGCGCGAATAGGCAGATTGCCAGTTTTGGCACTGATTGCTATTAAATTGAATTATTCGATTTTATCGTGTTTTTTTAAATTGTGTTTCGCGCAAAGTATTTGAATATTTTCTGTTTTTAGTGAAGTGCCACCTTTTGAAAACGGTAACACATGGTCAAAGTGAAGGTTGGTGGTGCTCCCGCACTTTACACATCGCCCTTTGTCTCTTTTCCATACTTCGAGTTTTACGTTGGAAGGGATAAGGCGAGTGTGGTCTAAATGAGTAATCTCCTCTATTTCTGGCTCTTTTTCATCGATAAGTTCTAATCTAAATTTGAAGACTTTTCTTGCATTGCTTTCTTCTTGCCATGCGTCGATTAGTTTGAATAATCCGTTATATACCCAAATGCCTGATTTAATTTTTTCATACACGCGAACTAATTCTGGGGTTTCATCGTTTTGTTTATGCTTCATAGCTGCATTGAAAAATAAGCCA
>JAPLVS010000016.1 GCA_026396995.1 Candidatus Iainarchaeum sp.
TCTACTTTCTTTCTCAAAAAAGTGAAAGCGCCCAAATCAGGCGCAAAATGCCTTAATTTGCCTGGGCGACTTTGGATGCCGTTGCTGTGTTGCATAGGATAGGGGCTTTGCTCCTATGATGCTGTTGTTGCGCCGATTTGCTCTAATGCGCTTGCTGGCATTGTTTCTGCTTTGCTTCTATGATACCGTTGTTGCGCCTCGCTTCCCCGTCAGGCCCTTTGGGCTTGCTGCATTCTCGTTCGGCGCTAAAATGCTGACAGCAACACTGGCGCAGTGCGCAACAAAGGCAAAAAAGTTTCAAGGAAAAGAAAAAGACTGCGTTTCTTCAGGCCGTGCAGTGCTGAAAGGCTTGAGAAACCTTTAAATATATAGAATGAGATATGTATACTGCTAAAAACCGCGGAGCGTGGCTGGATGGACACAAAAGTGGAAGAACTTAAGTCCGACCTTGGGAAAATCAAGGGATCTCTCAATTCTATCAGCGTTTCTACCAAAAAGAAAAAAATCAGCAATGATGAAGCCGCAATGGGCTTCCTTATCCAACAGCTTGACTCTGTCCTCCTGGAGGTCGACAACCTTGACAAGGCCGTGGCTCTCGGCATCCCCTTGACCGAATACGAGGGTAATATTTCAAAGCTTTCAAAGGCAGAAAACGACCTTAAGTCGCTTGACTCGCAAATGAACAGCCTTGTAAGCGAAGTTCAGGAATTGAGGCGCAAGGAGGATGAGCTTAACACACTGCTTAAAGAGGGCATTTCGGAAAGACAGGTTAAAATGTTCGAGGGCAGGATAAAAAACCTCGAGGAATTGCAGCAAAAACTGATGAGTGGCAGGTCGACAAAGGTCGTCATAGAGTTGGTGAGCATAATCGACGACCTCAACCAGAGGCTTAAGCGCCTTGAAGAGCTTTTCAAGGTCGCAAGCTCGGAGCAGACAATGGGCGCAACGATTGAAATCAATATGGAAAGCCAGCCAACGGCCCAGCCTGCCAAAAAGGAAGGCTTTTTTTCAAAACTGGCGGGGTTCTTCAAACGGTCTTGAAATAAGGCCGCGCAAAAGGTGGAATCGTGGCAAAAAAAGCCAAAATGTTCAGCAAGGAAACAGACGAATTCGAGCAGGTGGAATACAAAAAGGATCCGCTTACGCTTGAGAAGTACAGGTATATCTGTGCTGAAATAGTGATTGCAAGGGCGAAACTGAACAAGCTTATTGCCACGCTGGTGGCCGGCGAATCCTATTCTTCACTTGAAGCCGAGGCAAAAATAAAGGAAATGGAAAAAAAGATCGCTCTTATTTCGTCCAAAATGACGCTGATATCAAGTTCTGCTGGCGAAATAAACGAAAACCTTTCAAAGCTCGAGAAGAGCTCGGTCTCAGGCACCATACTTGACAGTTACACAAGCATCAAAAGGCAGATGATAGAGGTTGAAAAAGGCATGGGGCGCCTTGCAAACATGAGGGCGCCAGAGCTGTTCGCCTCCCTTGCCAAGGAAACCGAAAGCCTTGCCCAGCGCGTCCAGGCAATGGAGAAAAGGGTCGGGAAAACCGCGGATCTCGTGTTGAGCGCAAGGCTGCAAAGGGCAAAGGGCTACGCCGAAGAATACGAGCAAATGATGAAGACAGGGAAGAGCGGCTGAGGTTTTGCTGAATGAATTACACCACAAGGGATTGCAGCAATTGCCTGGGATTGGGCGACATATCCTTTGAAATGTGCAAGGCTTGCATCAAGCCCTCGAAAGAAACAGAGTTGTTGGTTTACAAAAACAAGCTTTTCACGAAACAGCACTATCTCGCGGACGGCTCGTATGTGATTTTCCCGTTCTTTGTGGACTGCCTGATAAAGCCGGTGAAAGGAAACGTTTTGCAGTCATATGCCATAAAGGACAGCAGCGTTAAAATAATCCAGGAACAGGCAAACATCGAGCCCACTTATGCGATAAGCATCCCGAACCTCGACCTGAACATAAACCAGCTTGTCAAGCTTTACAACGACTATGATGCCGGCGATTTCAAGGACCCGCTGCTTTTGCGGTGGATAAAAAAGCACGGCATACTGGATTACCTGATGAACGACAGCAAGATCCAGGAAATAAACATAAATCCCCCTGAATTCCAGAGCCCTTTCAGGATAGTCCACGAAGATTATGACGAATGCAGGACAAACATTTTCCCTTCAATAGACCTGCTCAACTACCTTGCCACCCACCTGAAAATAGAGTCAGGCAGGCCTTTGAACAAGGCACAGCCACAGCTCGACGCCGAACTATTCATTGACAAGCAGAGGGCAAGGGTTGCGGCTGTAGTCCCGCCTTTCTCGATCCACGGCATAGGCTATTCGATAAGGAGGCACAGGGAAAACCCGTGGACGCTGCCTTTGTTCATTTCAAACAACACGATTAACCCGCTTTTCGCAGGCCTGATGTCTTTCCTGATAACGCACGGCAGGACAATGATGTTTGCTGGGCCAAGGGGCTCAGGAAAAACCTCTTTGCTTGGTGCGACAGTGCTTGAAATACTCCCAAAATACAGGATTATAACTATTGAAGACGAACACTGTTGCCGGCACAATCCACGCCGACACACCCTATGGTGTCTTCGACCGTGTCGTCAACGACTTGGGCGTTCCAAGGGGCTCTTTCAAGGTAACCGACATAATCGTCATCATAAAGCAGATAAAGTCGCCCACCGGAATGACGCATGTCAGGAGGGTGGTGCAGGTAAGCGAGGTCCTCAAGGACTGGGAGAACGAGCCTGTTTTCCAGGACCTCATGGTTTACGACAAGAAATCGGATTCGCTGAAGCCAACAAAAGAGCTCTTGAACGGAAAATCGGTCACTATTGAAAACATCCTCCAGACCACGACAACATACACCGGATACGAAGACATACTCAAGGACATATATTTGAGGGCCTGGGCAAAGCAAAAGTTTGTCGAGCTGACTGCAATGTTCCCGGAAAGGCTGGAAGGCCCGAACGTCCTGAGGGTGAACAAGCTGTTCACTGAAATGTTCGACAAATTCAAGCCGTTGTCCGGAGCCAAGGCCGAAGAGGAATTCAAGGCTGAATTCGAAAAGGAAATCAAGCTCACAGTAAAATGAAACCTAAGCGGGCTGGCGAAAAAAGTGTACCTTAACTTTATTTATGCACCGGGAAAAAGATTCAAAATAGGCCCGAAATCAGCATCGCTTGACAAAAAATTCAGGCAGGTCGAATTCCCGTACACTTCAGCAGAATTCCTGTCAGGAATAATGGTCTGGCTGATAGGCCTTGGCTTTGCCGGAATTTTCTTTATGATGCTCAACAGCATTGCCGAATCCCAAATCCTGATGCTTTTAAGCTACCTTTTCTTTTTCGGCGCAATCCTTGTGCCGGCAACAGGGTACCTTTACGGCGCCAACATTTATTACACGCAGGGCATCCTCAAGCAAAAAGAGGAAATGCTGCAGGCCCTGCTTGAAATGGCCAACTATTTGAGCCTCAACACAAGCATAGAATACGCGTTCATGGAAACCACGAAAGGCCTTTCCGGCATCCTTGGAAAGCAGTTCAGGGACATTGCCCTCAAACTCGAGCAAAAAAAATACACCACCCTGCAGGACGCATTCGAGGAATACATTCCCATATGGCTGGACATAAACCCGGATTTCGTGAAAGGCCTCAACATGATACAGACCTCGGCCCTCGCCCCGCACGAGGAAAGGGAACCGATGCTAAGGGAATGCATCAAAACAATAATCCAAAGCTATTACACCATCGGAAAGCGCTCAACTGAAACGCTTTCAAACCAGGCAAAAAGCCTGATTTCAATAGGCGTAATGCTGCCCATGATGTCACTCATAATGCTCCCGTTGATTTCAATTTTCCTCCCGCAGGTCATAAACGTGCCCTTGCTCATATTCCTTTACGATGTCTCCTGCCCTGCGCTCCTCCTGCTCTTTGCAATGCAGTTCGCATTGAACAGGGTGCAGGTCAACACAATCGACATCTCTTTGTCGCAGAAATTCAGGAAAATGCCGCCGGCCATACCGTTGATCTGCGCCGCAATCATTGTCCTTTTCGCGCTCCCGGCAGCCTACCATTTCATGACAATAGACATGAAAACAAAGGACGGTGTCGCAAGGGAATACGAAACAGCCTCGCTTATCATTGTATGGCTGATGGATTTCGGCATATTCCTTGCCGTTGTGCTCTACACCTTCATTTACACAAAGCTTAACGAAAAAACATGGAACGAAATGCGCGAAGTCGAGGAAGACATTCCGCACCTCTTGCAGATAATAAGCAGTTACCTTGTCCTCAACAGGCCCATGGAAAGCATTCTGGGCGACATAAAAAACGATTACATAAGGCACGGCTTCAAAAAACACTCGGTGGTCAAAATATTGGGGGAAGTGGAAAAATCGTTTTACAACACCAAAAAAACCCTCGGCGAGATAGTTGAAACAAAACTGCCGGAAATAATCGCCTCAAAAAGGCTTTTGCAGATTTTCAGGAGGATAGTGCACTTTGCGGACATAGACATCGCAAGCGCGGCAAAATCCGCAAAAATGATAAGGTCCCAGACACTGTCTATTTTCAGGCTTGACAATTACCTTCAGACCCTGCTCAACGACACTTTCGCGACAGTAAGCGTTTCAATGAAAGGCCTTGCGCCGATCCTTGCCTCGACCGCGGTCATAATGGCTGTCGCAATAGTGATGTCGCTTGTGTACATCGAAAAAACAATCGGCGACATAGCCAGCAGCGTAGGCCTCAGGGATTTCAGCCTCCAGCTTGTCGACGCGTCAACCATAATCCCGCCGACCGTGGTAATGGCGGTGGTCGGCACATACGTGCTGCTCACCCTGATCATACTTGCAACATTCCTTTCAAACATAAAGTACGGTTCGGACAGGCACAGGATGGCAAAAACAATACTTGAATCTGTCATTGTCGGCTTCCTGATTTACAGCATGATGCTCTTGTTCGGGGTTTATGCGTTCACAAACTATATATTCACCGGAGTGATGGACCAAGGCAAGGCGCCGGCAACTGCCTCAAACACAGCAGCCGGAGTCATAGGGGGCATTCAACCAGAAGTGCCTGCAGATGCGATACTTGCAGGCTGGCAAACGGCGAACAGTTCTAACAGCCTACTATTTGCAGTAAGCCGGCAGCCACAAGAATATCCCGAGGCGGTCACGTGAGCAAGAGCTCCTGGCAGGTAATAGAAATACTGGTGGCCCTCACGGCCTTTGCGCTCATAATAATGTACGCGCTTTCGGCGCTTAAATGGTGAAAAAAATGCAGGCAATAGAAATCATAGTTTTTTTCTTTTTTGCAGTGCTCGCAGGCTTTGTAGTGATAGGCTTCATTTCAGGCTTCGACTTCAGGGGAATGCAAGGATGGCTTTCAGCGCTCCTCGAAGGAAAAAGCCCTGAAACAGGCGGCAACTATGAAAAAGTCAGCTATTCGGTTTTCATAAGCCGGGTTTCGGACTGCTGGTCAGCCTGCGGCTTCGGCAAAGGGGAAAGGGACTGCGGCCTTTTCTACGTGAACGTCGACAACGAAAAAGACTACGGGAAAACGCTATCGGCCGCCACGCTCACAGCAGACTTCAAAAAATTCAATATCTGCGACGAATGCAAGCTGAGCATTCCAACAGACCTCAGGCTGCCGGCGACAGTAAAACTCGAGTGCAGCGGCGGCAACATCACGATAACAGGGTAGGGGGGATAAAAATAAACAGGGAAAAAGGATTTTTTTTCGGAATTCAAAAAACGCAGGCAACTGCAATCGCGCTTCTTTTGATTCTGGCAGCTCTGCCGGCATTCGCGCAAAACGAAACTCCGGTCGTGCAGGCGACAGTAAAATACGACGATGCGCTTTCAGTCATCGAAATGCCGGAACTCAAGGCAATGTACGGCTATCCAGAACCCGGCACCCTCCCAGGAAACGCCGACCTGGCAACAGAGGACGGCACAGGCAAAACCCTTTTTCGGCAAGGATTGCGCTCATCGAACAGGAAATCCTTTACAGCATATATTATGACCCTGATTCGAACTACCAGGAACCGGACTGGCCGACACAGGATTCAAACGAAAATTTCCTTACACTGAGCGTTCCGTATTCCGAAGAACTAGCAACAATAAAAATCTCGCCGGACAACGGAAAGCCCTTTTCCTTTGCAGTAAAGGAAAGGCTCTGCAACAACGACGGCATATGCGGAAGCGACGAATCATCGGTCTCCTGCGCTTACGATTGCCCCCCAGACAAAGAGGACGGCGTTTGCGTGCCATATGCGGACAGATTCTGCGACCCTGACTGTTACAGGGGCGTCGATCCAGACTGCCTTGGAACATATCCCCAGGAAACACCGCAGCAAACTCCGCCGGCGCCCCAAGAGACAGGCGGGTCGCCTTTCAGCACACCATCACCAGGCACGCCTGCACCTGTAGATGGCGACGGGCAAAAAACAGCTGACCTCTGGTTCCTGCCCTACCTGGCGGTAATATTGCTGATTTTGGCGGCACTGCTCGTGTTTTTCTACCAAAAAAGCAAAAAAGGGGAATGAATGGCTGAAAAGACAAATCAGCCGAAAGTTCGGTTCACAGCCGGTTTGAGGTGGGCCAATGGCTGAAACATCCAACGTATTGACCGCAATGTTCATAGTCGGATTGTTCCTTACCGCCCTTATATTCCTTGAAATCGACAGGCTGCAGCGCGCAGGCCAGGCAACCCAGGAAACCCAAAACTATTCCGAGGAAAAAAGGCTCGAGCAAAGCCTTGACTCGCTCCTCAAAATGACCGAACCCCAGACAAAAGAAACCATCGGGGAACTGATAGCTGACTATGCATATTATGGGCCGGTTGACGTAAACTACGAAGGAAAAACAATACAATATGGCCCGATAATAGAAGCGCTGTTCGACGGCTTTTACGGAAAAGAAAACTATTACTCGAAAATCCTGGAAATCGAAAACGCGGAAGGCGAAATAATCCCTATTGAAATAGGGACAAAAAAGGAAAAAGAGGACCAGTACTGCTTTGAGAGGAACATAATGAGGCCTGACAGGAAACCGCACAGGTTCACTTTCTGCATCTACAAAAACAGGGCGCCGCATGAAATAATAATCAATAAAGACAAGAGCCCGCCTGTGGCGATAATAACCGCAACGCCGAACACCTGCAGCCAGACACCTTTCATGATTTCTTTCAGCGGGCTTGCATCCTACGACCCAGACGGCGGGGCGATAATGGCATACAAGTGGGAAATAGACGGAAAGGACGCAGGAACACAGGTGCAATTCAATTATACTTTCAGCGGGAACGGCAAGCACACGATAAAGCTCACTGTCACAGACGACGAAAGCCAGACAGGCTCGGCCGAAAAGGAGATGGTTTGCCAAGACAACCCGGTAAACTGCGGGGATAATATTTGCAGCGGAACTGAAACCTGCACCACCTGCCAGCAAGACTGCGGACCATGCCCAGGCTGCGGCAACAACACATGCGACAACGGAGAAACATGCTCATCATGCCCGCAAGACTGCGGAGACTGCAGCGGCAGCTGGACTTTTGTTTTAGTGCCTGTGAACTGGTCTGGCACAAGCGCTTCATTCACCCAAACCGCAACCCAGCACTATGACAGCTTCATTAACGGGGCAGGCCTCCAATCCTGCCAGGGCAAATTTGCAAAAATCATCCTTGACCCCGCCGACAGCAACTGCCTTGCGCCTGAACTCAAAACATGCATGTGCACAGAATGGCTTGGAGTCCTCACAAAAATCAGGAACTGCGCGCAAAAGGCAGGCTACACCTACAACGAGTCAAAAATGAGGATTTTGGGCATAACAACAGACAACATTTGCACCTATAAAGTGGAAAACGGACAATGCACTGTACCGCAGCCCAATGTTGCAGGCTACACCACCGGCTGGGGCGCATACCCTGTCATTTCAGAAACAATCGACACCACCATTTCCGCGCACGAAACAGGACACACATTCAAGCTCTGCGACCAATACTACAACTACGTGTGGACTGACCAAAACGCCCAGCTGGCTTCAAAAGGCGGCTGCAAAAACTATTATCCGGACGGCTCAACCCACTGCACAGAATACGGCCCACTCACAACAAAATGCTCGGATAACACAACACTATGCGCTGCAGGGGACTGCCAAGGCAGCATGTGCAAAGGGCGCAAGATACCGGTGGGAAGCCAGACAGGAAGGAGCAGCATGAGCTTTGCAGGCCAGACAGCCCCAAGGCTTTTCGACTGCTTTGAAACAACCGCAATAAAGTCTGCGGTAGGCTGTGGCTGATAAAGGGGGAATGGAACATGAAAAGGGGGTTTTTCGGGCAGAAAGGCAATGTTTTTGCGTTCCTTGCAATGGCAATAATCCTGCTTGCATTCATGCTTTTGCTTGCAAGGCACGAGCCTTTGCAGATGCCGAAGGACTCTAATACTGAAAGCAAGGTCGAAACCGCAGTGCAGGAGAACATCACGCGGACAGTAAGGCAGACCACCCAGAACTTTGCGACAAGCGGCTATTCTAAGCAGTCTTCCGCATGGGTCTGCAATGCCTTCCAGCCGCCGGTCGCAAACGAAGTAGACAGCAACTTTAGGTGGATGCTCTACAACGACATAAACAACATTTTATTCCCGGTCATGCAAAAAGAGCTCGGATACGAATTCAGCCCGGATTTTGACGTAAAGCTCGGCATAAGCCAGGAAGGCGACATACAGGCCCAGCTCAACAAAGTGCTTTCCTTGGACGGCACCAAAGTCGACATGAACGTCAGCTTTATCACAGTGAAAACCGCCGGCAAAAACGAGGAAAGGAAGCTGAGCAATTCCTACTTCATCTCCTTTCCCTACAGAAAATGGCTGATGTACAAAAAATACGTCGAATGGGGCCAAGCGCATTTGGATGAGCTCGGCCCGCAGGTCTGCAACGAGCTCACAAACGCCCACCAGTGCGTCTTCAATGCCTGCGGCGACCACGACAAAGAAATACTCATCACCGACGACTACATAAACGGACAGATAGACCTAAGCAAGCTTGACATAGAGAAATACGTGCAAAAGCAGCTCGACTACCTGAACTCTATCACAAAACCCGAAAACATAGAGTGCGAAATCCCTATTGTGACAAAGCCCGACGGCACGACAAAGCTCGATATTTCGATGGCTACCGAAATCGTCATAGCCAGAATGCAAAAATGCAGCACCTGCGACAAGCCCAAGTTTGCCTCGACAAACATGCCTGGCTGCGCTGCAATGGAGCCTAGCGACCTCGGCTGCGATGTCAGGGACAAGCTCGGGCCTTGGCTTCTCGAACCAGGCTATCCCCCGACCGTTAAAGAAACCGTGCAATGCAATGACGACATGAACAAACAGGAAGCCGTGGCAGCAAACTCCAACCTTGCTTTTTCCTTCCAGTTCATTTGCAAGGACAAAACGAGAAGCATTCCGTTCGATGCAGGAGTCGAAGAATCAACCTCGAAAATATCTGTTGTGGCAAGGATAACCAGGACCTGCCCTGTTGCATTCTTTGACTGGGAGGACGGCTCAAACCCGAACCCAGACCCCCCACCGAACCCGCCCACCGCACCCCCCCGGCCCCCCACCACCCCCCCGCAACCCCCCCCAACCCCCCCGCCGACCCCGCCCCCCCACCCGCCGAAAACAACCCAAACCCGCCGAAATCAACCTTCAATTTCATTTTCGTGCCTGTGAACTGGAGCGCTTCAAACGCCGCATTCAAACAAGTCGCAGACGAATCCTACAGCCAGTTCATACAAGGCGCAGAGATCTCATCCTGTTCCAGCCAGTACTCGGAACAAATAGTTTACCCTGACACCAACAACTGCCAGGTTTCAAGCACATGCTCAAACTCGGCCCTCAACAAAATTGTTTCATGCGCGCAAAAGGCAGGCTATTCGACAAGCAAAACCAATGCAAGGGTGGTAGGAATTGTCCAGGGAAGCATATGCCCTGGCACCAATATACTGGGTTTCACCACCTTTTCCTCGGTTTCGGTCATTTGCACTTACGCCGACCCTGGCTGCGCGGCGCACGAGCTCGGCCACACATTCTATATGTGCGAGCAATACTGTTACAATACCGGCTCAAGCTGTTGGCTGCCTCAAAATAAAACACTGAACGCCATAGGCGGCTGCAAAAACTATTACCCGGACGGCAAAACACACTGCGAAGAATACGGCTCGCTCACAACAAAGTGCCCTGAAGTGAAATCCGGCAATATCGACTGCCTGGGCAGGAAAATCCCAATGGGCGGGCAGGTTGGAAGAAGCCTAATGGGGCCAGGGTTGAGTTCAAGCATTCCAAGGGCATTCGACTGCTTTGAAACCGACACCTTGAAGGCAGCGCTCGATTGCCAGTGAAAAAAGAGGCCGCCTCAGGCCGGCGGTTTTGCGCTTTATTGGAACCGTTCAGCTTATTGTAAGCTTTCCCTTGATGACCACCGGCAGGGCATTTGCTGAAGAGAAAGTGATCTCAAGTTCGTGTTCGCCCTGGGAAAGCCCTGCGGGAACATCCATAAAAAGGTCTATGTCTTTTTTGCCTGGAAGGTCGAAATTGTTCTCGGAAGGCGTAATCCAGCTGGCTGTTTGGCCGTCAACCTTGGCCGAAATCTGCACGTTCTTTATCGTTTCAAGCGAAGGCCAGAGCTTGAACGAGCGGTTGTTTACTTCTGCGTGCGGGCAGGCCTGTTTCTTCAAATCGCCTGCCTTGCCGTCTGCAAAACAGTTCATCGGGTAAACATTCAGCTTTGAGACCATTGCCCCTGAGTAAAGCGAGCTCATGAAAGCCTGGTCGTTCTCTGTATTGCTGCCAGTTATATGGAAAGCAAAATAGAAATAACGGCCTTTGCCGATTTCAGCCATTACCGCCTGGGGGTAATTTTTGGGGCCTACCTGTTTTTCAGGGCAATAGTTTCCGGAAGCCAAAACCACAGTGCTCTCGCCCAGCCAGGTTATGATTTTGTCGCCGTACATATAATGCCAGGCTTCCATGGTTTCAAACGGCGTTTGGAAGAATTTCTTTTGCGCCAAAGGAAGGTCAAAGCTTCCCTTGGTGGAACCTTCCCAAATAGAAGCCTTGGTATTGTCCTGACACTTGCTGTCGCCAGCAGGGCCATTTAAATAATCTTTGAAATAGTTAAAAACAGGATTTGAGAAGCCGTCGGTGTTGGCCAAAGTGCCGCCGGCCTCAACAAAAGACCTGTCCTCTTGGTCATCGGGATAGGCAGGGCAGGCGTAAATTATAAGGCCTTTCTCCTTGCGGCATTTCTCTATGTCCTTCTCCGAGTTTGGGTTCACTAAAGTGAAAGGGATTCCCATTGCGGTGAACAACAGGTCTGGGTGGTCCCAACCGGTCTTCGTTGCCACAATGCAGGTTTTCAGCGGCTTTATGTTTGTAATCAGTTCTTCTGGCACGTTCACTTTTTCCTTGAGGTAATAATAGGTGACATCTTTGAAAAACGGCTTTTCTTGCATTACCTGCTTTACATAGGTTTCCAGCGCTGTAATTTTCGGCGAGGTCAGGGCATAAGGCCCGGCATTGTGGCCTGGAAATGCTTCGTTCGGGCCAGCAATCCTTATTATGTTTATCGGGTCGCCTTCTTCAGCGCGCTTTGCAAGCTCGTAGGCCAAGCCGTGGCATTTCAAAGGCTGTTTCTGGTATGAGGGCTGGGTCGGAATAATGATTGCATCGCCAAGTTTGCCTATATCCGTCGGGGTAGGTGAAGGGGTTGGAACGGGGGTTGGAGTGGTTGTTGGGGTCGGGACAGGCTTTCCCTCGCCCACGCAGACAGTCAGCCTTGCAAGGCAGGTTTTGGTGTCCTGCTGGGGCAAATTCTGGTAAAAGACAAAAATGTGCTCGCAATTGTCAAAAACACCGTATTCAAGCTTTGTGTAAGAGCAGGTGTTCATTGCAAGCCTTTCAATATAATACGCTTTTGCCTCAGCCGGCAGGCATTTGGCCAAATCCGCAAAAAGCGCCTGGACATCGCCCTGCTCTGAGGCCTTCAGGCAATTGTCGGCCTGGTTCCTTAAAAGCGCCATTCTTTCGATAAAATCCGGGGTTTTTGAAAGCTCCTGCTCCTTCAAAGCGCCCTGGTAATTGAAAAAAATAAGCAACAAAAGAACTGAAACAAAAACCACAACCAAAAAGAAGGTGGTGATAATCGAGTGGACGCCCTTTTTTCCGAACAAACGATTCATTTTCTCCCAGCCTATTTCCAGACAAGCACCAGTTCTTCGTTTTTTGTGCCTTCAACCAATGTTATTTTCTCAAGACCTACCGATTCTGCAGCGGCAGGGCCGCAGTAAAGCTTCACGCATTTTTTGAGAGTCTCATTGCTGATGCATAAGGCATCCTTGTTGATGTCCAAAACGCCCTGCTCTGTTCTGGGATTGTAGCTGAAATAATGGTAGTTGTCGTCGCAGTGGCCGTTTACCTGCATCGCAATATAAACCAAATCGTTATTAACAGTTTCGAAAAGGTATTGCGCGTTATAAAAATGGCTTAAAAACCAGTAAAGGCCTATGCCGGTTATAACAATCAATCCAAGCCACAATATGACCTGTGTTGAAGTGTCACCGGCTTTGTCCAAAGCAAACAACCCCTGAAAGTTTTCACCCATAGCATTTGACGGAAACAGTGTTTTCCGCCAGCCTTTCAAAAACGCACTTGAACCTGTGGCTTTCGTACATTTTAAGGATTTCAGGCATATTCAGGTTCAAGCTCAAATCCTTGACATCGCAGGTGCAGCCGGCGCACTTTTTTTGGCCTGCGGCTTCAAGGCAAATAATGTTGGTGTCGCTTGAAACGACAGCCCCGGAAGCGATTTCGATTTCTTTCGTGAAGCGGCTGTCGATATCGGAACCGCACATTGAATTGCAGAACTGCCCGAAATCCCTTATCGCATTGCCGTTGACTGTTTCCTTGCGTTCGGGCGAGGCGCCGGCCACGATCTGCAGGAATATTCCCAGACCGATCAAGAGGGCTAGCGCCCCGAAAATTACCCAAACCATGTTCTCCATAGAGACCACTGAGCCTATGGCGAAGCTTTACTGGCACTTTACCTCTGTGGCCGGCTCAACGACTCCGTTCTTGCTTGTGTCAAAGAGCAAAGTATACCAGTGGTTTTTCTGGTTTGCAGGGTTTGCAGTATAACAGGACCCTGGCTGAACGAACTGGTTCAGGGCTTCGTTCATCCTTGCAGTGGTAAAGCTCTGGCTTGCCCAAAAAGCGCACATGGCATCCTTGCACTTTTGCATTGTCAGGGTCTGGCCGCTGCCCATTTCACAGGTGTAAATATGCGGGCAATAAATGCGGTCCTCGCATATGCCTATGCCGGGGAGCAGGTTTTCGGTGTAATCAGTTTTCAGGCCGTCCAAAGTGATATCAACGCCGTTGGTAAAAGATTTCGCGCAATAGTTGGCCTTTGATGTAAGCGTCGGATCGGAATTAGCGTTAGCGCAAAGCGAAGCACAGTTTTCCCTCATGCTCTGGAAGTCCTGGTCCAGCTGCCTTTTCTGCTGTTCCTGGGCTATTTTTGCCTGCTGCTGTTTGAACTGCTCTGAAACCATCTGCAATACCAGCATAGCCACTGCAAGCAGCACAAACAGTGTTATGAAGATTTGTATTGGCATTTCCATTCCTTTAGACTTCAAGATCTCACCTCAACAATTCCATTTACATAATCGTAAACAACCATTACCGAATAAGTTGTGCCGTCATATATCCTGAATTTTTTCGGGTCTACGTTTTTCACGAGAGGCGTTATCTGCGCCGAACTGACCGCAAACGGCGTATCGACGGCCATGGCAAAGCAAACGCCGCGCTCGAGCTTTTTTCCGACGCTGCCGGCATAACAGCTTTCAATCATGCTTGCTATTTGGCCGCTTGAGGTCGCAGGCTGCCAGATCAGGCGGTCAGCTTCCCCGCTTGAGTCCACAACTTCGCCTATCGAGACCCCTGCAGCCCTTAGCCATTGCTGGCCGAAAAGGAACACCATTGTCCCGACCAAAACAGCAATCATAAGGGTAATCATGGCCCAAATCGGCATTTCCATCCATAGCACCAGAACAGCAAACAATAGTATAACAAAATCCAGCTTAATAAAGATTTCGGTTGTTCTTTCCTTCATGCCATTGTTTGAAAAGCCTGTCCTCGGCGGAAAGCGCAGGAAAGCGCTTGATAAGAGCAGCATTTCAAGGGAATTGTTCGAATTGATGGAATTGAATCTGGCGAATACGCCGATTTTTTTCTATCCGCGGAGGGCGATGCGCGTCAGCCCATATTCGGTAACCCAGGGAGAAAACGTTTCATATTACAAGATAATACAAATCGGGGGAATGCGGAGGATTGAAAGGGAGAGCTTCATTAACCTGCCTGCAGAGCACATTTTTGAAGGGGACAAGATGACTTTGGGCGGAATCCTCACTTTGAGCCACGAATACGCGCATTTTCCCAAGCCAAAGCTCATGGAATTTGCTGTTGCGAACGGGATTTCCTTCACCCAGGCGGAAGAATTAATGGCTGACGTGTTAAGCGCAAAGCTTGCGGTGAAAATGGGCTTTTCAAAAGAACAGGTGATATCGCACTTTGCAGGAAGGGAAATAGTTTATGGTTCGATGCCTTTCAGGCAGTTCATACTGAGGGCGATAGGCTAGGCTCTCAGGATAATGAATATTGCTGTCTTAAAAAAATCAGGGCATTGTTGCCAGTATGTCCCCATAGACCATTTCCTGGTGCGCAGATGTTTTCCGCAAGGCTTTTCCCAGGACTTTTTCTGTTTAAAGCCATCTTTCAAAATTGTAATGGTATGGTTCGCCGCTAACATCAAAGAATGCCCATGCCCCGGCGCTTAGCCATGTTTGGGGCCAGCAGCAGAATTCAAACAAGCCGCTTGCAATCCAATGCTGGTTGCAGGCAATATGGGATTCCACAAAAAGGCTTACCTGGCCGTTTTCTTCGTAAATACTTCTGACTGCCTGGTTGGAATTGAAAACCTCGCCGTCCAGCCCGAGCCCCAGGTCATATATGCTGCCATGGGTCGCATATATCAAAAGCAGGGGCTTTTTCCTTATTTCCGTGTCAATTGCGTTATGGTCTGAATTTATTAGAAGCGTGACCGGCTTATAAAAATAAATCGTACGGTATTCCGAAATAGTTTCAGGGCTGGTTAAAAAGGAGGCATCCCAGGCAATCGCCAGCGTGCCCTTGTTGAAAGTTTTGAATGTTTCCTCCGGATTCAAATGATAATCAATGAAATTGGAAAAAACAGCGGACACAAAAGCCCTCTTCTTTTCATCGGTGTAGGCGTCTGCCTTCTGGCTTTCTTTTTCTATTTCCGGGGTTTCTGGAGCAACAATAACCGAAATCGCGACATCTTTGCAGCTGCTGTCAGATTCTCTTGTTCTGCCGACATATGAATAATTATCGTCTATTGCCGGAAAATCGAGGAGCGTCTGGTCGGCTATTTCCGGAAGGTCTCCTTTCAAGGCAATCGGCAAATCCATTCCGACAAGGATAATATACCCTGCAAGGTCCTGCTTTACAAGGCCTTCAATGAATTGGTCCAGCTCCTCTTTTGTTGCGCCTTCGAACTTTTTTACGCCGGCGCTTTCAATCCCAAGATGCGTTTCAACAGCGTCAAAATACTGCTCAAACTTTGCAATAGTTTCTTGGTCGTCATAAACTCCGCCTTTTTTGATTACAATCGAAACTTTGTCCCTTGTTTCGTCAAAAGAGCAATAGCACTGGTCCTTTTTCCCTGTTTCCTCGCTTTCCTCGCAAACAATCTCGCTTTGCTTGAACTCCGAAACAGCTGTTTTACAAACCCCGTCTTCACAGCCCCGAGGGCATTCTGTCTGGCTTACCCATTGGCATTTGCTATCCTGGTATGCCCTTGTGCTTTGGTCAAAGCATTTCCAGCCTGCCGAACAGGCAGGAGTTGAAGACGGCGCAGGTGATGGGCTTATAGTGGGAGATTCTGAAGGCACCTGGGCGCTTCCGGGAGGCTTTGAGCAGCCGGCCAAAAACAGCGCCAGAATGCAAAAAACTGCCAAAAATATTCCGGTTTTCATTGATAGGATTAGGGCTTTCAGGTTAATAAATATTGCGATGAAAGATATATCTTATATCAAAAGACACCAATATTGGTATTTTTTAAATGTCTTTTGATAGCTATCAAAAGGTTGTTGAATATTTATTTCTTCAATATGGCTTTCCTTATAAAAGCCGATAGTATTCAACAACCTTTTCAAAGGACAAATTTATACGATTATTTTTGTCCTTTGATATTATTGGAAAGTGGAAAAATGGACTTCGCTTCAATAGAAAAAAAATGGCAGAAAGAATGGCAGGACACAAGGCTTTTCGAGCCTGAAGTGGACCCGAAAAGGCCTGCGTTCTATATTCAGGTCGCGTTCCCTTACCCTAGCGGGGCAATGCACATAGGCCACGGCAGGACTTACGCTGTCACAGACATAATGGCAAAATACCATATGCTCAAAGGCTACAATGTATTGATGCCGATGGGCTGGCACGTTTCAGGAACGCCGGTCATTGCCGCAGTGGAAGCACTGCAGAAAGGCGTCGAGAAGACAGTAAAAATTTTCAATGAAAATTCCCGCATTCCCAAGGAAGATTTCAAATATCTCACAGCAAACCCTGAAAGCTTTGTGGATTACATGGTCAACAAGGCAGAATACGGCTACAAGGCAGGATTCCACAAGCTCGGGTTCGGCATCGACTGGAGAAGGGAATTAAAGACCATTGACCCCACTTACAAGAAATTCATAGAATGGCAGTACAAAAAATTGTACGCAAAAGGTTACATCAAAAAAGGCAGGTATCCTGTGCGCTACTGCCCGAAGGACAACAATCCTGTCGGCGACCACGACCTGGCCGAAGGCGAAGGCCTTGGCATACAGGAATTTACGATTTTGAAGTTCAAAATGGACAACGGCAAATTCATTGTCGCCGCGACATTGAGGCCTGAAACAGTTTACGGGCAAACCAATCTCTGGATCGGGCCTGAAGCCGAATACATGATTATCAAAGCCGGGAACGAGGAATGGATCGGCAGCAGCGAATTTTTGGAAAAACTGAAATCGCAAAGGAGCGGAGTGGAAAAAACAGGCACAATAAAAGGCACAGACCTGGTCGGGAAAAGCGCGATGGCGCCAGGCATCGACAGGAAAGTCTTGATTTTGCCATGCTCTTTCTGCGACCCGAAGACAGGCACAGGCATCGTGACATCTGTGCCGAGCGATGCGCCGATAGATTTGGTGGCATTGCTGGACCTGCAAAAGGACAAGGAAATGATTAAGAAATACAAATTGGATGAAAAGGAAGTGCTGGCGCTGAAAACAATTCCAATAATCAAAACATTGGAGTTCGAGTGAAACTTGAGGAAGCCAAGAAAATAGTCTACAAAATCGGCTTCCACAAGGGCATAATGAACCAGAACTGCGGAAAATATGCCGGAATGCCTGTGAACAAGGCAAAAGACCTTGTGAAAAAGGAGCTTATAGACGGAGGGAAAGCCGAAAAGTTTTACGAGCTTGAGGGAAGGATTGTCTGCAGGTGCGGCACAGAATGCGTTGTGAGGGTGCTTGAAGACCAGTGGTTTGTGACCTATTCCGACCAGGCCTGGAAGGAGGAAAGCCGCAAAACCCTGGAAGGCATGAAAATTATTCCGGAACTGTTCCGCACGCAATACGATAATGTTTTCGGCTGGCTTGACGACAAGCCCTGCACCCGCTCGAAAGGCCTTGGCACAAGGTTCCCCTGGCAGGAAGACAAAATACTCGAGCCGCTTGCGGACTCGACAATTTATATGGCATATTTCACTATTTCCCACTTGATAAAGAAATTGCCGCCAGAGAAACTCGGGGAAAAGGTTTTCGACTTCATTTTCCAAGGCAAGGGCACTGCCGAGGCTGTCGCAAAGGAAAGTGGCCTCGACAAAAAGGATTTGGATGCAATGAAAAAGGAATTCGATTACTGGTATCCTTTGGCTTTCAATGTGAGCGCCACAGAACTCATACCGAACCACATGTCGTTTTCAATCTTCCAGCACACGGCGATTTTCCCTGAAGGCAAAAGGCAGGCAGGAACCCTCAACCTTGGCATGCTTGTGCTTGAGGGAAAGAAAATGTCCTCTTCCAAGGGAAACGTCATCCTCATAAACGACATGTGCGACAAAATCGGCACGGATTATGTGAGGCTGTTCCTCATGAATTCTGTCGAGCCATGGGAGGAAATGGACTGGAAGCAGAGGGAGATAGATAAGGGCGTGGAAAAAATAAACGATTTGCTTGAATGGGTCGAAGAAAACGCCTCTGAGTCTGCCGGAGGCGGCGCATTGGATGAAAAGAGCCTTGGCCAGGCAGAGAAATGGCTTTTGAATGCTTTCAGGAAAAGGGTGAACGCCTATCTTGACGCAATGGAAGGCGTAATGCTCCGCTCCGCAGTGCAGGAAATGACGTTCAAGTTCGCAAAGGATCTGCTCTGGTTTGAGGACAGGAAGCAGAGGGAAAACAAAGCCTTAGACTTGTACATAACAGGGAACTGGCTGAAGTGCATTGCGCCCTTTATGCCGCACATCGCGGAGGAAATGTGGCGGCATTCTCTCAAAAACAAGGAATCTATTTTCAAGGCCAGAATGCCTGAAAAGGCAAAGGCCGACCCTATGATTGATTTGAGCGAACGCCTGCTTGAGACCGCAGCCGAAGACGTGAGGAACATTATGAAGCTCACAGGCAAAACAGAGGTAAAGAAAGCCAGGCTGTTTGTGGCAGCGCCATGGAAGTGGGCTGTGCTCGAGGCAGTGAAAAAAATCGACAGGCCTGACTTCGGGCTTGCAATGAAGGAAGCGATGAAGGATTCCGCCGTCAGGGCGAAGGGAAACGAGGCCGCGGCTGTCGTGAAAAGGCTTGCCGGAAAGGCGATGGAACTCAAGGAAACAGAGAAAATCGACGAGCTGGCAATCCTTGAAAACGGGAAGGAGTTCCTCGAAGGAGAACTGGGCTGCAAGCTGGAAATCATGAAGGAAGAAAGCGCAGGAAAGGAATTCGCGCAGAAGGCGGCATCTGCCTTGCCGTTGAAGCCGGCGATTTTCCTGGAGTGAGCCTGGAAAAAGCCTTCGGGCGCATTGACGCCGGCAATATTTTTGGAATGAAACTTTCAGACCCTGCTTACTTCGGTTATCCCGCTGATTTTTTTCAGTTTTTTTTCGATTTTTTCGGCCGAAGCGCTTTTTTTCAGTTCCAGGAGCAGCGAGCCCTCAAAGCGGTTCTGGGTTACCTTTTTGATGTTGAAGCTTTCAATGGATGCCTGGCTGCCGATGGCAGAAAAAATTTCGCCGAGAGCGCCGGAAAGGAACGCCGCCTTTTCAGGGCCTGACTTGAAAGCAAAATCGGTAACTGTCGAGCCCTTTGGCACAACGTACTTTGCGCCTTCATGGCTGAAAACGCTTATCTGCTCCCCCAAAAAATCTGTTTTGAGCGTGGAGAAGAATTCTGTCGGGGCCGAGTGCCTTCTCGCGATTTCCCCGAGGGATTCGAGCTCTTTTTCCTCTGCTTTCGGCCTTGATTTTTCCCTTAGCCATACAGTGATGCCTTTTTCCGCAAGTTCATCCATTTCCCTTGTGCGGATGAATATTTTCACAGGGCTTCCCTTAGGCCCGATGACAGAAGTGCAAATCGACTGGTATGTCATGTAATGCGGCGCCGCAATAAGGTCCTTCAGTTTTCCCGGAATCGGATAGAATGCGGTGTGCACTGTCTTCAGAGCCTCATAGCATTCCCCGATAGTGCCGCATAAAACCACAAGCGAAACGAAATCGTAAAGCTCGTCAAGGTCCCTGTGCTTTTTCTCGGTTTTCTCATAGTAATGGTACAGGTTCTTGCATATCTTGCGGTACGAATATTTCTGGAAAAACCTTTTCCTGCCTGAAACAAGTATGCCGGAAAGCACCTTCACCGCCTCGTCGACCTCAAGCTCTTTCGCCTTCCTCCTAGTTTCAATTTCACCTGACAGCCTTGCAAACTCATCAGGATGCAATACCTCAAGGCACCTGTCCTCTATTTCCTCCTTCATCTTGTTGAGGCCGAACCTTTCGGCGAGCGGCGCATATAATTCGAGGGCGTTTTCACATATTTCGCGCCTGCGCTTTTCAGGCATGAACTCTATTGTGCGCAGGTTGTGGATTTTGTCGGCGAGCTTTATGAGCAACACCCTTGAGTCCTCGGCTGACGCCAAGAGCACGCTTTTCAGGTATTCCTTTTCCTCCTGGTCTTCGTGCTCCTTTTCCTTCTGCCGCAGCTTTGTGACGCTTTTCACAAGTTTCAAAACATTCTCCCCGAAACCCTTCCTTATTTCCTCGTCGCTGACATCGGTGTCCTCGAGGACGTCATGCAGGAGGGCTGCGGCAATCGTGCTGCTGTCAAGCCCGTATTCGGAAAGGATGAATGCGGTCTGGAAAGCATGCGAAAAGTACGGGTCGCCTGAAAGCCTTTTTTGGGAGCCGTGCTTTTCCTCGGAAAAAGAAAAGGCTCTTTCAACAAGAAGCCTTTCCCCCCTTGCCTTCGGAATGCCAGGAATGCCTGCAATGAAGGAAAACGCCTTTCCGACAAGCCTTGTGTCAGCATCCACTGAATTCTTCCTTATGCTCTGCAGCAATTCCTTTTTTTCCTTGGCGAAAGCAGATGCCTTTTTTTTCTTCTGGGGCTGCTGGCGCTTCTGCTGCGCTTTCGGCTTAGGGGCAGCGAGCCTGAATGACGGCACAGGAAAGCGCGCCTTCCCTATCTTCAGCTCCATTACATTTCCTCCAGGACCGGGATATTGAGCAATGAAAGCCCTGATTTCAATACAATCGAAACCGCTTCTGCGAGCGCAAGCCTTGCCTTCTCCTCTTCCGAGCCTATAATCCTCGAATCATGGTAATACGTGTTGAATTGCTCCGAAAGCGAGAGCAGGAAATGGCACAATATGTTGGGATTCCTTCCCTCAAGCGTTTTCTGCACTGTTTCAGGGAAAGAGGAAAGCGATTTGAGGATGCCTTTTTCTTTTTCATCCGCAAGGGCAGAAAAATCGATTTTTTCCTTCCCGATTCCCTTCCATCCCGCCTTCCTCAGGACGCTTTTTGCCCGCGCATAAGTGTACTGTATGTATGGGCCTGATTCGCCCTCGAAGCTGACGGACTGCTCTGGCACAAAAGTGAAGTCCTTCTTGTGGTCTATTCTCAGCATCGCGAACTTTATCGCGGCAAGCGCAATCGCTTCAGCCCTTTTGCTTTTCTCTATCCCACTCAATGCCGGATATCTTTTTTCGATTTCAGCAAGCGCAAGCCTCTCGATTTGCGCTATGAGGTCGTCCGCATCAATGACTTTTCCTTCCCTGCTTTTCATTTTGCCTTCAGGCAGGAACACAAGGCCATAGCTCAGGTGCTCGCATTTTTTCGCCCAGGGAAATCCCAATAATTCCATTACCTTGAACAATTGCCGGAAGTAAAGGTCCTGCTCGCTTGCAACGCAGTAAAGGTTTTTGTCGAGATGGAATGCCTCGACCTTGTGCTTTGTGAGCGCAAGGTCGTTTGAAATGTAAATGCTTGTGCCGTCGGCGCGCAGCACGGTTTTATCAGGAAAGCCATATTTTTCAAGCCTTGCGATTACCGCACCTTCTTCTGTTTTTTCGAAAACGCCTTTTTTCAGGCCCAGTTCTATGAGCGGCTTTGCCTTGTCATAAAAATCGGATTCGAAGAAAATTTCATCAAAGCTGGAGCCGAATTTTTTGTAGGTTTCCTTGAAGCCTTCGAATACCCACTCGCGCATTTTTTTCCACAAAGCGATTGTCTCTGGGTCTTTTGCCTCCCATTTCCTGAGCAATTCGTTCGCTTCCTCCTGCAATTGCGGGTTTTCCTTCGCGTTCCGGTTGAATTTTACGTAGAATTCCCCAACAAACTTGTCGCCCTTCATCCCTGCTTTTTTCGGGTCTTTTCCTTCCCCGAATTTCTTGTACGCGACCATTGCCTGGCAGATATGGATGCCGCGATCGTTGACAAGGTTCGCCCTTATCACTTTGTAGCCTGCGGCTTCGAAGAGGTTGCTTACAGCCATGCCGATGCAGTCGTTCCGCAAGTGGCCTATGTGCAAAGGCTTGTTCGTGTTGGGCGCCGAATATTCCACCATAACGTTCTTGCCTTTCCCTTCAGAATTCTTTCCGAAATTTTCCTTCAGGGAAAGCACTGATTCGATGACCGATGAGGAAAGCGCGGATTCGTCAAGGAAAAAATTGATGTACGGTCCTAAAACCCCGATTTTTGAAATTCCTTCAGTTTTCTTGATTTTTTCTGAGATTTCTTTTGCTTTTTTGGCAGGGTTTTCGCCCTTTTTGCAGAGAGTGAAGACAGGGATTGAGAAATCGCCGAATTTCCTTTCAGGTGGGCTTTCAATCAGCGAAAAAGCCTGTTCCTCGGTAATGCCTGTGGCTCCTGAAAAGGCTTTGGCTATGCCTTTTTTGAGGTCAAGCATGAATAAAGAGAGGATGGAATGATTTTAAAAATTGCTGGAAACGGCAGGGAAAGCGAGGCAGGAGGGTTCAAGGCAGGCTGGCAATAATTCAAGCACGTTATTTGAGCATGCTGGCTGCCGAGGCAACATCAGAATAGCAGTTATCTTTCCATGCCTGGCTTTGGATTTTTTCGCAAAGGGAAGGGTCTCTCTTGAAAAGGGCAACGCTCTCATAGCAGCGGTCTTTTTCCAATTGCCCTTGGATTTTTTCGCAAAGGGAAGGGTCCAGTTTGGCGGTTGCCATGCCGGAATAGCAGTGCTCTTTCCAGTATTGGTCTTGAATCAGCTCTTCGCAGATTGAAAGGTTTCTTGTGTTAAAAGCAACGCCGGAATAGCAACCATATTTTTCGTTTTGGTCTGAGATTTTTTCGCAAATCGACAGGTCTGGTTTGCTAATGCCGATGCTGCTGTAGCAGCCTTCCCTAAATGAGAGGCCCAGGATTTTATCGCAAACCGACAGGTCTTTGTAGTTTGCAGCAACCTGCATATAACAATTCTCCTGCTCGGTTTCGGTTTGGAGTTTTTCGCAATCCGAGACTTGGCCTGGCTCGAAAAAATTTGTGCAGCCTGCGACAAACAGCAAGGCAGCCAAAGCCAAAGCAATGAAAAGATATTTTTTATTGAACTGCATTGAAATACCATGCATTTTGTCCTATTTAATGCTTTCGTTGGCGAAGGCGGTGTAGAAATCCTATTGGGGTACGAGGGTTAGCGTGATTTTGATTGTTCGCCCGATGTGTTCGATGTTGTAGGCTATTGCTTTGATGGTTGCTTGTTTTTGTTGGTTTGCAGCGTTTTTT
>JAPLVS010000025.1 GCA_026396995.1 Candidatus Iainarchaeum sp.
AACAGGCGGAGAGTTGGCACAGGACGCAACAGGTTTTGCTTTCCTCGGAGGCCTACTCCCATGGGTCGGAATGATCTGAATCGTTGCCATAGCCCTCTTCCTTGTATACCTCTTCGCAGGCAAAAGGAAAAAGTATTATGAATTCGAAGAGGAAACCGAATACAAGCCGAAGGGCGGGAGATGGAGGCACGGGGGAAGCTGAACCCCCAAGTTTCTTTATTTTTGGCAGGCAAAGCTTGGGAAGCTGAAATTCCCCTTTTTTTCTTTTTTTACTTTTCCTTAGCTGCATTTCCTTTTTCTTTTTCCTTATTTTTTCCTTTTTCCCTTCAACCGGCTTTCGCGTTATGTTTTCCGACAGTTCCCTTTTTATTCAATTCCATTTTAATGTTTCATCATCTATCGGCGGTAAGATATGGACTCTGTTGTGATTGCCGGCGCAGGCCCTGCAGGCTTGATGGCGGCAATAAGGCTCAAGGAACTGGGCTTTGACGCCACAGTCCTTGAAGAGGACAAGGCCGTGGGGCTGCCTGAGAACTGCACAGGGCTTATTTCCTGCACAGGCGCCGCAGAACTCGGCCTTGGCCTCAAAAAATGCCTTGTGAACACTGTAAGGGGCGCTGATTTGGTTTCACCTGACGGCACAACTCTCGCAATAAGGAAGAAATCCGATGTTGCGTTCGTTCTGGACAGGAAAGAATTCGACAAGTCCTTGTATGAAAAAGCGCTTTCAGCCGGCATAAAAGTAGAATTGAATTCTAAAATCATCGACCTCAGGCAGAACACGCTTTTTTTCCAGAGAAAGGAGCGCGGCGAAATCAAGAAAATAAAGGTTCTGGTTGGCGCCGACGGCCCGCTTTCGGCCGCAAGGAAGCTTGCAGGAATAAACGCCCCTGTAGAGTCTTTCATTCACACATACCAAGAGCGCGTAAAAGGCGATTTTGACAGGAAAAAAATCAAAATGTACTTTGGCTCTTTCGCGCCCGGATTTTTTGCATGGGTTGTGCCTGAAAGTGAAAGCATTGCAAGGATAGGCCTTGGGGCAGCGCACGGCATAAATCCTGCCGAAAAATTCGCTGAATTCAGGCAAAAAACAGGCCTTGAATTCGAAACCCTCGACAAAAAAGGCTTTGTGATTCCTGTCGGGCCTCCATTGAAAAGCGTCTGCGAGCAGAACATACTGCTTGTAGGGGATGCTGCATTCCAGGCAAAGGCCAGCACAGGCGGCGGAATAATAATGGGCATGCAGTCTGCATTGAAATGCGCCGAAGCGGTTGCAGACAATTTGAAGGACGGCAAGCCTTTGGACCGCTACAACAAGCTTGTTTCAGGCATCAACAAGGACCTGAAAGTCCACTGGAAAATCCGCTCTTTCCTGAACAGTCAGAGCGACGAACAGGTAAACAAACTGTTCTCGAAAGCCAAGAACGCAGGCATCGAATCCTTCCTCGAAGAATACGGCGACATGGACAAGCCCTCGCGCTTCGTGGGCAAAATCCTCTCCAAGCCAAGGCTCTGGGGGCTTGCAGGACTGGCGATGAGGCTGAGATGAGCGTTTTATGGCTAAAAAAATAGCTATTGTAAAAAGAGTGCAAGAGGCAGCAAGACTTCAGAAAAAAGCGAAAACAGCCGGAAACCTAGGCATTCCAGGGCGGGCGTATGTGCAGAAGCTCAACCGGAAGCAGGTTGAAGTCCTCATCGGAAAGGAAGCGCTAAATGCAATGTTCAGGGTTCCGAGAAAACACTCTTTTGGGAATGGCTGGGATTTATGCCCTATCGGGCAATCGGCGCCTTACTCTGACCTCTCTGTCAGGAGAATGCTGGTTAAAGATTTTATCGAGTTGGGCGTGAAGTTTTCTCCAGGAACAGACGCAAAACTGCTTTCAAAGCACGGCCCCTATGTCAGTGTCAAGATTCTCCCTTCACCGGACTTAATGGCTAACCCGGGCCTGTGGAACGAGGCAAGAGAAGCCGCAGAGCAATTTACTGCTGCCCTGCAGTTCCCGAAAGGGATAAGGATAATCAGGGAAAACTGGAAAGAGTTTTTGCCCAGATAATAACCGCAGTTGAACCGCGCGGCAAGAACAAGTTTCTTTCTTTTGGCGAACTAAGGCATTTTTCTTTTTGGGGCGGACTGCAGACCCCCATTTCAAAGCCTTGCTTTGAAAGGGCCCTTTTGAACTGCTGTTCAATACGGGTTTTTCTTTTAGGAAAAGAAAAAGGGATATAGCCCCGGGGAGATTCGAACTCCCGTCTGCTGGTCCAGAGCCAGCCATGCTTTCGACAGAAATAAGGTTTCCCTACATTTCTTTGGCCGCTACACTACGGGG
>JAPLVS010000013.1 GCA_026396995.1 Candidatus Iainarchaeum sp.
AACTTTATCACAGGGTCAGAGACAAGCACAGTGAAGGGAAGCAAAGAGGATATTTCATCGCTTGATTTTGCGAGCCCTTTAGGTATTACTTCCGCTATCTGCACCATGTTTCCGTCGGTTTTGTTTGTGAAAACCAGTTCAACCGCAATCAGGTATTTTTCAGTGCTGCCGTCCATTGTCCTGAAAACCAGTATTTTTCTTGCAGCATTGGCATCCTTAAGGTTCGCTGCCGCCTCGCCTGCAAGCCCGCCGGTGAAAAGGATTCCGTCGAATGCGCCTGCCTCGATTGAGCTGTATTTTATTTCATTGGAATAGAATTCAGCAATTGAGTAGTCGGAAACGATTTTGGCATATTTTTCTTTTGCGCTGTTCGCGTTCTTTTCGGCATTCGCATATTCCTTCTGCGCCAAAAACGATTTTGCCGAGACCAGGAGCGCGTCCGCCTCTTTCTTCAGTGAGTCCATCGAGGCCGGAACCGAAAGACCTTTGGACGTGAATTCCAGGGCTTTTGCCTGGGCTCCTGTTTTGGCGCTTTCCGCAGCGCTTATGGCTGCCTGGGCTTTTGTGTCTGCAGGCTCTTCCTGTTTTTTGACAACAACCGAAACCTGGGCTTCGGCTGTGTTGCCTGCCTTGTCTTCGGCTACAACTTTCAGGGTGTGCGTGCCTGACAGGGCCGCTGCATTCCAGTAAACCCTGAATTTGTTGGTTTCGAAAGCGCTTGAAGTCTCGGATATGAGCGAGGTGCCGTCATAGAATGCAACATCTTTGAGGCCGTAGCTGACGTCCCTGGCTTCAGCTATGAGTTCGACGCTCCCGTTCACGGTTTCGCCGCTTGACGGCTTCACCCATGAAACAGTTGGGTCGGAAGTGTCGACCTTGATGTTTTTGAGTTTGGTGCCGTTGTCGCATTCGACCCTGAGCTCTGCAATGCCGTGGTCTTCTTCGCCAAAAGTGTAGGACCTTGAAATGCTGGACGTGTTGGTGAAAGACGAGCCGATGTATTCGAAATCACTGTCCTGCGCTTTTTTTATCATCACTTCGCAGCTTTTCATCGTGGTGCCGGTTGAAGTGACAGTGAAGTCCATTTTTCCTGCCTTCACTGTATCCGGCGCGTTTATGGTTATCGTTATGTTGTCTTTCTTGAAGTCGGCGCAGTCGCTGGATGTGAGGTCCGATTGGTTGCCTGCATTGTCGAAGCAATACATCCTGTAGCAATAAGTCTTGTTCGATGAAACATCATCGTCGTCATAGAATTCGTCGCCAGGGTCAGAAACATTGAACCTTTCGTCGTAATTTGATTTGTCGAGCGAATCGCCTTCCAGTGCCCTCACAATATAGCAATAGTCAAGCCCGCTTCCGCCTGAATCGCTGGGCTCGTCCCATACTGCCTGGATGTAATTGTTGCTTTTCACTGCAACCGAAAAGTTTGAAGGGGTGCTTGGGGATGAGTCATCGATCTTGATTTTATAATGGTCTGCGTCGCTCCAGTTCGTGCCGTTGTAGGCGCGGACATGGAACCAGTAAGTGCCGTTGTCCCTGTCCGAAAAGCTCACTGATGTGCTGGTTGTGCTGCTGTCCCATCCTGCCGTGCTAGCAGAGGGATCTGATTCGGTCGTGTTAAGCACATAATAATAGGTTATAATTGTGCCGCCTGTGACAGAACTCCAGGAGAACTGCGGGTCATCGCTGACTGTCCACGCGTCCTCGGAGTGCGTCGAAGAAGAGATTGTCGGGGTGCCGCTGATTGACGGGACACTCGGAGTGCAGCCTGAGCCGCCTACCAGCGTGAGTGCGCTTTCATTCCCACTCTTGTCGACTGCAGCTATCCCGTAAAAGTACGTTGTGCCGTTCGAAATATTGTTTGTATCGGTTACTGCACAGCCTGTTGCACACTGCGGTACTGTCTTTACAATAGGGCTGGTCTTGTCTGGAATCACAGTGTTCCTGTAAATATTGTACTGGTGCATGTCTGCTTCGCTGTTCTTTGCCCAGGATAATGAAACGCTGCCTGAAGCCGAGGAACACGAGCCTACAGCCGGGGCTGCCGGTGCAGCAATGTCATCGTAGGTGAAGCTGCCGCTTTGGGTTGCCTGGTTTGCGGCATTGTCTTTTGCCGTTATTTCCACAGGGTAAGTGCCGTCCTGCAGCAATGCAGCGGTTTCATTGTAAGAGCAGGAATAATTTAGGCCGCCGTCAGATGTGGAGCAGTTCGAGGAATTGAAAACAGTTAAGGGCTGGCTGTTGATTTTGACCGCGATTGTTGAAGGATTTATTCCGCTGCTGAGGTTGTCGCTCAAAGTGAACTGGATTGTTTGGTTTGTCTGGGTCGTGCCGTTGTTGGTTATCACAATGACCGGGATGGTATTGTCAAATGTGATGGAATCGTTTGCGCTTGCTGAAATTGTTTCAGCGTTGGCATCGCACTGAACCCAGGCGTAAATCGTTTTCTGGCCATTTTCTGGGGCGCAACCAACTGAGCTCCAGTTAAGGCTGTAATCTTCGGCGTACGCGATAAAGCTTCCGGGCGGGGTGTCGCTGCAGTTGAATGCCATCATTTGGTTGGCATTGCAGTCGTTCCAGGTCACATGCAGGTCGGCTGCCACTGTAGCTGAAGAAGTGTAATTTGCGCCGGAATCCAGCACAAATCCTGTGATTTGCGGATTCGCAGAGAAAACGCTTCCTAAAGCGAATATCAAAAATGCTAAGACTAAGACACCATTTTTCAAAAGACCACCCCAGACCATTTGGATTATGTATATTTCACCAGCACATTTGAATTTCCGAATTAATTGTTAATAGTTAATTTACTATTATCTATATTATTCAGGCTAACAAATGTTTTTAATCCTTTTATAATGGTTCTTTTTGGCCATAGGAATTTTTTGGTGCGTTTATGTCTTTGGAAGGCCTGTTTTGGGTCGCATTGGTCAGCATGTTCCCTTTCACCGAACTCAGGTTCGGCATCCCGCTAGGGATTTTCGAGGGCAAAGTGGCGCTTCCTTTCGGTTTCGAATTCCAGGGTTTCGGGCTGCCTTTGCTGCCGGTGTTTTTGGTTGCAGTGCTTGCCAACATCTTCGCCGGCATTCTTGTCTTTTTCCTCCTGGATAAAACAGTCCATTTGTTTTTGAGGTTCAAATTTGTGGCAAAAATCTACAATTTCCTTGTCAAAAGGGTGCAGAGGAAATCGAAAAAATACATGGACATGTACGGGGGCCTCGGCCTTGCATTGTTTATTGCAATTCCCCTGCCCGGCACAGGGGCATGGACAGGCGCCCTGGCTGCATATGTTTTCGGCATGGATTTCAGGAAATTTGCAGTTGCAGATGCGATGGGGGTCACTGCGGCAGGCATAATCGTTTCTGCTGCGTTTGCAGGCCTTTTTTCCATAATATAAAAAGATTAAAACACTGCGCCCCCTATTATTGCTGCCTTTTTGCACTTGTTTCGGAGGATGAAATTATGCTTGGAGTGATAGGCGGGACAGTCTTTTTCAAAAAAAAGCTTTTCGACAAATTCAGGGATTTTCCTGTCAACACCAAATTCGGCACAGCCATGGTGAAAAAGAACGATAAAATCGCTTTCCTGCCTAGGCACGGCATGCTTAACGACACGCCACCGCACAAGGTCAACCACAGGGCAAACATACTCGGATTGAAGCAGCTCGGCGTAAGAAAGGTAATCGGCATAAATTCCTGCGGCAGCCTGAAAAAGGAAATAGAGCCAGGGAAAATAATCGTGCCTGACGATTACCTTTGCCTTGGAAAGCCAGAGACATTGTTCGACATGCAGATAGAGCATATCACGCCTTCTTTGAGCCAGGCTATGAGGATAAAATTGATTGAATCTGCGAAAAAGCTCGGCATTGAACTGGCAGACGGCGGGGTTTACATGCAGACGCCTGGCCCGAGGCTGGAGACAAAGGCCGAAGTGAGGATGTTTTCCCAGTTTGCAGATGTCATCGGCATGACAATGGCAAGCGAGGCAACGCTATGCCAGGAAATGGGAATGGAATACGGCGCCATATGCTCTGTCGATAACTTCGCGCACGGGCTTTCAGAATCTGTGCCGTCGCATTCGCAGATTGTCGAGATGGCTTCAAGGAATGCCGACAAGATTTGGCAGATAGCCGAGGAAATCGCGAAAGAATAGGTGGAATTTTGAAGGCGCTAATCGAAAATGTTTTATTGGAAGGGAAAAAAACAAGCGTGCTTGTGGAAGGGAACCGCATTGCCTCGATTGGAAAGGAAAAAGACAGTTCGGATGAAGTGATTGACGGAAGCAGCCTTGCGATTGCGCCCTCTTTTGTGAACTGCCATGCGCATGCAGCGATGTCCCTGCTCCGGGGATATGCGGATGATTTTCCATTGCAGGAATGGCTGCAAAAATATATCTGGCCTGTCGAGGCAAAGGTCACGAAAAAGGACGTTTACTGGGGCTCGAAGCTAGCATGCCTTGAAATGATAAAGACTGGCACCACCTGCTTCGCCGATATGTATTTTTTCCCTGAGGAAACCGCAAGGGCTGCAAAGGAATCAGGCATCAGGGCTTTTCCGGGGATTGTTTTTTTGGGGAAGGAAAAAATCGATGCAGGGAAAGTCAAGAATCAGGTAAAAGAGCTGGGTTCTTTCGGCGAGCGCATCAGGCCGATGCTTGCCCCGCACGCAATGTACACTGTTTCAGAGGAAAACCTCCGCATTGTTGCCGAAATTTCTGAAAAGGAAAACCTGCCTGTGCATTTCCATTTGTCCGAAACAGAAAAAGAGGTAAGGGACTGCGTGAAAGAGCACGGGAAAAGGCCCGTGGAATGGCTTGAAAAAATAGGCTTTTTGAATGAACGGGTTTTGAATGCGCATTCAGTATGGCTTGACAGGAAAGAAATCAGGGTTCTTGCAAAAAGCAGGGCGAAGGCAGTGCACTGCCCTTCCTCGAACCTGAAGCTCGCGGTCGGCGGTGTTTTCCCTTACTGCGAACTGAAAAAAGCCGGCGTTGAAATCGCTCTCGGCACAGATGGCTGTGCTTCAAACAATTCGCTTTCAATGCTTTCTGAAATGAAGTTCGCGAGCCTTTTGCAGAAGCACGACTGCAATGACACGACAGTCATGCCTGCAAAAGAGGCCTTTTCGATCGCCACAGAGGGCGGAGCGAAAGCGCTCGGCCTGGATGCCGGGGCAATAAAAGAGGGAATGCTTGCGGATTTCATGCTCGTTGACCTCAAAAATTTTTCACTGGTGCCAGGGCACAGCCTTATTTCCGACCTTGTTTATTCTGCCTCGGATTCCTGCGTCGACACTGTTTTCTGCAACGGCGAAATCGTGATGCGCCACGGCAAAGTGGAAGGCGAGGAAGAAATAATAGAAAAGGCAAAGGCGCAGGCAATGGACTGGACGGGACGATAAATGCCTGTCCCGAGGAAAATTTTCATGGGAACGCTTGCAGACATGCGGCAGAAAAAAATAGACAGCCTGAAGAGGCAGATGAAAAAAGGCACAATTGGAAGGCCTGAAGCGAAAAAGCATCTCGACTCTTTCACTGAAAAATGCCTTCAGAAGCTTATGAAAATAAACGGTGTCCCGCGTACGGAATATGCCACTGATTTGGAAGGAAAAACAATCGAACAAAGGAAAGCGATTGTGGATTTCCTTTCCCCGAAGCGCGGCTCACTTGAACACCTTCTCCGGACAGACCCTTTTGGAATCGAGGAACTGTACCTCAGGCAAATGGATCAGCGGACCCAGGTCGCGGATGTGCTTGAAAAAGGGCTGAAAGACCAGCTTTTTATAGCGAAATCTGGGGAATGCAGGATAAACGACGGGCTGAACCAGATAATCGAGCACGCGGACGCCCTGTCCCGCAGCCAGGCAAATGACTTCAATAACATGATTTCCATGAAAATCTGGGATGTCAGGGTTGCAATTACAGCGGATGCTGCAGCCACAAACACAAAAAATGCAATCATCGATTTTCTTGGAAGGTCTGAAAAAAGAACCGCAGGGGACAGGAGAAAAGCCGTGAGGGCAATGCTCAAGAGGATGAAGGAGCTCCCTGAAACTGGCTCGAAACTGGAAGAGCTGCGGTCGGCGCTTGCAGACGCGCTGGACAGGTTCTGGGCTAAAAGGAGGGAAGCGGAACAAAAAAGAATGAATTGAACTTATTCTAAAAGCTTCTTGTTCACTACTACAACGTCGGGCATTCCCCTGTATTTGCCGGCATAGTCAAGGCCGTAGCCTGCAACGAATTCATTGGGAATATTGAACCCGATGAAGTCCACCTGGAAGCCTGGGGCTTTCGGCAGGCCTTTGTCAAGCAGGATGCAGGTCTTGAAGAATTTTTTCCTTTCGCGAAGGTATCCCTGGAGTTTCGACATGGTTTTGCCTGTGTCGACGACGTCCTCTATGAGCAGTATGTTGTCCCCTTCAAGCGCGCTTGTTTCCTTCAAGGTCACAGTGCCGCTGGTTTTGGACTTGTTGTAATAGCTTGACGCCTGGATGAAGTCGAGCTGTGTTTTGAGGTCGGTTTCATCATCTATCAGCCTCATGAGGTCTGAAGCGAAAAACATTCCGCCTTTGAGCACAACCACACAGTTGACTTCCTTTGCCTTTTCGAAAACATTCGCGATTTCCGAAGCGAGGTGTTTCACCCTTTCCCTAAGGCATCCTTTCGAGATAAGAACGCGTTCTATGTCATCCTTGTACTTATCCCTTATGCACGGCTCTTCGCCTTCAAGTTTTATGCCTTCGGTCGGCACAGCCACTGTCCTGCTGAAATTATTCACTATTTTCAAGCCTTTTCGCCTCCGCTGATGCCTTTCCATTCCATTATCGCTTTTTCGTACCTTTCCGGATTGTCCGCAGGAAAAAACTGGGTTGCCATCTTGCAGCCGAACAATTTTTTCCTTTCCGCAAGGGCAGGAAATACCTCTTTTTCAATGCTGGATTTTTCCCCTTTCGGAATCATTTTGAAAACATCCTTTTCGAGAACGTAAGCGCCTGCGCTCACAATGCCGTGCTCTTTCACGCCTTCCTTTTCCTTAAAGGAAAGAATCCTGTCGCCTTCGGTTTCGACCTTGCCGAATTCGGAAGCGTCCTCGGCTTCGACAAGCGCGAGAGTTCCGGCGGCATTGTTTTTCCTGTGCACTCCGAGCATCAGCGAATAATTTATGTCTTTTACTTCATCGCCGTTGCACATGAAAAAAGTGGAATCGAAGAATTTTTCGGCCTGCTTCAATGCCCCTGCCGTGCCCAAAGGCTCTTCCTCAAGGCTGTAATTGATTTTGATGCCGAGCTTTTTTCCGCTGCCGAAGTATTCCTTCACCTTTTCTGCCTTGTAGCCGACGCCGAGGACAACCTCTTTCACGCCGTGCACTTTCAGGTTTTCGAGGTTGTATTCCAAAACAGGCCTTCCTTTTACAGGCAGAAGCGGTTTCGGTATTTCAAGAGTGAAAGGCCTTAAGCGCGAGCCAATGCCTCCGGCAAGCACAAAAGCCTTGGTGACAGCCCTCATGTTTTATTTTAACAGCAAAAGGTTTTAATTTGTGAGCACGGGCAGGTCAGATTACGCCGAGCATTCTCCCAAGGCGCTCGACCTGCTCTTCGGATTTCTTCCCGATAATAATCCTTTCCTGGTGTTGTTCAGGGCAGTCGATTTCAAAGCCAAGCTTTTCCATTTTCCTGATTGTCGAACCCCAGATTCCAACGTTTCCCTGTAACCTTGCATGTTCCCGGCCCGCCAAAAAAGGGTTCATTATCAGCATGCCGCCCGGCACAAGGCACTTAAGCAGGAGATAAAGGTTAAGCCTGCGGCTGTAAGCGCTTTTGTTATATTTTGGGATTGACTCAATGCTTACAACAAAATCATATTTGTGTTTTGGCTTGAATTCGTGGAAGAGAACCCTGTGGAAGTATTCCCCTTCTGGTGCGACAGGGTCGACCCCTTCGACAAGAATCCCTTTTTTCCTTGCCTGTTCAACAAATTTTCCGTAGCCGCAACCGACATCCAGGCCGCGTTTTCCCTTGAACAGCCCTTCAAAATCCACTCCTGTCAATTCCTTGTAGTCTGAATAACTCCTGTCTCTGGTGTACTTGGCGTTTACGGTGTCAGTTTCAGGCATAAACTTAAGCCCTCTCTTCTCAAGCCTTTCCCTCGTCCTGTAGCGGTCGCTTTCGCGCTGTTCTGGCGGCTTCCTTCCTCTGAGAACAGATTCAGGCAAACGGCTTAAGTCGACTTTCGGCATGGCACCCGGGAGGAGGATATAATATTTTCCAATCCGTTGCCTGACTTGCCCGCTTGCCGGGTTGAAGTAAAGTGCGTTTTCGGAAGCCCTGCCTGAAAGGAAAAGCTTGGCGAATTCAGGGCTGGTTTCGTGAATTCCTTCAGGCATCCTCAGAAGAAAGCCCTGTTCTATAACCTGTTTCTGTGCCGAGGCAAGCCTGTTGCCAACCGCCTCATACCATGGCATTTTCATCAACCTTTCAGCGTTTGGAAGGCTGGAGCCTGCAGTTTCCCTGATGAAATCGACAACGAATTCCCCTTGCTTTCCGGCCCTGAGATTGAAAACAGCAACATCCCCGGCGCCGGCAACGTTGAGGGCAAACACGTTCCTTGCAATGCTGCCATCCGTAAACCGGTGGGAGCGCTTATAGCGGATTCTTGATTCTGACTTGGGATAAGATGTTTTGCTGCCTGAAAAAATTGAGACCGGCGACTGAAGGATATAATTGAGGATTCTGAACTTTGCAGCCAGCCTGCTGCCTTCCGAAAGCGGAATCTCCCCGCCGGAAAGGCCCTGCGCCGACCTGGTGAACTCTTCGAGCACAAGTGCACGCGAATCGAAAGGCACGTATTTTGATTCGGTGATGAGCCTGCCGAAAATTTTGCCCAAAGATTGCCTTTCCGCCTCAGGAATTCTTTTCGAGGAAACCAGCCCCTTCAAGGCCGCTTCCGCAGACCCAAGATTTTGTTCCATGCGCTTTCCGGAAACAATCCGGCTTCTTCCAAAGGACTCGGCAATCCGCTCTTTTGCGGCTTTAATTAGGCGGCGCCCCTGTTTCTTTGCCATAAAAACACTTTCGCTGCAGGATAATTTAATGCTTTCGGGAAAGGAAGAACGCTCCTTTAGCCCTTGTACCAATCGCGCGGTATTAATTTTATTAATATGTTGCTGTTTAATGCCTACATTTATTGCCTTTGGAGTGATGGGATGGACATTGCAGTTATCGGCACTGGTTATGTGGGCCTTGTGGCAGGCGCGTGCTTTGCGGATTTGGGAAACAAGGTCATATGCGTCGATGTCAACAGGGAAAAAATCGAATTATTGAAAAAAGGCAAAAGCCCTATTTTCGAGCCGGGCCTCGACGAAATGCTTGACAAAAACATAAAGGCCGGAAGAATTTCGTTCACCATGGATACGGCTGACGCAGTGAAAAGGTCGCAGGTTATTTTTATTGCTGTGGGGACGCCGCAGGGCGAGAACGGAGAATCCGACCTGAAATATGTGGAGCAGGCTGCAGACACAATAGGGCAGGCATTGAACGGGGAAAAGCTGATTGTGAACAAGAGCACTGTTCCTGTGGGAACAGGCAGCATGGTCGAGCAAAAGGTCGCAAGGCATTACAAGGGAAAATTCCATGTGGTTTCAAATCCCGAGTTCCTGCGCGAAGGCAATGCGATAAACGATTTCTTGAAGCCGGACAGGATTGTGATCGGGGCAAGGGACGAAAAGGCAAGCAGGGTAATGGAGGAAATATACAGGCCTTTGGGCGCAAAGATTTTGTTCACAGACATTGAGAGCGCAGAACTCATAAAATACGGCTCGAACGCAATGCTCGCCACAAAAATCTCGTTCATCAACGAGCTCGCATTGCTGTGCGACAACGTGGATGCTGACATCGATGCTGTTGCCGAGGGAATAGGCCTTGACAGCAGGATAGGCAAGGCGTTTTTGAAGGCAGGCTGCGGCTGGGGCGGCTCATGCTTTCCGAAGGATGTGAAGGCATTGATCCACACAGCGAAAAAGTACGGCGTGGACTTAAAAATCCCGAGGGCTGCAGAGGAAGCGAACAAGAGGCAGAAATTATTGCCTGTGAAAAAACTGAAGGCAAGGCTGAAAAGCCTTAAAGGCAAAAAAATCGCAGTGCTCGGCCTTTCCTTCAAGCCTGACACCGACGACATGAGGGAGGCGCCTTCAGTGGAGATAGCGAATGCATTGCTGAAGGAGGGCGCAAAGGTTTCGGCTTACGACCCTGTTGCAATGCGCGAGGCAGAGAAAATATTGAAGGGAATCGTATTTGCTGGCTCGCCATATGAAGCGCTTGAGGGCGCCGATGCACTGGTTTTGGTCACTGAATGGAATGAATTCAGGGAAATCGATTTTGAAAGGATTAAAAGGATTATGAAAAACCCATTAATCATCGACGGGAGAAATATTTACGACAGGAAGCGCTTGGAAAGCATTGGCTTTGCCTATGAAGGCATAGGGAAATAAGCCTGGCAAAGCACCAGGCAATGCCTGCCTTATGAGGTATCGGAAAATAAAAAAAAGGAGGAATTCTGAAATGGCTTTGACAACTATTTCCTGCATCAAGGCTGATGTGGGAAGCCTGGCAGGGCATATAATTGTTCCGGAAGAAATGAAGGAGATGGCAAGGAAAAACCTCAAAAAGAACGGGGTTGACAAAAAGCTGATAAACGATTTCCATGTGTTCAACTGCGGCGACGACCTCGAACTGCTCATGACGCACTACAACGGCAACAACTACGAAAAAATCCACAAGCTTGCCTGGGACACTTTCATGATGTGCGCAGACTGGGCGAAAAAAAACAAATTGTACGGCGCAGGCCAGGATTTATTGACCGATGCTTTTTCAGGCAATGTCAAAGGACTGGGTCCGGGAGTCGCAGAAATGACAATAAAAGAAAGGAAATCTGACCCCCTCCTTGTTTTTGCCTGCGACAAGACAGAGCCTTCAGCATTCAATCTCCCGCTGTTCAGGATTTTTGCTGACCCTTTCAACACCGCCGGCCTTGTCATAGACCCGAACACCACAATGGGCTTTTCGTTTGAAGTGCTCGACGTATATAAGCACCAGAAAATCGCGCTCAAAACCCCTGAAGAAATGTACGAACTGCTCGCACTAATAGGCACAACAAGCACTTATGCAATCAAGAGAGTTTTCAAGAAAGGGAATCTGCCTCCGGAGGAGGCGATTGCAGCCGAAGTCTGCACTGAAAAACTGAGCATGGCGGCAGGAAAGTATGTGGGAAAAGACGACCCTGTCTGCCTTGTGAGGTCGCAGAGCGGCTTCCCGGCAACAGGCGAAGTCCTCGAAGGCTTTGCATTAGGGCACCTTGTCAGCGGATGGATGAGAGGCTCGCACAGAGGGCCATTGATGCCTGTATCGCAGCACGATGCAACTCCGACAAGATTCGACGGCCCGCCGAGAGTGGTGGGGTTAGGATTCCAGATAGTGAACGGAAAATTATACGGGCCGAGGGATTTGTTCGATGACGTGAGCTTTGACATCACAAGGAAACGGTGCCTGAAGGTGATGGAATACATGCGCGCGCACGGCCCGTTCGAACCGCACAGGGTCGACGAAAAGGAGCTCGAATACACCACCTTGCCTGATGTCCTGAAAAAACTCCAGCCGAGGTTTTCGAAATCAAGCGATTGAAGGGAGCAAATTGAAGGCAATAATTCCAGCGGCCGGGTACGGCACCCGGCTGCACCCTTTGACCAAAGACACGCCGAAAGCGCTGATTGAAATAGGCGGAAAGCCTGTCCTTGAGCACGTGCTTGCAAAAATAGAGGCACTTGACGAAGTGGATGCTGTTTTTATCGTCACCAACGATGTTTACTATAAAAAATTCATCGAATGGCTCGGCCTGTACGAAACCGGAATGGAAATAAAAATCATAAACGACCACACCAAATCCAACGAGGACAGGCTGGGTGCAATAGGCGACAAGCTGCTGGCAGTAAAGGAAGGCAAAATAAGGGATGACGTGCTTGACATCAGCAGCGACAACCTTTTCGATTTCGGTTTGGAGAATGCGCTTGATTTTTTCAGGCAGAAAAATGCCCCGGTGATAGGCCTTTACGATGTCAGGGACAAATTCCTTGCAAGGCATTACGGCATTGTTTCAATCGATGCAGAGAGCAGGGTGAATGCCTTCCAGGAAAAGCCAGAGCACCCGGCTTCCACGCTTGCATCAATCGGCGTTTATTTTTATCCCGCGGAAACAGTCCCATTGCTTGAAAAATACGTGAAACTTGGGCATGCAAAGGACGCCCCCGGAAATTTCATAGAATGGCTTTACAGGGAAAGGCCTGTTTACGGGCACACGTTCAAAGGCAAATGGTTCGACATAGGCTCTTTCGAGCAATTGGACAAGGCAAGGCAGGAATTCAGGGAGAAGGAAAAATGAAAACCGCTGTTGTCACCGGGGCCGCAGGATTCATAGGCTCGCATTTGTGCGATGCACTGCTGGAACACGGTTTCAGGGTTATCGGGGTTGACAATCTTATTACCGGAAACAGGGCAAATATTGCGCATTTGCTGAAAAACAAGCGTTTTTCCTTCGTAAAAAAGGACATTGTGAAAGGCTTTGATGCCAAGGGAAAGTTTGATTTTGTTTTCAACCTTGCTTCCCCTGCTTCGCCTGTCGATTACCAAAAAATCCCGATGGAAACGATTTTGGCGAACTCGATAGGCACGAAAAATATGCTTGACTTCGCATTGAAAAAAAAAGCGGTGTTCGTCGAGGCCTCGACCTCCGAAGTGTACGGCGACCCTTTGCAGCATCCCCAGCGCGAAACATACAACGGAAACGTGAGCATCACAGGCCCGCGCGCATGCTATGACGAATCAAAGAGATTCGGGGAAATGCTCTCGGCATATTACGGCAGCAAACTCGGCCTGAAAGTCAGGATTGCAAGGATTTTCAACACTTACGGGCCGAGGATGCGCGCGAACGACGGCAGGGTGATTCCGAATTTTATAACCCAGGCTTTGGCAGGAAAGCCGCTTACAGTTTACGGGGACGGAAGGCAGACAAGGTCTTTTTGTTATGTGAGCGATTTGATTGAAGGGCTGCTTAAACTGGCTTTTTCAAATTACGACAGGCCTGTCAATCTCGGCAACCCTGAAGAAATGACCATGCTGGAAATGACAGAAAAGATAAGGGCGCTCACAGGCTCAAAATCAGACATTTTTTTCATGGCTTTGCCTGAAGACGACCCGGCCAGGAGAAAGCCTGACATTTCCGTTGCGGAAAGGGAACTTGGCTGGAAGCCGAGGGTAAGCACTGAAGAAGGGCTCAGGAAAACTATAGAATTTTTTAAGAAAAATAAAAAATAGAAAGAACGCGGCCTTTTTCAGCCGCCTCAAGGCCTTATTTTGCTGTTTTGGCTGCCCATTTTTTCACAATCTGCTTGCCTTCAAGTGCAGGCGCAGGCTTCGGCTTTTCCTTTTTGCCCTTATTCTTAAAGAAAAGGAAGTATGCCGCTATCAGCAGAACAATCACAACCAAAAAAATATTATCGGAATCCAGTCCATCACAACCACCTTTGCCTTTATTTACAATGGACTTAACTTATATTAATTGCTTCTCTTCCCTTTTTGCCGGATGAAAGAGGGTTTTAAAGCCGCGCAATACATCGCTCAGGCCAAACCAGATGGTTTTAATTTTTCTTATGCCGTCCATATAAAGGTGAAAAAGTGTACACTGCGACCGGCCCTGAAAAAATGAAACTTGCGGAAAAGGTTTTGGGCGAATTCTGCGACCGGAAGATTGCTGTGCTTGACATCGGGGGCAACGCTTTTTCAGCCGGGTTTGTAAAAGGGGTCTGCCCTAAGGCCGAAATTTTTTCAATGAACATTTCCAAAAAAGAGCTGGCAGGAACACGGCATCCAATCATGAAAGACATCGAAAATGGCAGTTGCAG
>JAPLVS010000045.1 GCA_026396995.1 Candidatus Iainarchaeum sp.
TGCGCCTGCAACGCCTTCCTTTGCTTCTTCGGCCGGTGCTGTTGCGGCTGCTGCCGCTGCGGCTTCGGCTTCCTTTTTCTCGGCTTCAGCCATCTTGATTGCGCGCGGCCTTGTGCCGATAGAATCAACATCAGTGTGCACTTTCACCTTGCACCTGCAAGGTATTTTTGAATTTGCCCTCAAAAGCGCTACTTTTGCGGCTTCGATGTTTTCTTCATCGACCAGCACGCTTATGAGCACCTGGCCTTTCTTTATCCTTACAGACCTGCCAATCGGCTTGCCGAAGGCATGGCTCATGCCCTGCGAAACACGGTCAGCACCAGCACCCTGTGCCTGCTTGTTTTCGCGCATTATATGGAAGGGGTACACCCTTATGCGCATGAAATAGTTTTCCTTTCCGGCCTTGTTGTTCAGGTACCTGTTGACAGCCATCCTGGCGGATTCCATTGCATTGTCCCTGATTTGCGCTGATTCGTCTGTTACAAGGTCCACAATGTGGGTGTATTCTTTTGCAGGATTGCCCATGTTGAACTGCTTTATCCTGACAACCGGGCTTGTGCCTATATAATTCCTTTTCGGGACAGTAACAGCCGTCCTTGTGTAGGCCCTGTCTTTGAGCGTGTCATAACAGTGCCCTGGCCTTAAACCCATAAACCACACCTTTAATTCATCGAATCAAAATATGCACTAAAATCAGCGCAATATATCAAACTTCCAACCATGAATTTAAAAAGATTATCCTTGGCCTGCTTTTGGGCCAATTGAGAGCGGGATGAGGAAGTCGAATCCCCTTCCCCCGGTCTGCAGCCGGGTGCATAGCCGTTCTGCCAATCCCGCAATATAGGAATATTCGCCTGAATTGTTTTTAATAATTAATTGGCTCCCTCTTTTCCTATGCTTGAACCCAATCTGTTCCTCATAAAGCCTTCCCCCGAGATTTTCCTGAAAAGCGAAAGGGTGAAGCTGTATTTCAACAAAAAGCTCAGGGAAAACATAAAATGCGCCCTAAGCCGCAATAACATCGAATTCTCCGAACTGGAGCAGGGCAGAGGCAGGATGTTCCTGCAATGCAAGGAAATAGCCAAAGCGCGCGAAGTGCTCGGCAGGATTTTCGGCATCCACGCGATAGCGCCAGTTTTCGCCTTCTCCGCGCCAGACCTGTTGGCCATCAAAAGCGCTGCAGTGGAATACTGCCAGGGGCGCATAAAGGAAGGCACTTTTGCAGTGAAAGCCGTGCGCAGCGGCGAGCAGTCATTTTCAAGCCAGGAAATCGAAAGGGCTGTCGGTGCGGCGGTATTGCAGGCCTTTCCAAAACTGAAAGTGAACCTTTCAAAACCAGAGCAAAAAATTTCCATTGAAATATACGAAGAGCAAGGGCTTTGTTATGTAGATGAAACCCCATGCTTCGGCGGCCTGCCCCAGGGAGTCGAAGGTTCTGTGGCAATGTTTTTTTCAGGCAAAAAAGAAGAAGCCGCAGCCGCCTGGCTGTTGATGAAACGCGGCTGCAATGTTTTCCCGGTGGGCAAGGATGCCGCTTCGGTGCGCAAAATCCTTGCCTTCCTTGAGCCCTGGAATGCTTACAGGAAGTTTATTTTGACCGAACCTAAGAATTTGGAAAAGCTTATCCCTGAAAGGGAAATCCTTATGCTTGCTTCAGCTGAAACCGGGGTTTCCAAAAAGGACTTTGCCAATTATGAAAAGTCCGACAAAAAGCAGCCTTTGCCTGTGCTGAGGCCGCTTTTGTTTTTGCCGAAGGAAAAAATGAAGGAATTGCTTGAAACGATTAAGGGCAGATAGGCTGCGCCTGCTTTTGCAGGGACAGCGCATTTCCTGCCTGGCAAGGCTTATTTTTATCTAGGCCTCGCCGGCCCTGGTCTTCTTATCGGTTTAGGGTTCGGTGGCCTTCGTATTGGTCCTCTTGGCATTTTTATCACCCATATATTATCCACTTTTTTCTTATTATTCCTTTCCCCTGCCTTCTCCTCCAATTAAAAAAATAATCGGGGTTTCTATAGTTTTATGGCGAGGACTAAGACGGCTCGCCTTCCTGTTAATACTGCAGCGAGGCACCGGCGGCTTGTGAAATGCCTGCGGGACGGGGCTGTGGTCCACGAAAGGGCTATTTCATTGTTTTCCCGGAATCCTGAAATGCCGTTGAAGGAATTGTGGAAGGAAGCAATAGGCGGCAAGGCCGTCACTGAAAACCAAAAGAGATACCTTATTGGCACCATAAAAAAGTTGAGGGAAAATTACCGCGCTTCGAAGATTGTTTGCCAGATGTTCAGAAAAAGGCCGGCTCACGACATTTTTGAATTGATTTTTGGAAAAGAATTTGCGGATGCCCGCCCGAATGCCAAGATTCGCGATTTGGGAATGGATTCTTTCGGAATTGTTATCTCGCTTGATGGTGGCATTATGCGGGACTGTGTGCGTGCTGACGCGCGGTCCGGCGACGAAGAGATTATAAGCCACACTGGGGCTTTCACGCGGGAAGTCCGCTACATACATCCTTCAACCGGAGGGTTTCTTTTCTTCTCCGTAAGGTTTTTGCCTGCCAACTCGCTTAACCGCGATGAAGGGACAAGGAATGAAAAACACGAACAATCGCACACCATAGATAACGCAATCTTAGACCCGCATATGCAAAAATTCAGGCCAACACGCCACCACATATTTTCGATAAGAAGAATGCGCAAGAGAGATGCGCTGCGGTGGTTCCAATCGGAATTGACTGCCTACTTTGGCAGCTTCAAAATAGCCCCAGATTTTTCAAACATGGAAGGGATTTCTGCTTTTCTTATTGATGAACTTGACCGCACGGGCGTTTTTTCCGACAACGAGTTATCGAAGCTTGACGATTTGCCCTATTTTATACACCAGGCATCGGCGGCCATGCCAAAACGTGAATTAATAGGCATTCTCAGGACGACAAACCCGTTAAAGGTCAGGCACAGAATTACTGCGGTACTGGAACAAATAGAAGAAAAATCTGCAGGGCATAAACCAGGTTAAAAAAACTTCCGACACCAATTATTCCGGTCTTTATGAAGCTCGTTTTCCTTTCGGATTTCCATCTCGGTTTTTCTCAGCCTGAAAGGGAAGGCGAGGCGTTCGAGAACGCGATGTCCGCAATGAGGGCTGCTGTAAGGGAGAGGCCTGATGCGATTGTTTTCACAGGCGATTTTTTCCATGACAAGGTTCCATCGCAGGAAACGCTTCTTGAGGCATTCAAAATCCTTGCAGTGCCGCTTGCGGAAAAATCCAAGGCGGTGGTGATTGAAAAGGAAACAAAGGAAGGCAGGATTGCAGTGGAATGCCAGGGCATTCCTGTAATTGCAATCCATGGTACGCACGAGCACAGGGAAAAGGATTATACGAATGCGCTGCAATTGATGGAAAGCGCTGGTTTTGTTGTTTACGTTCACGCAGAGCAGGCGTGCCTGGAACGGCACAGGGAAAAAATAGTGTTCCATGGCATGGGCGGCGTGCCTGAACTGAAGGCAAGGGATGCGCTGAAATTATGGAATCCCATGCCTGAGCCGGAAGCATTCAATATCCTTTTATTGCACCAGTCCTTCAAGGAATTTTTGCCTGTTGATGATGACATGGTTGCAACCCTGTCGATTTCGGATTTGCCGAAAGGCTTTGATTTGGTTGTGGACGGGCATTTGCACTGGAGCAGCGAAGTGCAGGAAAAAGGCGTCCATTTGATTATGCCGGGTTCAACAGTTGTAACGCAGATGAAAAACCTTGAGTCGAAAAAGAAAAAGGGCTTTTTTGTGCTTGAAACCAAAGGCAAAAAACTGCACTTTGTTGAAATAGGCGGCCAGCGCCAGTTCTTCTATAAAAAAATAGAATTGAACATGACCAATGCAGAGGAGGCAAGGGAAGCCGCAAAGGACGCAATCAATTCGCTTCTTGGCGGCCAACGTTTCGAGAAAATGCCTTTGGTGAAACTCAAGGTGGCAGGAACTCTTGCAAAGGGCTTTTCTTCTTCCGACCTTGACTTCCGCATGGTCGAAATGCAGTTTTTGGGAAGCGCAATCGTTTCCATTGACCATTCCTTCAAGGAAGAGTCTTTCGGCAAAAAAATCAAGGAACTGGGCCTTCTCCAGCAGCAGAAAAAATCCATAGGCGAAATGGGCCTTGAAATCCTTGAAAAAAACCTCAAGGAAACAGAGTTCGGGGCTGCTTTCGATGTGCGCAGGATTTTTGACCTTCTTGAAAAGGGTGAAAACGACAAGGCAATGGAAATAATCGTTTCTTCTGCGCAGGAAAAGCCAAAACCGAAAACCTAGGTTTTTTCGTCCATTGCCGATTTTAACCAATAGCTATTTATTTCTTTATTTAGCCATTATTTAACTGTTTTAATGCTGTTTAATGAGGTTTTATGCTTTTTAGGGGAGGGATTTAATGGTGGCAACAAATTGGGTTACTGAAAGGGACAAGAACGGCTGTTTTTGGCCGACAGAAGCAATGAAAAAAAAGGCGAATGTATCCGATCCGAAAATTTACGAAAAGGCCGCAAAGGACCCGGAAAAATTCTGGGCAGAAAAAGCAAAGGAAGGCATTGAATGGTCTGAACCGTTCAAAACTGTTTACGAATGGAAGCCCCCGCACTACAAATGGTTTTTGGGCGGAAAAATAAACGCTTCCTACAACTGCCTTGACAGGCACGTGAAGGCAGGCAAAGGCAAAAAGGCAGCAATAATCTGGGTGCCGGAGCCAGCCAACGAAAAGGCAATAACAATCACTTATGAAGAATTATTGGAAAAAGTCCAAAAGTTCGCGAACGCCCTTAAAGGACTGGGCGTGAAAAAAGGCGACAGGGTTGGAATATACCTGCCGATGATTCCGGAAGTGCAGGTGGCAATGCTTGCCTGCGCGCGCTTAGGGGCAATCCACAGCGTTTGCTTTTCCGCATTCTCAGGCGAATCCCTGAAAGCAAGGCTTTTGGACAGCACAGCAAGAGTGCTGGTTACAAGCGACGGCTATTACAGGAGAGGCGCACCGATAAACCTGAAAAACAACGCGGATATTGCAGTCGAAGGCACAAGCGTGACAAGCGTTGTGGTGGTTAAAAGGGCAGGCATCGAAGTCAGCATGAAGCCCGGAAAGGATTACTGGTTCCACGAACTGATGGATAAAGCTTCAAAGGAATGCAAGCCGGAACCTGTTGACTCGGAGCACATGCTGTTCACATTGTACACAAGCGGCACAACAGGAAAGCCGAAAGGAATCGTGCACGAAACCGGTGGATATATGACACAGGCTTACTGGTCATGCAAGTGGACTTTCGACCTGCACGACGACGACATTTTCTGGTGCACTGCTGACGTCGGCTGGGTGACAGGCCACACATACAATTGCTACGGCCCGCTTTCGGTCGGCGCAACAATGCTGTTCTTCGAAGGAGCGCCTGATTTCCCGGACAAGGACCGCTGGTGGCAGGTTGTCGCCGAAAACAAGGTGACAGTGTTCTATACCGCGCCCACAGCAATCAGGATGTTCGCCTTATGGGGCGACCAGTACCCGAAAAAGCACAACCTTGAATCGATAAGGCTTTTGGGCACAGTCGGCGAACCCATAGATGAGGAAGCCTGGATGTGGTATTTCAAGACCATCGGCGGCGGAAGATGCCCGATTGTCGACACATGGTGGCAGACAGAAACCGGCGCACTGCTGATATCTGAATTGCCAGGAATAGGGCCGTTCATTCCGACAGTTGCAGGAAGGCCGTTCCCAGGGGTTACAGCAGAAATCGTCGACGACCAGTGCAAGGCAGTCGGAAAAGGCGAAGGCGGCTTTTTGATTTTAAAAACGCCGTTCCCGCCGGCAATGCTGCGCACAATCTACAACGACGACGAAAAATATGTCTCGACGTATTTCACAGAATACGGCCCGAAAATCTATTTCACCGGGGACGGGGCAAGATGGTTCGACGACAAAAACATAAGAGTTACAGGAAGAGTGGATGATGTCATGAAGGTCGCAGGCCACAGGTTGTCAACAGGCGAAGTGGAAAATGCGGTCGCATCTCACCCTAAAGTCAGCGAGTGCGCTGTTGTCCCAAGGCCGCACGAAATAAAGAACGAAGTGCCAATCGCTTTCGTGGTGCTGAAAGGCGCAGTTGCAAGCGATGCATTAAAGGCAGAGCTGATGGACCACGTCAAAAAGCAGATTGGCCCGACAGCGAAGCCGGAAGAGATTTATTTCGTGAGCGAGCTGCCCAAGACAAGGAGCGGAAAAATCATGAGGAGAATGTTAAAATCGCTCCTCACAAACAAGCCGCTCGGCGACACCACCACCTTACAGAACCCGCACGCAGTCGACCACCTCAAGCAGGCCACAGGATACAAGGGCTGAACAGGCAAAAACAGTTTTTCAGAAGGATGCAAGGGTAAAACCTTGCGTTCTTTTTTCTATTTTTTTATCTTACTTTTATGGCATCGATAGCAGTTTGGTAAGATAATTCGGTTTTGGCAAGTCCAAAACCTTAAATTCTCTTAATGTGCAATTCTATTATGGTCCACAGACCTTTGCCTTCTGCGCTTATTGCAAGGCTCAGGGCGGCAGAGAGAAAGATAAGCCCGAGGCTTGGCGCAATGAAAAACAGTGATGCCAGGGTTCCCTCGCTTTATGGCCGAAAGCCAAGGGAATGGCCAAGCGGATGGCAGGAAATGGATGCCGGGACAACTGGCTTCAGGGTAAGGGAAATGAATGTTTCGAGGAATTTTCCAGGGGTCAGGCTTGTCCTTAAGCGACCGCACGGCGAGGGCCTTTCCGGCAGAGAACCGTCAGCTCAGGACGTCATAGACCGAATAAACGGAAAAGTCAGATTAATTAATGAAGGATTTCATCCGAAAGACTTCGAGCTCAGGGCCCCGTTCGCGTATGCTGTCGGGAATGACCTTATTGCAATGAGAAAAACAAATGCTCCGACGCTGAGGCAAGTTTTGTATGGTTTGGGCAAAAAGGAAGACAGGGCCCGCAGGACCTTGTCGAAAAAAGGCATAACCTCCCAAGACCTTTCGCGCATTGAACGGCTGTTAGATCCCTATTTTGCATCTGCCCATTTATGGGTATTCCTTGAAAAAGGCAAGCTTGTTTTGGAGGCAGTGCCAGACCTGTGCTGAAAAGCAGCGCCTCACGGCAGGAATTCCTTGTTTTTGATTTTTTTGGGCAGGTATTCTGTGGCCACAAATTCAAGGGATTTGTTTGCAAGGGCCTGCTGTTCGATCCTGATTTTCTTGTCTATTGCGGTTTTCAGCTCGTCCTGCCACGGCTTATTTTTGAACCAGTCGTAGTCCATCATTTCCTTTGCCCTTTTGATGTCGCCAGGCTTCATTTTTTCAGTGACATTCTCCAGGCCGTAATCTTTCACGTCCTCGATTGTCATGCCAATGTATTTCGCGTCAGGCACAGCCATGTAATTCGAGTGCGCTGCCAATGCCATTGAGCCCTGCTTTATCACGCTGTAAATATACCATCCATACGGGTCGCCGTCAGTGAAAGTGTAAATCGGGAGTTTCTGCTCGTGGCTCAGCCTGAAAATAAGCCTTCTCGTGCCCCTTGCCGCCTGGCCTCCGGTGCCCACCAATATTGCCTTGTGTTTTTTTGCAAAGTCTTCCTCTATGAGCCTTTCGTACATTGCGCTTGTTTCAATCACCAAAGCGTATTTTGCATCGCAATCCTTTATTTCGATTTCGTTGGGCTCCATCCTGCTCATTACGCTCCAGCCGCCCCTTCCCAATTTCAGGCAGTTGAATTTGTCGTTGTTGTGCACCTTGTCCACAAGCGTGATGTCGCCATAGAGAGTGCCCTTAGGGTTTGCGTGAACGTTAAGTTTTTCCCTGATTGTTTCGACAGCGTGCTCGAGGTCGACGATGCACGAGTCGCTTTCGCTCTGGTCTTCAAATGTGTTCTCGCTGGTGTTGCCGACAGTGTGCTTTAATTCGTAGTAGATTTCCCTGATTGAAGCAGTCTTGTCGTGGCTTAAATAATTGTACAATTGGCTTGTCACAAGCATGGTTTGCAGGAATTTTTTCGTGTGCGCGATGTTTAAGAATGACCTTGTTGTTTCTTTATCGCCCAATTCTATTATTCCCTTGTCTTCCTCGAATTCCACGTTTCCCTTTCCCCTTTGTTTTGTTACAAAGTGCGGGTTCTGGCCTTTTTTGATTTGGCCGACTATCCCTTCGGCCATCACATGTATTCTCGAGGCTATCTCTTTCGGGGTTTCAAGGCCCTTGTCTGTTTTCCTGCTTTTTTTGCTCATGCATCCCCACCCATCAGTTCCGCCTTGAATTTCTTTATCCTTTCAAGCTGCTGCCTTTTTTTCTCAAAATCCTTTTCCTTTTCGATATCGGGCTTTTCAAGCTTGAGCTTTGTAAGCACCAAATATTCCAGCTTGTCTATCATCATTTTCTTGTCCGCTTTTGTGATATTGTTGAGCGCGCCAGCGATTTCCGGAATGTATTTGTAGAACATGTCCCTTTTCATCTTGTTCTCGATTTCGTGCCTTTTCGTGTTGATATAATGCGCGGTCTGCCTTGCGCACTGCATGAGCGCAAGCCTCAATTCCTCCATTATCTCTTCTTCGTCTGTAATCGCCTGCTTTCCTGCGCCTGTGTACGGCACATGCACTGAAACAAAGTTGATGAAAATCGTGAGCGGAATGTTTTCCAAGTCCCTTATGCCGTAGCGCTTCCAGTCGACAGTGTGCACTGCTTCTGTTATCGCGCAGTTGCCTGCATCGAACAATAAGGGGGCGCGGTTCGCGAACCTCATTATCTCGACTTTCGCCTGGTTTTCGCCGTTCATTACTTTCTGGGTGGCGTTCTCCTCTTCGCCTTTTTTCGGTTCAGGTTCTTCAGTGCCGTTGTCGCCTGCGCCTGCCTTTCCGCCGTACGCAATGCCTATTTCTACCTCGAACGGATAGCCGCCTGCATAAACCTTAGGCGGCCTTGTGAGCGTGAAAACGAATTCAGGTTCAACTATGCTTTCAAGGCTTTTCTTTATGCGCTCCTCCCCGATAGGCCTCAGGCCTTCGGTGCTGGGCGCAATGAAATCAACCTGTTTTATTGCCGTGACAACCTGTTCGGCTTCGTCCCATGACAATTGCTTCGGGTCCTTGTTCAGGTCGAATTTGACCTGTTTCTGGATTTTTTCAATCGCTGTGTCTCCCACCCTTTCAAAATCGCTTTTCAGGAAGCTTGAAACTTTCCTTGCAACGCTTGCCTTGCCCATTGTAATGATATCGTCCACGGTCGCACCGCTCGGGTGCGGTTTCTGGGCAACAGGCAGTTTCGGGATGTAATTTGCGGTCCTGTTGAATGTTGTTTTTTCGCCTTTAGGCGAAATGAATGTGACCTGCGCGTGCGGGTTCGCGATTGCAGTCCTCCTCAAATATTCGAGCGGCCCTGTGCTGCTTTCCCTGTAAATTACATCTTTGAACCTTGCCTGCACCATCAGGCCCCTGAACGGCTTGTCCAATTCCTGAAGGTTTTCGACTTTCGCCTGGTTTTTTTTCGGGTCAATCGTAACCTCGCAGGCGAAAGGCTTTCCCCTGCCTGTGCCTGTAATGACTTTCACAGGCTTGCCGGTGGTCATCTGGGAGAGCATTGTGCAGCCGCTTGCGCCTATGCCTTGCTGGCCGCGCATCTGCATGAGCCTGTGGAATTTCGTTCCTGCAAGCAATTGGCCGAGCGCCTTTCCGACCGTGTCATGGGTCAGGCCTGGGCCGTTGTCTTTTGCTGTGACAACATAATATTCTTCGCCCAATTCCTCTATTTTTACCTCTATTTCCGGCAAAATTCTTGCTTCTTCGCAGGCATCAAGCGAGTTTGTCACGTATTCGTGCACGATTGTGGTAAGCGTCCTTACTTTGCCGTAAAGGCCGAGCATCTGCCTGTTCTTTTTGAAGAATTCTGCAACAGAATGCTCCTTGAATTCCTCTGCAAGCTTTTCCGCAGTGATGATTTTCTCTTCAGGCATGCTTCACAACTCGAATTTTTTTTCTTCCATCTTTTTTTCCTTGAGCATTTCGAATGCGGTGCTGATGTTCGCGCCCTCGAGAATGCTGTTAATCACATATTCCGCGTTTTCTATTTCGTCAAACCTTCCTATTACCGCAACCGTGTTCCCGAAAATCGAAACGCTGCAGTTCGTGTCCTTTTCAATGCGGTTCCTTACCTGCCCGCCGCTCCCTATAATCCTTGCCTTTTTCTGCTTTATCGCCTTCTCGCTTTTCCCCAAAAGATCCCTTAATTTTATGACGCTCATCGTGGTGTCTTCGTGCAGGAGCTGCATCGCTTTTTGCGGCGCAAAACCCCGGCCTATGGCTTTCACGATGTTTTCTGCAACGTGCTGTTTTTCGCCGTCCTTTCCGTCAACCGAAATTTCGCCAGAGCGGCTGTCGATTTCAATTTTTGTTTTTGTTTCCCTTTCAATCCTGGCCTTTGTCTTCCCTCTCGGCCCTATCAGGACAGCAATCCTGCCAGCAGGCACCCTCAGAAAAGATTGAGCCAATGGTTATCACTCAAGCCGCTTAAAGCGCATCCTCACAAAATTAAAGGCAAAAGCTTTATAAAATGAATTCAGGGCTTTTTTTTGAATCCCCTGATTTGCTCTAAAAACTCTGTTTCCGAGGTTTTTAAGCCCATTTTGGAAAAATAGTTCGCCATGTTTTTGACATCCCGTTCAAAAAATTCTTTTGCTTTTGGGTGGCTGGTCAGCACCGATTGCCCGCAGTCTATGAGCACAGGCTGCCCTTCAAAGTTCAGGATATTATATTCGGATAGGTCGGCATGGACCAGTTTTGCCTTTTCGACCATGGTTGCCATCCATTTCGCAACAACGGCCTTTGTTTTCCCGAGGTCTTCAGGCGGCTTGTCCCTGAGCGTGGGCGCGGCATTCTCCCCCCCGATAAATTCCATTACCAGGATGTTTTCGTTGAATGCAAGCGGCAATGGCACCCTGATGCCTGCCCTGCCGAATTCCTCCAGGTTTTTGAATTCCTTCCTTGTCCACTGGTTGATGAGCTGGCGCTGGTCCCTTTTGACTTCCTTGAAGCGCAGGTCTCCCTCGATGTACGAGCGCATGTTCTTGAAATCCGTGGTGAGCGTTTTGTAGATTTTTACTGCACGGTAGTTCCCTGAATGGTCCTGTGCGCGGAAAACATGGGCTTCCTTGCCTGTGCTTATCACGAATTCGACGAAATCGAAATAGCCGTGGTCTGCAAGGCGGTGGAGCGCAAGGATTGTCTTCAGGTCGAAAACCTTTGCGAAAATCTCGCGCGCCTTTTCCTCTTTCACAAGCTCGCTCAGGTGGGTTTTTTGCATCATGCCGATCAGAAAGAATCAGTTGGGAAAGCCTTAAAACTTCTTTCAGGCCTTAAAGCGGCAGCCCTTTCAGGAGGCCCCTGCGTTCGAGCATGTTTTTCTGGCCTCCCAAATATCTCCATACGATGTCTGCCTTTATCGGCTGGAAATCCCAGATTTTTATTATTATGAGGTCGCCTTCGCGCATCCACACGCGCTTGCGCATTTTTCCTGTAATCCTGCAGCTTCTCTCAAGGCCGTCTTCGCAGAGCGCCTTCACCTGGCCGGCGCCCTGCATTTTTTTCACGATTGCGAAAATTTCGCTTTCGTTCCTGTGCGGAAGCCTCAGCCGCCTGGCGGATTCTTCCTCATCGTAATTGTTGTTTCCCCTTATCCAGAACACCTATAATCAAAGTTTGAATATCTGGGCGTGCGGAATGCCCTTTATCCTAATAATGCTGCTCTCCTTTATTAACCCTTTCTCAATCGCTATTGCAACGCATTTTTTTCCAACAAGGTTTATGTTTTCATTCTCGTCCAGCAGTTCAAGCAGCTCTTTTTTCCCCACTATTTCGCCGCCATAAAAAGATTCATAAACCGTGAAAGAAATTTTTTCCTGCTCGAGGGTTTTGCCCAAAAGCTCCCTGTCGCAGGCTGCAAGCACGCTCTGCGAGCCCTGCGCGTGCACTTTTGCGTACATGCCTGTTTCACTCCTTGATTGCTGTGAACGCCCCGCAGGCGCTGCATTTGAGTATTTTCACGCCCTTCTGCTCGGTGATTTTCGTGTCAGGCCTTGAGCACTCCCTGCAAAGCACAAACCTCCTTATGTAATCCTCCAAAAAGCCCTGCAGTTCCTGCTGCGAGAAAACCCCTTTCAAAATCATCCTTCCGCCCTCTATGTTCGCGGCGGAGGCGGCCTGCGAGGTGAAATATTTCAGGGCGTGCTTTTCCTCGCGCTGCAGGTCCTTTATGATTTTTGAAAAATTCACGATGATTGTCTTGTTGCCCTGCACCATTGTCTGCAGTCTCGGCATCTCGAACCTTTCCTTTTTCAGGCTTTCCGGGGGAATCTGCCCGTATGCCTCGTCAAGCATTTCCTCATATGTCACCTTACCACTTCCCTTTCAATCTTTAATTCGCTTGCCTGCATGAATTCGTCAAAATCCTCTTCAGGAATTTCCTTTGCTTTTTCCTGTTTTCTCCTTTTGGCGCCGGTTTCGTTTTTTTCAAGGAATTCCACTGCCGTGATTTTTCCAAGCCTTTCAAGCATTTCTTCACTGAAGGAAATTTTCTGCACGCCTTCGGCAAGAACATAAAGCGAATTGTTGTTTTCGCGCACTTTCCCTATGACTTTCACTGTGTCCCCTTTCTTGAATTTTTTCAGGTCCTCAAGGCGCTCCTTGAACGCGTTCACGTCCATTGTGCCTGTGAAATCATCGATTGAAATGCTTGCAAAGCCGTTCTCGGATTCAAAAGTCCTTGAAACAACGCCCCACACGTTCACCCTTGAAATCCTCGAGCCTTTTTCAGTGACAGCATAATGGGGCTCGAACTCACCCTCGGCGCGGAAAAAAACCGCGCTTTCCAGTTCCTCAAGCCTGACACTGAATGCCCTCAAAGCCTTCATTTTTTTCCCCTGCTGCCTTCACCGAAGCAATTCGCCCCAAGCCTGAATGCCCTTAATGCCTTCATCTTCCAGTCCCCTGCCCGGAAAAGCAAATTGCTGCTGTTGCCTGCATTTGCCTCAAAGCCCTCATTTTTCCCTTCTCCGGTATGTATTACGCGTTGTTAAGTTTATAAGAAATGAGGTCGTAATCCCTATATCCTGGTGTTTTTTTGACAGAACCTGAAAAAAGGAGTTTGGGTTATGCAAAGCCGCTGGCATTGACAGCCATTGCCCTGGCAATAATAGTTGCCATCGTCTATGTCTCTTTTTTTGCAGACCTCAAATCCCTTGAAGCGTTTTTTTTTGTGTTGCTGGAAGCATTCGGCCTGCCAGGGCTTTTCATTGCGGCGATTCTCGCGAACGCCACTATCGTTTTCCCTCTCCCGCTTGATTTCCTTGTTTTCCCGCTCGGGGAAATGAACTTTTACGGTTTGGGCATCCTCAGCCCGCTCGCGGTCGGCATCGCGGTGGGCTTTGGCGCTGCAATCGGCGAACTCACAGGCTATTTTTTGGGGCGTGTCGGCGCAAAAGGCATTGAAAAACTCACGCGCAGGGAAATGAAAAAAGTGCTTTCGCTCAAGGAAAAAGTGCAAACATACGGAATGATTTTCATTTTCCTTTTCGCGCTGTTCCCCTCGGCTTTCGATTTTGTTGGCATTGCGGCAGGCCTCATAAAATTCGATGCAAGAAAGTTTTTCATTGCGTGCGCCGCAGGAAAAACCCTCCGCTATATCCTGATAGGCTATTTCGGCAGGGTCGTAATCGGCTTCCTTTACGGCGCGCACTTTTTATAAAAAAGGCTTTCCGGAAATTCACAGCACCGGCATTCCTGCAAACCGGCTTCAGGCATGCATTGCATAGGCCTTAAAGGACAGGCATTCCAGCGAACAGGCACGCGCCCCACATGGCAACCATATAAGCAGTCTGCAATGGCAGCGCAGGCAATGCTATTTTCCTTTCTGCGCAGATGTGCAGTGTTGCAATCAGGCCCAGCACCGAGGCGAATAGTATCATTGAAACAGGCAGGAGAGCTGCATAAATTGGAAGCGGCGCTATTTTCGGCGCGGCTGTTGAAAAAACCGCTATGCCGAAAACAAGCGGTATCACAAGGTCGCCTGTGCCGAGCTGGAATTCGTGCTCTTTTGTGGGAATGGTGAAAGTGAAGGCAAGGTTCTGTGAAACAATCGCTTTCGCCATTGTCACCATGTGCTTTGTGACAAACACGGCGATGATGTCATAAACTGCTAAAAGTGAAATGAACAAAAGCACAGGCCATATGCCGAGGCTCACCCCGATGAGGGAGCCTGCGCCTGCGACAGCGAAAAGGCTCGCAAGGTTTTTCAGCCAGATGTTTTTGGCGAAAATTATCCTCAATGCGGTTATCAAAAATGCGAGCGCAAGACCGAACCACGGAATCATTTCATAGGCTGCGGCTGAGGCCTGGTATAATGCCGCATCCCCTACAACCCAGGTCGTGGAAAAAACAGCGATTTTTTCAAACCAGCCGACAGCGCGCTTTTTGAAAAACCTGATGATTAAAAGGAACACGCCTGTTGCAACCAGGATATACAAAATCAGGGCGACCGCATTCCACGGGTCCTGCGGGTTGTTGTTGATGATTGATACCTGCACGCCCTGCTGTATGAGAGTCAATGCCACCATTATGCCCAATGCCTGGCTTAGGGCGAAAAAAACAAAAAGCCAGGCATACAGCCGAACGCGCATAAAATTATAACCGTAATTAACCTTTATAACCTAGTATGCCTAAAGCAAAACAATCATTGAACCCTTTGCCTAAAACTTTGAGGGACAGGAAGCGCTATCTCTTGTTCGAGGTGGTGCCGGTGCAGGGCTTTGACGGCATGGATTTCGCAAAAGCCCTTGATTTGATTTTCCTGTCCTTGTACGGGTCAATCGGCTCCGCTGAAATCAATCCGAAAATCATCAAATTCTGGCCCGATAAGGGCAAAGGAATCCTGTGCTGCCAGAGAGGCTTTGAAGGCAAGGCAAAGGCCGCATTCATGTTTCTGAAAGAAGTAAAGGGAACACAGGTGAAAGCGCGTTCCCTGAAATGTTCTGGTTCGATTAAGGGATTGGAATGAAAAAGCCGAGGGCTTATGAGCCTGTCAGGGGGCCGCAGCAAAGGAGACGGCTCCTTAGGGGTGTTGCTGTTCCAAGAAAGAGCAGGGAGGTTCCGAGTTATTCTTATTCTGATGCCAGGAAACTGGCCGCCAAAATGTTGGGCTTTGAACCTTTGACTCCTTTAAGCCGTGAAAGGCTTTCGCTTTTGAAACAACTGGCAATAGAGAAAACTTTGCATGAGCTTGAATCGAACTCTACAGAAGCAAGGGGCCTGCTTTACGGGGTTGAGCGTGGCCATTATTACGGCATTGGCAATGAAACAAGGCGTGCAGAAAGGAAGGAGGTAATCGGGCTTTTTACAGATGCAAAAAAGGAGCGGACTACCACAGTTTCACTCATTAATTTGAGGTCAGGCGTGCAGGCCGACCGATCTCTTGAAACCAACCGCGGCTTGCAAGATTATGCTGATGATGTTGGAATTGATGTTGTCAAGCATGCAAAAGAAGTAAGGTCTGCGCAAGGGCGAAAGATACGGTTTTTGGATGTTGGGCACCATACCGGGCGGGTTGCCTCTGAATTGAAATCCGAAATGGGCGCAGAGGTCGAAACCCACACGCTCAGCCCACTGGACCACGCCAGGTACCCAGGGGTTGACGCATATCATATGCTTTATGCCGAGTGCCTTCCAAAGGAGTTCAGGAGGCATTTCGATTTGGTTGTCTCCAGCAGGGCGCTTGAATATTCACTTTTCCCTGATTCTGCAATAAGAAATATTGCAGAATCGCTGGCGCCAGGCGGAAGAGCGGTTATCCAATGGAGGAGTGGAAGGTTTGTCCGCCATGACAGCAACAAAGGCCTTTTCTTTTATCCGCCGGCCGAAAAATACCAGGCGCCATTCAAGGGAATCAAACTCACTCCAGCGGGCAGGAAAGTGATGCAGGAATCCATTGATGCATTCAAGGTAAACATTACAATTGACGAACTGCTTTGGCGGTTTGACCCTCTGAAACAGTTTTTCAAGGAACAAGCCATTGCCTGGTGCAACGAATTAGGCCGCCTTAGGGCTGACCCTGATTTGACGGTGCGTTTCGAGGATTATGGAAGCGATATGGGCGGGTTTACTCCTTACCGAGTTTTTATCGAGAGAAAGCGCTAAAACCGTGTTTTTTGGGGTTTGGGGGCATCATTCCAAAGCCTTTAAATTGTTTACGTTCAATAATTTCTTCCGAAGACTAATGAAATAATATATATAATAGGGTTCTTTTTTAGGGTTTTTTTGGCTTTAGGGGTGGCGATATGATTGCTGGAGGGGGAGCGCCTAAGACAAGCGCTTATGACCGCGTTTCCACAATGTTTTCCCCAAAGGGAAGGCTTTACCAGGTGGAATACGCCGCGAGAATCGTGGAACAGGGAACGCTTGGATTGGGCATCATTTACGGCAACGGCGTGCTTTTTGCAGCCGACAAGAATATTACTTCGCCCCTGCTTTTGCCGGAATCAGTTGAAAAATTGTTCAAAATCGACGACCATATAGGCGCAATCAGCGCCGGCCTGGTGGGAGATGCGCGCAGGCTTGTGAAAATCGCAAGGGAGAAAGCGCAGGAAAACCAGATGTATTTCGAGGAAAAGATTGAAGTGGAAACACTGGTCAAGGAATTGAGCGCCATAAAGCAGTATTTCACCCAGTATGCGGGAATGAGGCCTTTCGGCGTGAGTTTCATTATCGGCGGCTACGACGGCGCAGACGAAAAAAAGCTGTTTGAAACCGAGCCGAGCGGTGCGCTGGCGCAGTACAAGGCGACTGCAATCGGAAGGAACAAGGCAAAGGCAATGGAGATACTTGAAAAAGACTATAACGATAAAATGACACAGGAGCAGGCCGTAAGGCTTGCGGCCGAGGCATTGAAGCAGTCCAAGGAAAAAAAGGAGGCATTCTCGCTCAACAGCCTTGATTTTGCATTCATCGAGGACGGGAAAGAATTCGAAAGGATTTCCCAGAAAAAATTGAAGTCTCTTTTAGGGAAGTAAAGGCTGGCTTGAAAATGGTAAAGCTCGAGGAAGCGGTCATAGCCCGCTTCGTTCAAGAAGGGCACAAGTTCGAGGTACTGGTTGACCCGGACCTGGCAATGGATGTGAAGAAAGGAAAAGCAGTGAATGCTAACGACCTGCTCGCGATTGACACGGTTTTCAAGGATTCAGGGAAAGGCGAAGACCAGTCCGAAGCCCTGATTTTGAAAGTTTTCGGTACGGTCGATGCAGGTGAGGTCGCGAAAAAAATCATTCTCAAGGGAAATGTGCAATTGACAACAGAACAGCGCAGGGAAATGAGGGAAAAGCGGTGGAAGGAAATAATACAGATAATCACGGCAAACGCGGTGAATCCGCAGACCAATACGCCTCATCCGGCGCAAAGGATTGAGATGGCATTGAATGAATTGAATTTGCACGTGGACGAATTCAAGTCCGCTGAAGAGCAGGTTGAGGATTTTTTAAAGGAGTTAAGGAAAAAACTTCCGATTTCATTCGAGAAAATGCAGGTTGCGGTCAAAATTCCGGCAATCTATGCAGGCAAGACAGGGAGCGAAATGCACAATTTTGAAATAAAAAAAGAGGAATGGCTGAACGACGGCTCTTTGATAATGCTTATAGAAATACCGGCCGGCATGAAAAACGACCTGTTCAACAGGGCGAACAAGGCCACCCATGGCGAGGCCGAAATAAGGATTTTGGACCAAAAGGAGAGGGTTGATTGACTGATAGGAAAATTGTTGTTCCCGGAGAATTATTGACTGACCAGAGGAAAAAACTGGGAGAACATGTTTTTGTGGACGAGGGAATGGTATATGCGGATTCACTCGGCCTCGCCGAACAGGATTCGGACGGCGTGAGGGTTATCCCTTTGCAGGGCAGGTATATGCCGCAGGCCGAAGACCTTATCGTGGGAATAATTGCACGCGAGGAATTTTCAGGGTATATCGTCGACATTAATTCTTTCTATTATTCTTTTGTCCGCAAGGACAATTTGAGGAAGCCGCTTGAGAAAGGCACTGTGATTTCCGCGAAAATCACGAGCGTGAACGAAATCAACGAGGCAGAACTCGACCAGATACGCGTTTTCTATGACGGCGAGGTCCTTGATGTTTCCCCTGTGAAAGTGCCGCGCATTATCGGCAAAAAGGGAAGCATGCTTGAAGTGCTCACAAAAGGCACAGGCAGCTCGATTATGGCCGGAAGGAACGGCCGTGTCTGGATAAAGGACGGCAACACCGCATTGCTTAAAAAAGCGATAAAAAAAATAGAGGACGAGGCGCACCTCAGCAACCTTACAGTGCGCATAACCGAATTCATTGAAAGGGAAAAAAAGCAGGCTTTGAAGGCAAAGTGATGCCAAGGCGATTTGATGTTCTATGGAGGAATTTGAATGGCTGAAGAAATGACTTACGTGAACAGCGATGGCCTGAGACTGGACGGAAGGAAAGTGGATGAGCTTAGGGAAATCAAAATAACGCCGTCGGTTTTGAGCAGGGCCGAAGGCTCCTGTTACATGGAATGGGGCCAGAACAAGGTATTGGTGGGAGTGTACGGGCCGAGGGAGGCATTGCCACAGCACATACAGGACCCGACAAAAGCGCTTGTGTCTTTCATTTACCGGATGGCGACCTTTTCGGTTTCCGAGAGGAAGAACCCGAGGCCAGGCCGCAGGGAAATAGAGATTTCGAAGGTGTGCGGGGAAGCACTCGAGGCAGCGATTTTCCTTGAAAGGTTTCCCAACACCACGATCGACATTTACACGCATATTTTCGACAGCAATGCAGGGACAAGAGTAACTGCGCTGGCGGCTGCGGCTGTCGCGCTTGCCGATGCAGGCATTCCGATGAAAGATATGGTGTCGTCTTGCGCTGTCGGAAGGGCCGGGGGCAATATTGTCCTTGACCTCAACAAGTATGAGGAGGACGCGCCTGACGCGGTCGACATGCCGATGGCGATAATGCCGAGGAAGAAAGAGGTTGTTTTATTGCAGATGGACGGCCTGATGGAAAAAAAGCAGTGGTTTGAAGCTTTTAATCTCGGCGTCCAGGGCTGCATGTCTGTTTATGAAATGCAGAAAGATGCCCTGAAGAAAAGGTATCTGGAAATCGAAAAGGACGCGATGCAGGAGATAGAAAAGGCCGGTGCAAAGATGGACAAGGCCGCAAAGGAGGGCGAACCACAATGAGAGAAGAAATAATCTGGGAACTTCGCTCCGACAAGGTGAAAGAGCTCGCAAAGAACGGCGAAAGGTTTGACGGGAGAAAGGCCGGCGAGTACAGGGAAATAAGCATTACTACAAACATAAGCCAGAACGCGCACGGCTCGTGCAGGGTGAGGATTGGCAAGACAGATGTCATAACTGGAGTCAAGCTGGATGTTGCAGCACCTTATCCTGACAGCCCTGACGAAGGCTCAATAAGCGTGGGCGTTGAATTGATGCCGATGGCTTCGCCTGTTTTCGAGCCAGGCCCCCCAAGGGAAGACGCAATCGAGCTCGCAAGGCTTTGTCCTCGATAGGCGCGCTGCTTAACACAAGGATTCCGAAATACGAGGATGAAAAAATAGTCAAGGACGAGTATGTGGGCGAACTTAACGTCAAAAAGAAGCCAATGCTTTGCACTGTGGCAAAGGTTTCGAACATTCTTCTGTCAGACCCTGTGCTTGCCGAAGAGAAAGCGATGGACGCAAGGCTTTCGATCTGCACTACAGACGACGGCCAGATGAGCGCTTTCCAGAAAGGCGGTTCAGGCAGTTTCACTGAGAAGGAAATAGACCAATGCATAGACCTTGCCGTTGAAAACGGCAAAAAACTGAGGTCAAAATTTAAGTGAGGGATACCATGCACAAGACAAAAAAAGTAAAATCCGCCGGAAGATTCGGTTCAAGATATGGAAGGGGCATAAGGGACAGGGTTGTCAATGTCGAGGAAAAACAGAGGCGTTTCCATGAATGCCCGAGCTGCGGCTTCAACAAGGTGAAGCGCGTTTCAACAGGCCTTTTCAGGTGCAGGAAATGCAACGCTGTTTTCACAGGCGGAGCATACTATCCGAGCACAATGGGCGGCACAATAGTGAAAAAAATGGTTTCACAGAGGAAGTTCCTGCCGATGGTGAAAGAGCTCATAGAGGCAAGGGAAGAGACCGCAATGGGCATGCTTGAAAAAAAACAGCGCAAAAAAGGCAAAACTGCCGAAGGCACTGACGGGCAAAAGCCGAAAAAGAAAAAGAAAGGCTCTCCTGAGGAAAATGAGGCTGCTGCAGTCGAACAGGCTTCTGAAGAGGTTGCAGAAAAAGAGGAAAAAGAGGAAGCCAACCTTGAAGGGGCCTTCGAGGAAACCAAAGAGGAAGGTGCATGAAAATGTACAAATGCGTTCGCTGCGGAAAAGAATTCGACGAGCTTCCGAAAGGCCTTATACGGTGCCCGAACTGCGCTTACAGGATTCTCACAAAAACAAGGCCGCCGGTTGCAAGGACAGTGCAGGCAAGATAAATGCTGGAAAAAAATCTCGGGAATCCCTTCGGGCATTCCATGAAGGCAGTGCTTTTCTTTGAAAGCCCGAAGGAAGCAAAGGTGGTGCTTGAGGCCGTGAAGCCTGACCTGAAGAAAGGGTTCAGGCGCTCCAGGCATTCTGTGGATTTAGACAGGGAAGCGCTCGAAATAAGGCTGGAGGCTTCCGACCTTACGGCTTTAAGGGCTTCGTTCAATTCAGTCATGAAAAGCATTGTTGTTTCAGACAACATATTAAAGGCTTTCGGGTGAAAAATTCTAGTCATTGAGGAGGTTTTGAAATGGCCGAATTAGACCAAGCACAGGTTAACGAGTTCAGGGCCGGAAGGCAGCAATTGCTCAACGTGAGCGCCCAGAAACAGCAGTTCCAGATGCAGGCAGGCGCAATCCAGAGCGCATTGAACGAAATAAAGGAATCAAAGCCTAAAACTGTTTTCAAGGCTGTCGGCAATATCCTTATAGAAAAGGACGCGAAAGCCGTTGAAAAGGAACTGCTGGAAGCAAAGGAAACAATAGACCTGAGGGCCGAAACCCTCCAGAAACAGGAAGATTCCCTTGTGAACAGGCTCAACAAGCTCAAGGCAACCATTGAGGAAAGCACAGGCGATCTCGGCTTGGGTGCCCCTGAAAAAGCCGAAAAGGAAGAGAAAGAAGAGAAGGGCAAAAAGAAAAAGAAATAAGCCTGCCAAAGGTTTCATATGAAAAGCCCTTTTTCCCTTAAAGGGAAGAAAATCCTTGTGCTGACACACAAGGGCGCGGACGTGGATGCCCTTGCCTCAAGCGGCATCCTTTACCTTATCCTCAAGAAAAAAAATTCTGTTGAAATAGGGATTCCTGAGCACATAAGCAAGCCGGCGGAAAAATTCGCTGAAAAAATGGAAATCCCATACACGCACGAGCCGGATTTCGATTCATTCGACACTCTCTTTATTGCAGACCTGAATTCCTACAACATGCTCGGCGACCTTGCAGAAAACGCAAAAAGCTTCAAGGGAAAAATATTCCAGTTCGACCACCACTCTGCAGCGCATGATTCCATCAGGGCTGATTTCCGTTACTGCAATCCGGAAGCCGCCTCCACAACCGAGGTGCTGTGGCCTGAAATAAAAAAGCAGAAAAGCCCGATAAGCGAAAAAATTGCAATCCTTGCAGCCTGCGGCCTTCTCACGGATTCGGCGCATTTCTCTTTTGCAGGCAGGAATTCCTTCAAGGTCATGGCCGAAGCGGTTGAGCGCATAAAAATGCCTTATTATGAGCTTGTGGAATTGTTTTCCATCGAACGGGATTTCAGCGAAAGGATTGCAAGGCTCAAGGCAGCGCACAGGAGCCGGATTTACAGGATAGGAAATAACATTGCAGCCACAAGCGAGGTCGGCTCATTCGAATCTCATGCAGCGGCTGCGCTTGTGCAGATTGGCGCCGACATTGCCTTTGTTGCAATGCAAGAAAATTCTTCTGTCAGGGTTTCGGCAAGGGCTCGCTTCCCTTTCGCAGAAGAATTCGGCCTTAACATCGCAAAAGATGTTTTCGGAAAACTGCAGGAATCATTCGAAGGCGAAGGCGGAGGCCATGCCACTGCCGCAGCCTTCACCGCAAAAACAGATTCTTCAGAAAAACTGCTCGAGAAATGTATTTCATTGACATTGGAAAAAATGAAGGAAAAAAAGCAAAGGGGAATGGAATTCAAGGAATACGATTGAGGCCTATTCGAAAATCCCTTCACTGGTAAGCGGTGCACCGGGTTGCCGAACCCTACCGCGAGCGCCGGCTTCCCTATTGTGCTTTTTCCTTTTCCGCAGGTAGTTTATTTCTCCCCTTGAGGTTTCAGTGTATGTCCTTCTGCGGCCTTCCTCTCGCAAGTTGCGCCTTGTTTCTTGCCTTGCCCCGGCTTTCGGTCTTCCGGCGCCGTATTCCGGCCTTGGCGGAACCATGCCCCTGCGTTCAGGCTGAACGCCTGCCACTGCAGGCGGCCTAGGCATTCCAGGCTGCGATTGCCCTCTGGCGGCTGCCAGCCGCGCTGTATTCCGCAGCTCTCTCAGCACAATTTCTTGTATTATTGCTTCCGGCGGCCCCTGGGTTACAGGTTGCAGTTGAACTCCTCTGGCTGCTTGTTGCCTTAGGTTGCGCAGTTCTTGTTGCAGGATGTCTTGCACTTGTGCTGTCGGCACTCCCCTGGTTCCAAGTCTAGGTTGCCTTGCTATCCTGGCCTGCTCTGCCACTCTGGCTGTTGTGGGTGCACCCTGCCCTGCCTGGGGTCCTCGCCTTGCAGGCTGTTGCTGCCTTGCCGCCCCGCCGCCCTGCAGTGCAGCGGCCGCCCTTCTGCGCCTTACTCTTTCTTGCATGGCCGCTAGTTCTTCCCTTGCCCCGCCCTGCTGTCCGCCGCCGCCTCCGGCTATCCTTCTATGCCTTGCCCTTTCATTCCTAAGTATGCTGGCAGTCATTTGCCTTTCTTCAGCTGTCCTTTCCCTTATCCTTGGCTCCCGGCCCTGTGCGACAGGTTCTGTTCCAGCTCTTTCCGGCTCAGGCTGTTCTTCCTCTGCCCTGGCTTCCTGTTGCTCTTCTGCAAGCGGTGACCTGAGCGCCTGCCTGTCTTCCTCAAGAAGCTGGATTGCACCGGCGTGTGCCATTGCTTTTGTTTCGTGTCTGTCTACAATCCTTTGCTGTCTTGCCATCCTTTTTATGCGCCTTGCAATCTGCCTGTTTTTGCTGTTTATTTTGACTTGCAGTATGCGGGTTTTTGCCCTTTTAATCATGTGTATCCTTGGGAAGCGGCTTCCCTGGATTTGGCCAAGCAAATCCGCCTTATTCTGAATCAGGCCTGCCCTGGCTTCTACTCTTGTTGCGATTTGGCCCTGCAGTTTAGCGATATGCTGCTGCCTTGGCGCTGCCCTCTGGTCAAACGCCTGCGCCCTTTGGTCTAATTTTGTCGACCTGTTTGCAAGCAATCTGTCATATTTTGTTGCTTTCCTTTGCACTCTTCCGACAAGCGGTCTTGGTCTCGGCATTTCCATTACCTCATTAATTTTCCACAATGAATATGTAATTATATGCGGCTTGAAGTATTTAAACGTTCCTTTTAAGGCTTGTCTGGCCTGAAACTATTTTTTCCAGTTCCCTTATTTCGGCCAGCTCAAAATCAGCCTTGACTTCCCCGCTTGGCACTATCTGGCCGTATTTTGCGAGCGCTGTTTTCATGCCGAGCCTTTGCGCGCCGAGAATGTCCCTTTTCGGGTTGTCGCCGACAAAGAGAATCTGTTCCGGCCTCAATTTCAGTTTTTTCAATGCCAGTTTGAACGGCATTTCATGCGGCTTCATTTCAGCCTTGCCTTCCCTTGCAATGACGACATCGAAGAAATCCGTCATGTTCAGTTCCGCAAGCCTTAGCCATGCCTGCTTTACTGGCGCGTCGCTCACAATTCCCAATTTCAGGCCTTTCTCCCTGAGCCTGATAAGGGTTTCAGTTGTGTGGGGATACGTGGCAAGGCTGCCGAGTTTCACCCTGCGGTATGCGGCAATCCCGCTTGCAAGTATTTTGTAATCCATTTTCCCGTTCACGCTTTTTATGAATTTGTCGAATATTTTCTGGTTTTCCATGCCTTCCTCTTCGTAAAGCCTGAAAAGCATTTCAATGCCCTGCTTTTCCTCGACCTTCAGGCCTGCGTCAACCATCGCCCTCACGGCTTCCTGCGAGCAGAGCCTTTTCATTTTCCAGAAATCGACAAGCGTGTTGTCCAAATCGAACAATATTGCCTTAATCATAGGGAAATTGGATTGCAATATTTTTATTAATGCTTTGAGGCTTCCATTGCCTGATTTGCATGGAATGCCCTAAATGCGGAATGGAAATGTCGAGGGCTGGCCTTGAAGGCTTGTCCGATACCGGTATCATAACCGAGCAATGGGTTTGCCCAGCGTGCGGCTACAGGCTTGAAATGAAAAAGAAAAAGCTGAGATTCGGCCAATGACTTCACTGCATGTTTTTCGTTTTCAAAAAGCAGCCGGAATTGCTGTTGCATCCCGCCCTCAAACAGTGCCTGCCTATTGCATGTTTTTCATTTTGAGGAAGCACTGGTCGCAGACGAATTTGTTGTTGAAGTCTATGCCGACCTCTTGGAGCTCCTCGCACAAAGCGCACCTTTTCGCTGACGCGGATTCCTTGCTTGCGGCCCAGTCGAAAAGCAGTTCCCAGGTCACCCATTTGGGCAGAATCAGCTCTTTCATCACGCTCCTGTCATTCTGCTGTATTCTTTTCACATAGGATGGCAGGATTGTGTTATCAAGGCTTTTCAGGCATGCGGCTTTTTTCATTTCGCCGTGCTTTGTAAGCTCCAAAACCTTTTGTTCAAATGCTTCGCCCATATCCGATCAGACCAATGTGTGCTAGCGAGTTATTTTATTCTTTTCATTTTGGCCGCCCTGCCTGTTCAGCCTGTTTTGCGAGCGCCACTGCCGCCCTTTTAATGGCCTCTTTTGCAACCAATGCATCTGATGTGAATTTCTCGCGGCCTGTTGAAATGTCCTTAAATATTGCCTCTTCCGCGAGCCCTGAAAGAGCGTTCCGCAGCACATCCAGCCAGTCCACCATGTTGCTCTTTTGCTTGGGGGTTGCCTTTGAAAGCCATCTTTCAAAATTATCTGCAAAAACATCCAATTGCCCTGAGGCAAAGTTAAGCCTCATTTTAGGGCTCCATTTCTTTATGCCAGGCATTTTTTCCTTGCGCCTGATTTTTCCCCTATATGCGTTTGCTATAGCCTCCCTTCTCCAGACCTCCCTTTCAAGTATCGCCCTGTCCCTTTTTGTTGCCGCAAGCTGGCCTCTTAGTGGCTTGCCCTGTTCTATAAGCGAATTCGAAGCCCCGACAAGGCCTGTCAAAGCAGCCCCGATATTGCCTTTTTCAAGCAGGCCGATTGCCTTTTCAAGTCTTTTCACTGCCGCCTTTTTTTCCACCCTTGTAATCCTGTGCCTGCTTATATCTTCCCTTTCCTCAACATCTAGTTCTTCAGAGCGCTCATGCCTTTCCTGGAGCAGATCGACGATGTCCAGCAGCCCTTTCATTGTTTGTGCCCTTTCTTCGGCGCTGGCTTTCGCCCAGTTCCGGAAAGCCGAAGCGTGCGCTTCGCTTATCCTGCGCTGGGCTTCTCTTTCCCGGTTGAGTTCCTTTCCAAGGCTTGTGATTTCTTTCACGGTTTTCCTGTAGGCGGTTTCTATGTCTGGATAACTTTCCCTGCGGTATTCGGTGAAGACTTCAGGCCTGCCTTTCATTTCCCTGAGGAAGATTTTTTCGACTCCACCGCCGTCAAGATAGCTTATGCGCGCCTTGAATGCAGAGACAATCCTGTACTTTTTCGGCCCGGCAATCGTGCCGCGAGGCAGGCTTTTCATTGCCTTAGCCCTTTCCTCTGGCCCCATTCCCTTCAGCCTTAATCTTCTGGGAATCCTTTTCGGCTTCAAAAACCTTCTTTCCGCCGGAGGCAGCCTCAGCCCGGCCGGACCTTTTCCGCCCATTGTGTCACTTCAAATATATTACGTTCCTTCCGTTTTTTACCTTTTTTCTCTGCGAATATTTCACGAGATAGTGGACAGTGCTTTTCGGAATCCCTGTGGCTGTTTCGATTTCCCTCAAAGGGCGGAAATCGCGCCTCATTTCGATTGCGTTCCGCATTTTTTCCAGCGGCATCGAGATTGCCCTCCCCCTTTCCTCGGCAATTTTGAGCGATATGCCTTTTTCCTGCAGGAAAGCCTTTGCCTTGGGGCTTGCCCTCTTCTGGCTTGAAGAGCTCATCGACACTTCCTTCACAGCAGGGAATTTTTCCAGCACCGCCACCAACTGTTTCCTGCCAGGCGGCCTTGCAAAGTGCACGCTTTCGATTCCGGCCGGAAGGCTTGAAAGGGTTGTGTCAGGGTAAATTGATGCCTTCAACCCTTGACACCTGCCAGGATTGCCTGCCTGTTTTCAAGCAGTTTCAAAAAAACCGAACCCATGAGTTCCAAAATGCCTTGCCTTGCATTCGCGATTTTTTCCAGCAATGCCTGTTTTTTCAGTTCCATGGTTTTTCCCTCGGCCCCGAATTCCTTTTCGCTTGCGGAAAGGCCGAGCTGGAGCACGCTTACGGTTTCAGGGAGGCTGAATTCGAAGGAATTCAGCCCTTCCACGCATTTTTTTATTTCCTGTCCGCTTTCACTGCCGCAGGGGTAAAGCTCTTTTCCGAGGAGTGAAACGATTTTCGCGCTGAATTCTTCCCCGGTTCCGGCTGTTTCTTTTATTTCAAGCATTTTCCTGTAAGCCTGCTGAAGTGCACTGAAGCCTTTTTCCTTCAGGAATGCCCGCACATAAAGTTCTGCAAACGCATAGCCGAAATCCCTTGTTTCCGCATTGTCGGTGTTCCATTCCTCCATGAACCGCTCTTTCCCTGCGATATATCCTTCAAGGTCTGTTAGGTTTCCTGCCGGCTTTAGCGTGTACTGGTAGCTGCCCTGCTTCCAGGTGACGTCGCCGTAAAAAAGGTTCGGGCTTTTTTCGCCGAGCATTTTCCTGGCGTATGCCTCAATGAATTTCGCCATTCCCTCGTCGAACCATGATGCGCCGGATTCGTTCCATTTCATTGCCTGTGCATTGAAGGCGTGCACTGTTTCGTGCAATACCACGGCCGCCGCATTTTTTTCGAAAGCGCTTTCCCTCAGCACGATAATGCCGCCTGTCCTGTAAACGCCCTCGCTGTAGGAATTGATTCTTTCAGCGTATTCTTCTTCCCCGAGCACCAGTACAGGGATTTTCTCAAATGGGACATTGAAGCCCAAAAGCCTTGGGATTATATCGAAGAGGCCGTCCGCTTCCTTCATGCCGTTTTCTTCAATTTTTTTGTCCGGGAGGCCGCTTTTGTTGAACAGCACGAAGTGCTGGAATTCTGCCCCTTCCTTGGAATAAAAGGCGGCGAATGCTGCCGGGCCTTTTCCTGAAAGCTTAAGTGAGCCGCCGCTTATCTCCCCGCTGAATTCCGGCGTTGCCTCGAAGGAAATTATCCTTGCGCCCTTCATTTCGATTGTTGCCCTGGAATCGCTGCTTCCTGGCAGGGATATTTCTGCAGAATACAGCGGCGAATAATCGTCAAGCGCTATGCCTGCGGTCCTGAATTTCAATTCCACTGTTTCCTTGCTGCGCATGCCGCCGGAATTAGTTTCGAATGAAATCCCTTCCTTTGAAACCGAATAGTTTTTTATCTGGCCTATTGAATCCCGCAGTGACACAACAGTGCTGTTTTCAGGCAGGAAAAAATTGTTGAGCGCAAAAGATGTCGCCTCGGTCTGCGATTCAAGGCCGATGGTCACAGTGAAAAGAGCGTCCTTTCCCTGCAATTCTATGCTGTAATTGAAATAGCCGGCGGAAGCGGTGCTGAATGCAAGGACAAGGAAAACAGCCAGCGCAGTCAGCTTCATACCAAAACTATTGTCGTTGCATGTTAAAATTCTTTTCCATTGCTTTGAAGGCTTTCAGGCGCCTTTCCGCAATCCTTTTTAAGCAGGAAGCCGTATTGTTTTAGTATTGCTTTTTTGTTTCAAGTTGCTTTAAGATGGTTTCAATGAATGCTTCGGTTACAGGGCTTGGAGGCTGCAGGGAGGTCGGCAGGAGCGCTTTTGTCCTGGATGCCGGCGAAAAGTTCCTGCTTGATTGCGGGATAAAACTTACGCCTAACGGCTCGGAATACCCGTCGCACGTGGACACGAACATTACAGCCGCGATTATTTCACATGCGCACCTCGACCATTCAGGGAACCTGCCGCACTTGTTCCTTAAAAGCAATCCCTTGTGCTATATGACCCCGCCGACTTTGGAGCTGGCGGAAATATTGTGGCATGACACTTTGAAAATTGCAGGCATCGAAGGCACGGTCGAAAAATTTTCCAAGGAGGAAATCCGCAGGACAAAGCGCTATTCTTTCCCGCTCGGCTACAAAAGAAAAATAGAGATTTCACAGAACACTTCCCTTGAATTTTTCAATGCCGGGCATATTCTCGGCTCGGCAATGACAAAACTCGATTTCGGCTCGTTTTCTTTTTTGTATACAGGCGATTTCAAGGCCGTGGAAACAAGGCTTTTGGAAAAAGCCGACTTGAAGGTCGGAAATGTGGATTTTGTGATGATGGAAAGCACTTATGGGGACAGGGACCACCCTGACAGGAAAAAGGCAGAGGAAGAATTTGTGGAAAAGGTCAAGGAAACAGTCGAGAACGGCGGCCACGCCTTAATTCCCGCCTTTGCGGTCGGAAGGTCGCAGGAAATGGTCGATGTATTGTACGAGCACAAGGTCAAATTCCCGGTTTTTTTGGACGGCATGAGCCAGAAGGCCGCGCTTGTTTCATTAAAATACCCTGAATACCTGAAGGAAGCCAAGAACCTCAAGAATTCGCACAAGAAAGTCGAATGGGTGCGCACAAAAAAAGACCGCATGCGCGCCCTGGACGAGCCCGGAGCAATTGTGACAACCGCGGGAATGCTCGAGGGCGGCCCTATCCTTTCCTACCTGAAACAGGTTTACGACGACAGGACTTCCAGCGTTCTCATCACCGGCTATCAGGTCGAGGGCACGCAGGGCAAAAGGCTCCTGGACGAGGGCGTAATCCATATAGACGGCCGCGATTACAAGGTCGAATGCAAAGTGGAAAAATTCGATTTTTCGGCGCACGCATCGCAGACCGAACTCGTTGAATCCGTAAAAAAATGGTCGCCGAGGCAGGTATTGCTTGTGCACGGCGAATACGACAAGGCTCTTGTCCTCAAGAAAAGGGTTAAAGAGGAAACAGGCATCGATACAGTAATCCTTGAAAAGGATAAAAAGCACAATCTTGATTTGAAATGAAATTCCTGGCTTTTCTGGAAGGCGCTTTTCATGTCCTGAAAAGCAACCCGAAACTTTTCGTTCCAAACATCATTATGGGCATTTATGACGGCATTCTCCAGCTGATGGTTGCAGGGCTTGCGATTGCAGCAGTCGGATTGCAATCAATGGGCCCGGAGGCGATGCTTGGGAGCGCGGAAATTTCCTCGCTTCTTTCCCAAACCCTGCTTGCACTGGCCCTCACAATCGCAGGCTTTTTCCTTAACGTGCTTGTATGGGGGATGTATCCTGCAATGGTGAAGGATTATTCTGCCAAAAAAAAGGTTTCTTTTTCGGCGGCATTAAAGGTTGCGCTTGACAGGTTTTTGCTGGTTTCGGCTTCGGCCATAGTTTCGCTCATTGTTCCCGGGGCAATCCTTTACGTCCTGATATCCAACCTTTTCCTGCTTTACGGCACGGCTCTTTTCTGGCCGCTTCTCGCGTTTGCGCTTGCTGTCTGCTTTGCCACTTTTTTTTTGTTCTACCTGCCTTTTTCTGCGGCAGTCCTTGGCAAAAAATCCTTGCGGACTGTTTTTGCAGAATCTTTTTCCCTTACAAAAAAAAATCCAGGCGCAATTTCAAAGGCTTCGGCAATCCCTTTTGTCCTTTCAATGGCTGATTTCGGCCTGGCGTTCCTTGCTGAAAATGCAGCTTTCCTTGCGGCTTTCTGGGCGCTCAAGCTGCTGCTTTCAGTGGTGGTCACATACTCTTATGTTTTGAATCCCACGATTTATATGGGTTTGAAAGGGGAATTGGTGGAAAGGAAATGAACGAGTTCTGCCCGAAATGCGGTTCGACAAAAGGGCCTTTCCTGAACAGTTTCTGTTATTCCTGCTATCTTGAAGACCACGAACTGGTAATTGTGCCTGGCTCTTTTGAGATAGAGAGGTGCGTTAAATGCGGCAGGACAAGGCTGTCAGGAAAATGGTTTGCGGAAAACAACGCTTTTATTGCAGAATTCCTTGAAAAAAAGGTGAAATTGAAGGAAATGGATGACGCCGACATTTCGGTGGAATTCGAAGAATCGCCGAAAGGCGAACAGGTCGCCAAAATCACGGCAAGAGGCGAGGTCGCTGGAAAAAACGTGACCGTGTCAAAAACAGTCCTTATTGACTTCAAGAGGGTTGCCTGCCCGTCATGCGGCAAAATTTCCGGAGGCTATTTCGAGGCAAAAATACAAATAAGGTGGGATTCGCCGCGCGACCTCAAAAAGGAAAAAAGCATCTGCGCAGAAATCGGGCGGCAGCTGGCCGTAATGCGGGAAACCAACCCGATGGCATTGATTACCGATGAAGGCGAGGCCCCGAACGGCCGCGACATTTACATCGGCTCGAACAAGGCCGCAAGGACAGCGCTATCCATAATCAAGAGCAAGTTCGGCGCAACAGTGCTTTCTTCTGCAAAACTCGCAGGCCTTGACGAAAGCGGAAAGGAAAGATATAGAATCACGTACAGCATGAGGCTGTGAACCTAAATAAAACATCAGGCTTTATACTTCGAACTTTTTGAGCGCTTCTTTTATTTTTTCCACAAGCTCTGATGTTACAAGCAGCGGGATTTTTTCGCTTTCTGCAATTTTTATTGCGACCGCGTCCACTTTGTCCGGTTCCTTTGGGCCGTGCAATACGACAATGCTCGGCTTCATGTCTGTGCTGAACCTGCCGATTTTCACCGCAATAAGCGGCGACCTTCCATTCTCGACTTTCTGGAAAATCAGCGCGCGGTCAGGAGTGCGGCCGTAAAGCTGCATGTATTCGTGCACCGGAACATCTATTATCACTTTCAGCGAATCGATAAGCGTATAACCGTAAATCAGGGTGTCTTTCAGCCTGCCAGGGTTTGCAATGCATATGGCGCCGATTTTTTCGGCAAAGTCCTTGCCTGTTATTGCGGAAGCGAATTCATGGATGTCGAATGCTTCCTCGCTCGGCCCGAAATCCTTTTCCAATTGCTTTACTATTTTGCCGCCCCTGTTCCTGTCGACTTCAAGCAGTGATGTCACAAGCCTGTTTATCACGCCGATACCTGGGCTTTTCCTGCGGCCTCCCTCATAGTCGCTGATTGTCGAAGAACTGACCTTCAAAAATTCCGCGAGTTCTGTCTGTGAAATGCCGAAGATTTCGCGCCATTTTTTCATGCTGCCGCCTGGGTCTTTGGATAGGGTGATTTCCCCGGCAATCGTAACCGCAAGCTTCTCCATGCTAAAAATAGGGCAAGGCAAACTTAAAAAACGTTTCGTCAATCGTCCTCCCTGAAAAGATGTTTTGTCGAACCTGCCAGCGGGTTTTTTTGCCTTGTGTTTTTTTCCTTACCGAAGACTTTTTTAACAGTTAATGGCAAATATAACTGTATTAACCGAGGTGTTTTTTGATGGCATTTTTTAGAAGGGTTCCAAAGGGAACCACCGGGGAAAGACTTCTGATTTCAAAACGCGGAATAGTCCGCGAGCAACAGCCTGTGAAAGACAAGGAGGCCAAGAAGCCGAATTTAATCGCTTCTGCAAGGTTCGGCGAAGCCAGACGGGTGCTTGCAGCCCAATCGATTCCGGCTGAAAACATCAAGCAAATCGGCAAAACAGGAATTCTTGCCTTAAAGGACAAATCGGGAAATTTAGGGCTTGTTGTGCCTGAAGGTTCCTTTGTCAGCAACAGGGAGGTTGTCGGCGTGGTTTCAAGGGTTCGGGAAACCCAAATGGTGGTAACGCCCAGGTTTGCATTAAAATATGCACGTCTGGGTAAGAGATATGTGAGTTACGAAGGGAAAAAAATTACTGTTAAAGCTGACGCCAAAGGCGAAACCGGCTGGTTCCAGGTCGGCATACTGCTGAAATAACAGCCAAAGCCGCAATGACTTTTTTTATTGCTTAAAAGCAGTTTCTTTCTTTTTTTTCTTTTGGGCAAGTTAAGCAGTTTTTCTTTCTTTTGGCCGCAGTCGTTTTCTTTTCTTTCCGCAACTTACGCTTTCTTTTCTTTTCGTAAAAGAAAAGAAAGGGCAGGAGCGGGCCCGGTGGGATTTGAACCCACGACCCCCAGATTAGGAGTCTGGTGCTCTGTCCAAACTGAGCTACGGGTCCTTGCGGCCTTAACAGGCTTAGACTAATGATTTTCCTTGCAAAGATTTAAATAAACGGCATCTGTTATATTTGCGGTGTGTTTTTTTATGGGAAAAGTCGGTAAAAAGGCGGGTTTTTCTTTTTTGGTTTTTGCCCTCATTTTGTTGGGCATTGCGGTTTTTGCCGCCGTCCCCAAGTGTGCTGGGCAAACTGGTTTTGACAAGGATGACTGCATTGAGGCAAATGCCGTGACAGCGCAGGACTGCGCCGAGATTTTTTCAATTAGCCAGCAGGAAAATTGTATTTTAAGGGTGGCAAAGGAACCCAATGATTGCGAGTTAATTTCGAACGAAACAACCAAATGGCAGTGTGTCAAGGGCCTTTTTCCGGCTCTTGAATCTCTTGCAGACTGCACTAAGTTGCCCTCAAAGTATTTATCCAAATGTGAGGCGTTCGTAACTTTTCAGAACAATCCTGAGGACATTTCGGTCTGCTGGAAGTTGAAATATGATTCTCAGGAATACTGCGTTGAAGAATATGTGACGAACAGAAAAATTTCAGACCCGAATTTTTGCCTTGATGTCAAAGAGGATTTCCAAGCAAGATGTGCTTACCTTGCGACCTTGAACAAGTATGGCTTTGGCGCTGTCTTGGGCGAAACTGAAAAGGGCGCATGCGACACGTACACAGGCAAAATCAAGGATGGCTGCGAGCAATATTTTGCTTTCAGCAGCGCTGCAAACGGAGCAATTGGCGGTTTTTTAACGGCAGGATTGATCTTCTTTGCGGCGATTGTCATTTTCGGGCTGGCGGCAATCGTAATAGTAATCTATGTTCTGACAAGGAAAAAAGGTCAACCTGAAAAGCCAAAATAAACCGATTTCGCTAAAGATTTAAATAAAAAGGCTTTTTGCCTTTCTTTTGGCATGAAAATTGGTCTTTTGGCGCTTTTGCTTTTGCTTTTCCCTTTTTTCGCGGGCGCAGCATATTATGCCGACATATCTGTTGATGTGGGTTCGGACGGCATTTCAACCCTTTCCGGCACCACAAACCATCCTGCGCTTGCTGCAGGGCAGAGCAGCGAGTTCACTTCCAAGGAAGGCAAGTACTGGCTTTTTTCCATTGACTTGAACGAGCAGTTTTCCGATTTTGTTTTTTCTGTGCTTTTGCCTGAGGGTGCATCAATAAATTACGCCAAGGGCCCATCTGTCCGCATCGAGACAGAGAACGGCAGGATTGCTGTGAAAGGCGTCGGCAGCAACGGGCCTTTTTCCCTCAAAATACAGTATTCCCTTGAGGCGGACCAGAAAGAGCCCTTGATTCCATTGTGGGGTTATGTGCTGCTTTTGTTCGCGCTCTTTATTGCGGCAAGCTACCTGATTTTAAGGTACAAAAAGAAAAATTCTGAACCGATTGAAAAACCAAGGAAGAAAGGCTTGTCCGAAAAGGAAAAGGCTTCGCTCACAGAAAGGCAGCTTGCAATAATCGGAATAGTTGAAAAAAACAAGGGCTTTGTTTCCCAGAAAAAAGTGGAAGAAGAATTGGGAATTCCCAAATCCTCGGTTTCAAGGAATGTGGAAGCGCTCGTGAAAAGAGGCTATTTGAAAAAGGAAGAGAAGGGCATGACCAACATGCTTTTCCTTGTAGAAACCAAGTAGTTCTGGCTTGTTCCGCCTTGTTCCGCTGTTTTCCGCAAAAACCTAATTAAGCGTTCCGCCGCAATACTTCCAACAAACAAAAACCAAAGGAGGGCTGAAAATGAAGAAACAATATTTTGTCCTTCTGCTTGTGCTGCTGGCGGCATTGATTTTGCCGGCAGTGTTTGCGGAAGACGAAAATGCAACGCCGGCGCCGACAGCAACGCCGGAAATTACGCCGACGCCTGAGGAAACGCCTGAACCGACCCCTTTCCCGGAAGGGATAGACCCTGAAACAGGCGAGCCTATAATGGACATGGAAACATCACTGGAAATAGAGTCCATGGGTTCAGGCATTGGGGCGCAGGTAAGGCTGCTTCAGTTGGAGAAATCCATTCTAAAGAGAGTCATTGCCGGCGAGCAAGCAATAGAATGGATAAAAGCAAATAGGCCGGCAACCGATGTCAATAACCTTGAAGCTATCCTTGCTGAATTGAAGACTGTGAAGGACGAGGTCAAGGCCGAATATGATTCGGTCAAGGCAAACGGGGTTGACGGGAATACTGTAAAGGCTTTTGTCGACCTCAAAAATGACGCGAGGAGCCTTGTCAAGCAGTTCAGGGATGCTGGAAAGGACATCGTTGTGGAGCAAGGCTATAAGGAATTTATGAAAGCCCTGGAGGGGGATGCGGAAGTAGCGGCGCTTACTTCCGAAATCAAGGAAGCCGCACAGGAATTCAACGCCCAAAGGCTTGAGGAATTCTTTTCGAAACTGGAGGAAAGCCAGGCAGGCCTGATAGCCAAAGTCAGGAGCGGGGAAATCACCCTCAAAGAAGCCAAAGACCAGATAAAGGAATTCCTTAAAGGGCTTGACTCCGCCCCGAAAGGAAAGGCATTCCAGTGGCTGAAAGAAGCCGGCGCAAAAAAGCGCGTTTTCGGGCAGGCCAAGGCACAGGAGGCAAAAAACCAGTTCCTTGAAAGGCGCGTAAACAGGCTCCAGGAAAGGATTGAAGACCTGAACAAAAATCCAAGAGTTGGCGAAGTTGCCCAAAACATAATGGACCGGGTAAAGGAACGCATTCAGGGCAGGATACATGATATGAACTTAGGTCCTCACGGGCAAAACCAGAGTCCCGGTGATTGGAATGCAGGCCAGAACGGCGGGCTTTGGGCTGAAGACATGAACCAGCCTGATGACCAGAACTGGCCTGATGGCCAGGGCGGGCAGCCGAACCAGAACGGCGGGCATGGGTTGCAGGATAATCACTGGGACCAGAATGAGCCGCCTGACCAGAACAACGGCCACGACGGCGAGCCGGAGGGGTGGTGAAAAAATGAAAGCACTCTTTGCGATCGCCGGATTGCTTTTGGTTTTTGCCTTCCTTGCGGGATGTGCACAGCAGGCAGGCCTTGGCGGGCAGACGCCCACTCCGACCGCAACACCGCAGCTTTCCGAACAGGAACAGACCCAAGCGGTCGACGAGTTCAACAACGGCCTGATAGATGCGAACCAAGAAATAGACATTGGGGAACTGACTTAGGTCATTCCCTTTTTTTATTTTTTTCTTTTTCTTGTTTTTATTTGGCTTTTTGAGTTCTTCTGGCAGGCTTGAATTGGGCTTTTGATGTCTGGAATCTCCTCCTTTGCGAGGAAGGATGCAGGTGCCATCCAGGCTTTCTGGGTTCCAATATCTTTGAAACTCTCCTCAACTCAGCCAGCGCACTATACACTCCGCTTCCTTGGGCAAACACTCTGTATTTCTTTAAATTAGCAGCATTCATTAACAAAGCCACTCTCCTAGGAAGGTCCATGTACTCAACCCAAAGAGGATCCTCTTGCAGGACATTGTCACTTCTTCTCATGGGGTTTATAGTGGCGGTCGGAATCAAGTCTGGAGTCAAAGCGTAATTCCATTTTCCCAGCCCTGCAGTAAATCTAACACATACCCCCCTCAATGCCAGCTGGGTCCTTATTGCCTTCTTGAAATCATTTCCCAGAATGGAAAATTCAAAGCCTGGCTTGCCTTTAAAGTAGCCGGAACCCAATTCGTTTTCAAGAAGATAAACTGCATTTGCCATAAGCGGGTTTTTTTCAAGGTCTTTTCCTTTCACCCCCAATGAATTCAATGTTGTTTCTATTAGTGGAAGCGTCATTTTTATCGTTGTGACGGCCGCTATATCTTTTCCCTTTGATTGATTTGCCGCTTTGGCGGTATCCGCTAAATTTATGATATTTTTCGCTATCCCAAGTTCCGCTCTTGCCTTGTCACCGAGAAATTTTTCCTTTCCCCGCCCTACTTTTTCAAGTGCCTGCTCGAGTTTGAGGACTTCCATGGACAAACCTGGAAACACCCTATAATTTTTGTCAAGATTAATTTCTCTGCAAAGTTCTCGGGTTTCCTTTATTGTTCTTTCTGTTTCTGGGCCAAAAGGATCTCTATTTCCAGACGGCAATTGTCTCCAACAAAAGTTGATGCCAGTCATCACTCTTTGCACTCGGTCTTCCAATTGCAGCGCTTTTGAAGGCTCGGGCACATACCTCTGCGCTGCTTTTGAAGGTTTAGCTCTGTCACTTGCCATAATATATCCAATCCGCAGATTATTTTATTTTCTTTTTTATTCCCTTACTTCTATTCTTTTCACGTATTTTTCGAGGATTTTTGCCATTCCCTGGAGGACTTCAACAGGATATGGCTGTATTTCCCTGAACTTGTCATCAACCAATGGAACTTCGTTCACGAACTGCTGCAATGCGAAAAACCTTGCGCCTTTCACGAGCTCGCCTATTTTTTCTATGTCTTCAAGGCAGACAAGGGTGGGCACGACAGTTGTCCTGAACTCGTAATCCACTTTCCCTTCTTTCAATAATTCAATGCTTTCCTTCACAGCGTCAAGGTCCACGTGCACGTTTGCTATGGCATCATACCTTTCCAGCGGCGCCTTGACATCCATTGCGACGTAATCGACCATTTTTTCATTTATGAGCTCGCGCAGGAGCGCGGGATTCGTGCCATTCGTGTCAAGTTTCACTTTAAGGCCTAACTCTTTCACCTGCGTGATGAAGAATTTGAGGCCGCCGTGGACTGTCGGCTCGCCGCCTGAAATGCAAACGCCTTCCAGGTATTTTTTCCTGCCTTTCAAAAACTCGAGCGCTTCCTTTTCGCTTATTTCCCTTGTTTCTTTTTCCAGGACAAGCGAGGGGTTCTGGCAGAACCCGCACCTGAAATTGCATTTGTCGACAAAAAGTGTTGTGGCAATATGGGAAGGGTAATCTATAAGCGTTGTTTTCTGCAATCCCCTGAAAATCATTCCATGCACCAAAACCAGGCTGCCATCCGGCTTTCGCTTGGTCCGCAGTTCATTTGGCTTCAACTGCCGGCCTTGCTTTTGCCTTTATTTTGCAGTCCTCTTCTTCTCTGTCAACTGCTTTTTTTTCTGAGAATGTCTTCCTGTCCTCAAATTCCTGCGCTTTCCCTATGTTCCATTGCTGGACAGGCCTGTAATAGCCTACAACCCTTGAATATACTTCGGTGTTTTTTCCGCATTTTGTCATTGTTTCACCTCTTTGGCCGGTTCTCCTGCCTGGCATTTCCCGGTGTTTTTCCGCAGCCGGTCATTGTTTCACTTCTGCGGCCTTGGTTTCCCTGGCTTCCTGCACTTCAACAGGGCATGCATAATGCTTTCCTGAAAGGTAGCCGTGCACAGGGCAGATGCTGAAGGTCGGCGTTATTGTAAAGTATGGGAGCTTGAAGTTATAAGCGATTGTTTTCACCAGTTTCTTGCAGGATTCACCTGAACTCATCCTTTCCCCCAAAAACCCGTGCAAGACTGTTCCCCCGGTGTACTTGCACTGCAGCTCATCCTGGTGTTCCAATGCGTCGAAAATGTCGTCTGTGAAATCCACAGGCAATTGCGTCGAATTCGTGTAATACGGCGCTTCCTTTGTGCCGGCCGTGATTATGTCCGGGTAATTGTCCCTGTCGATTCTTGCAAGCCTGTATGAAGTGCCTTCGGCCGGCGTTGCTTCAAGATTGTAAATGTTTGTTGTTTCCTCTTGGAAGTCCTTGAGCTTTCCGCGCATGAAATCCAGCACTTTCAATGAAAATTTCCTGCCTTCCTTGGACGCGATGTTTTCGCCGAGGAAATTCAGGCAGCATTCGTTCATGCCGTTAAGGCCTATGGTTGCAAAGTGGAAATCGAAAGTGCCGAGATATCTTTTTGACCATGGCAGGAGGCCGTCCTTCATGTTCTTTTCGACTTCTTTCCTCTTGATTTCGAGAGCTTCTTTTGCCAGATACATGAGATAATCGAGCCTTTCAAAGAAATCGCTTTCGTCCTTTGAGAGGTAGCCGAGCTGCGGCATGTTGATTGTCACAACTCCGATAGAGCCTGTCTTTTCCCCTGAACCGAATAGGCCGCCTGTCTTGGCTTTGAGTTCCCTCACGTCGAGCTGAAGCCTGCAGCACATGCTTCTCACGTCATGCGGCTTGAGCGATGAATTGATGAAGTTTTGGAAATAGGGCGTGCCGTATTTTGCAGTCATTTCGAACAGGAGGTTTGAGTTCTCGCTGTTCCAATCGAAATCCCTTGTGATGTTGTATGTTGGTATGGGAAATGTGAAAATCCTTCCGTTCATGTCGCCTTTTGTCATTACTTCGATGAATGCCTTGTTTACCATGTCCATTTCATCCTGGAATTCGGAATAAGTTTCCTTTAGTTCCCCGCCGCCCCAGACCGCTGGCGTTCCCTTCATGTCTTCCGGCACAGTCCAGTCGAGCGTGATGTTTGTGAACGGAACCTGGTTGCCCCACCTTGAAGTCGCATTGATTGCGAAAACGAATTCCTGCAGGCTCTGCTTCACCCTTTCATAATCCAGGTTGTCTTTTGCTGCAAGCGGGGCAAGGTAAGTGTCGAAGGAAGAAAATGCCTGGGCTCCTGCCCATTCGTTCTGCATTGTGCCCATAAAGTTGACCATCTGGCCAAGTGCGGCGTTGAAGTGCTTTGCAGGCTTTGCTGCAATCCTTCCGGGAACGCCATTGAAGCCTTCCTCGAGAAGCTGCCTTAACGACCAGCCGGCGCAATATGCCGCAAATGTCCCAACCCCTAAATCGTGGAGATGGAATGCAGCGGTCTTGTGCATTTTCCCGATTTCAGGGGGATAAATGTATTTGAGCGCATACTCTGAAACAATCGAATCTGAAATGTGCGCCTGCAGTCCGCTCAGGGAATAGGACGCGTTGCTGTTTTCCTTCACGCGCCATGATTTTTCCAAAACATATTCGTCTATTATGCTCGATGCCTTTTCCAAAAACGCCTTTGTGTCCCTTATCCTGTTGCGTTCGGCCCTGTAAAGTATGAAAGCCTTTGCTGTCTGGGCATGCCCGCTCTCGATCAGTTCCTTTTCCACTTCATCCTGGATTTGCTCGACTGTCGGAACTTTAGTGCCGAATTTTTTCTTCAGCCTGTAAACAACGCGGTCGGAAAGCTTTCTTGCAGTCTCGCGGTCCTTGCCGCCAACCGCCTTTGCAGACTTAAAAATAGCTTCCTCGATTTTTTCCCGCTGGAAGGGCACGATGCGGCCGTCGCGCTTCTTGACCTTCTCTAAAAATCTCTTCATGCCCCCACTCTCTGCGCGAAAAAATCGTGCGTATTGAATAACTCAACCAACATTTAAAAAGGTTTGCAGAAATTCGAATTTCAAACTAAAAAATTATGTAGAGCACAATCCCTGCGGCAACCGGCATCGAAAAATTGTCGTCCAAAGGCAGGAGTTCTGCCGCCATTGCCACTGCTGAAACCGCAATAACCGCGGTCCAGGACGGCAGGAACAGCGCCAGGGCAAGGCAGGAAGCCGTAAAGCCTGCAAGCGTGCCCTCGACTGTTTTTCCGTTGATAATCTCGTGCTTTCCCCATCTTTTTCCGGCAATTGCCGCAATTCCGTCCCCGAAAACGAGCGGGACAAGGGCCGGGGCGATGATTTCTCCCCTTTGGAAAACAAACAATGCCAGGAACATCAGGAATGCCGCGCCTGCAAAAAACATTATTGCGCCTTTTCCAGGCATATCCCTATCATTATCCCTTTCAAACAATTCAACGAGAAGCGAGAAGACAGGGAATTCAAGGCCGTGCGCGATGAGATTGGAAACCATTATGCCTGCGATAAGGGCAGCGCAGGTTATTGTGAAAGCGGTTTCCCCGCCAAAGCCGACTGCGCTGACTATAAAAAGCGAGCCGAAAAGGATGTGGATTGTTTTCCGCCCTATTTCACCCACTGCCCAATCTCCCCCCTAAAGCCGAAAAGAATGCGGTTGTTTTGTTTCCTATTTCGCCCATATTTCCCTCACTTTTTTTCCAGCAGGCAGAACAGGTGGTCTTTCTCGAAAGGCTTCAGGTTTATTTCCTGCACTATCTTGAATTTTTCTTCAAGGATTTTTTTCTGTTCGGCGAAAACTTTTGTCGCAGGCACTGTGCTCGAAACGCTCTGCGATTTTATCGAAATCATCCCGGCTCCTCCCCTTGGCAGGAACAATTCAGCATTCTTGTTGAATATTTCTGCCTGGTTTTTCTGCGATACATCCTGGTAAAGCAGGCCGATTTCATAGCCTTTAAGGTGTTCGGCGTATTCCTCAGGCCTGCCGGCATCCGCCAGGAGCGGCAAAATATTTTCCCTGTCCTCGCAGACCTTCAAAAGCCTTGTCATTGTTTTCTCGCTGATATCCACGCCGAAAATGATTCCTTCTTTCCCTGTGATGTCGCTGATGTGCGAAGCCGTTGTCCCTTCGGCAATCCCCAAATACAAAACATTCGAGCCTTCCTTCAAGGGCACCTGCATAAGGCCGTTTTTTATTGCAGCGCAGAGCTTTGACCTGAACGGAATCCATTCGCGGTATTCAACGCCTTCTGATTTCAGGAGCCTTTCCCCGTAAACCTTTTTGCCAGGCACAAGGTTTTTCGTGAAAATCCTGTCGTCGCGCCCGAAAACGCCCTTAAACAGCTCTTTCATTGTAGGGATGAAAGGAAAAAGGGATTAAAAAGGGAGCGATTTTCAGCTCCCGTAAAGCGTTTGCAGTCCCTTTATGTCGCCTGATTCCAAGGTTCTCTTGATGGTTTCCCCTTCAGTGGAATAGCCGTACATTGTCTGGAGCGTGCAGGAAGCAGTGTAAAGGTCGGACAGCCCAAGGCCGTGCCCGATTTCATGGGTTGCAATGTTTTGCAAATCCATCAGGGCAGGATTCAATGAAGCGTTGCCCCAGGCAAAGTCTGTGTCGAACATTATGTCGAATTCTGTTATGCGCTTGTTTTTGCCTGAGAAATAGCCCCAGATGTTTGTGATTGCGATGACCCCTGACTGCTGGTAATTGCCGAAAGAAAGCTCGTTCCTTCCATCAGGGCTTTTGTCATCCCAGTTGGCGGTGTTGTCCAGGGAGTACAACCCAAAGAGGGCTGAATGTGTTGCATCATCCCATGATTTTGCACTGGCCTTTATTGTGTCCGATACAAATGCATTGCTCAATCCATGCCTGTTTGTCGGGTTTATCACGAGGTTTATCGGCAACGCCTGCCATTTGAGGCCGTTTCCAATGTATTTTGTGCATGAAACAGGCTGTGCCTTTCCAGGCAATGCCTGCGATTTCTCAAAGCCTTTCTTGTAATGGATTATTGTGATTTTTTCCAATGGCTCTTTGGCCTGCACTGCAGCAAAAGCCATCGGGGCCAAAATCAAGAATGAAACCAGAATTGCAAAAGCCATCCTTTTATCCATCTAAAAACCTCCCTCTTTGCCAATCTAATAATCCTTGAAAACGGTTTTTAACATATCGGAAAAAGGGCTTTTGGCCCTGAAATCCCAAAAAACACGCTTTTTTCCCAAAAAGAACGTTTTTAAATTATTTTAATGGACATATGTAGTACAGTTTTTTGTGGAGGGTGGTGGGAAACATGCCATTATTGCCAAAATACGGTTCTTCGGAACCTAAAAAAATTCAGGTAAGGTCAAGCGACGATGATGAGGACAGAAGCCCTCTCCGTGACATGGCTGAAAGAAGCCTTGCAAGGGGTTCAAGGCCAGAGCAGAAGCCTCTGGAACAGAAAAAGAAGGGCTTTTTCGCAAGCCTTTTCGGAAAAAAAGAATGAATTCTTTCAATCTTTTTCTTGCCCCCAGGGAGGTCAAAGCCTCTTTGGGCGCATTGCCTTATCCGTTCTTGCGCTGGAACGCACAGAAAGCAGCCCATAACCGCAAGAAGAAGGATTTCCAACAGGAAACAAAAATCAGGCTGATTTGTTATTATTTCAGTTCCAGCGCCCGTTTTTCGAGGCCTTCCAGCATTTTTGTGCCGATATCCTGTTTTCCGAAATAGTCTTCTTTTGCTGCAAGCGACAGCTTGTTTGCAAGCGCCCTTGCGATTTTGCCCCTGTTCTTGCGCTTTACAGCGCGCATGAGCGGGTGCTGGAAAATATAACCGTGCTTCGGCGGCTTGCTTCCTGTTTTTAAGTGCTGGAACAATGCCTTTTCCGCGCCAATGACCTGTATTGTCGAGGAAGGCATCATTGCAAGCCTTTTAATGGAACCGGCAGCATTCATCAACTTTGCCCCAAGGAGTGCGCCTGCAATTTTTGAAAAATTCGGCATCTGAACATTCATTTCGGATTCAATGTATGAAGCAAGGGCGTTCCTTTGCTTTTTGAGATCCACAGCCTTGTCTGCCAGTTTCTGGATGCGCAGGCAGTCCTTTTCTTCCAAGGGGGAACCCATGCTTTTCAGGGCAGCATCAGCAATCCTTTTCGCCTGTTCCTGGTTTGAATAAACTTCAAGGATGTTTTTTTCAGTGAAATCCTTGCGGTCGCATATTTTTGCAATCAGTTCAAGGTATGTTTCGTTGCCTTTGACCATTTTTTCGAGTTCAGGGAAATGCACAGAATACCATTCCCTTACATCCTCAAAAAGCAGGTTGAAGACAAAATCTATGTCTTCGAGCACGTTTATGGCGCGGATTATGTGCACATCGCGGCCTGTGTAATGCTCGGTTACCTGCCTTCTGGCCTTGTGAATCAATTCCTTGCGGAGATTTGCTGTTTGCTGCATAAGAACCCTAAAGAAATGGCTGCAATTCATTAAAAAAGGTTTCCAGGGGAACTATCATGTAGTGATTTTAATGCCGAAAGAAGAACTTTTCAACCTTGCACTGCGCAGGCAATTGTACTTTCCAGCCGCCGAAATCTATGCAGGCGCACCGGCTGGCTTCTGGGATTTCGGGCCTGTAGGAGTAAGGATAAGGAACAAGGTCGTTGACCTTTGGAGAAAGGAATTGCTGGAAAAGGAAGGCCTGCTCGAAATAGACGGCGCTGTCCTGCTTCCGAAGCCTGTTTTCGAGGCCTCAGGCCATTTGAAGTCCTTCAATGATCCCATAGTGCAATGCACCAAATGCAGGGCATTGCACCGCGCAGACCAATTGATAGAGGAAAAAACAAAGGAAAAAATACCTGAGGCCAAGCCTGTTGAAGAAATGGGCAAAATTATTGAAGTGAACAAAATCGTGTGCCCGAAATGCAAGGGCGCCCTCGGGGAGGTGCGCTCCTTCAACATGATGATGCGCGTTGAAATCGGCGCGACAGGCGACCAGACCTGTTTTTTAAGGCCGGAAACCTGCCAGAACATTTTTTTGGACTTCGACAGGCTTTACAAGACCGGCCGCCTTAACCTGCCTTTAGGGATAGCGCAGGCCGGAAAAAGCTTCAGGAACGAAATCGCGCCAAAGCAGACCTTGCTGAGGGAGCGCGAAATCGGGCAAATGGAAATAGAGTATTTTTTCAACCCGAAAAAAATAAATAATTTCGAGCGCTTCGAGGAAGTAAAGGATTACACATTAAACCTTCAGAGACTCGAAAAAGGATTCGAGAAAAAAACCTGCGAATCCGCTGTAAATGAAAAAATCGTTTCAGGAAAGATTGTTGCCTATTGGCTTGCGCGCACCCAGCAATTTTACTCCAAGCTCGGCATTCCGCTTGAAAAAATGCGCTTCCGCGAACTCGAAAAGGAGGCGCGCGCTTTCTATTCGGCCGAAACATGGGATTTTGAAGTGGAAACCGACCTCGGATGGATTGAATTGGTTGCCTGCAATTACCGCACTGATTATGACATTGCAGGGCATGCGAAAGGAAGCAAGAAAGACCTTGCGGTGAAAGAAGAGGGGGAAAAATTCACCCCGCACATTTTCGAGGTTTCGGCAGGAATCGACCGCTCGATGTATGTAGCACTCGACTGCGCTTTCCGCAAGGAAAAGCGCGGGCCTGAAGAGCGCATCTATCTCAAGCTGCCGCCTGCAGTGGCGCCTTACCTTGTGGCTGTTTTTCCGCTTGTGAACAAGGACGGTGTTTTCGAGAAAGGCCGCGAAGTGTTTGAAGGAATCGAGGACAATGGCTTCAATGCGTTTTTCGACGACAAGGGTTCCATAGGAAAAAGGTATGCGCGCGTGGACGAAATCGGAGTGCCTTTTGCGATAACCATCGATTACGACACGTTGAAGGATGCCACTGTCACTTTGAGGGAGCGCGATTCCATGGAACAGGCCAGGCTGAAAGTCGAACAGCTGCCTGAAACGCTTTGGGCGCTGTCCGCAGGCAGGAAAGCCTTCAACCAATTGAAATAAAAACATCAGCAGGGCTATTTTTAGTATAAGCCAAAGCAGCATATCGCCGGAGTGGCGCAACCGGTAGCGCGGCACACTCGTAATGTGCAGGTTGGGGGTTCGATTCCCCCCTTCGGCTTTTTTTTGTCTTTTTTAGGGGAAAGGAACCCTTCGAGTTCTTTTAAACTCAAAAACCGATATCTTTGTATGGAGAATGCGGAGAGAATTGAATTTCCAGATGCGGCAACAAGAAACGAGTTTTTCGGCTTGCTGAAAGGCTCTGTAGGGGTTAGAGCTTGGGATGAACTTTACAAGAGATTCAATATTGGCCGGAGCCTTTTCCAAGGATATAGATGTGGCCAATTCACCCTGCCAAAAGACAAGTTTCAAACATTTTTGGAATTTTTGCCAAGCCAGGAACGAGAACGTTTCATTTCGATGATTTCAACTAAGTCGGGGAGTTGGGGAAGAAAACTCGGGGGAATTTCAACCTATTATAAATATCCAGAACTTTTTCAGCAAGGAAGAGAGAAGGCGTGGCACAGCCTTAATCATTCAGGTGGCGGAAGACGTTACTACGCTTTGAACATTCCATTACGCTCTGATTTGTGCGAGTTTATTGGTGCATTGATTGGCGATGGGTTCACTAACCAGTATGGCTCTTATTACCAGACCGGCTTCTGTGGCGATAAGAGGTTTGACAAGAATTATTACGATACTTTGATTATTCCGATTGCAAGAGATTTGTTCGAAGCAAAGGCCCATTTTCGCTATAAGAATAACGGCATGTGGATTAATTTCGGTTCGGTGTTCATGCACAGAGTTTTAACCGAAAGATTCGGAATCCCCAAAGGCGTAAAATTCGACAAAGTCTTAATCCCGGAAGAAATCCTTAATTCAAACCAGGAATTCATTGCAGCCACATTGCGCGGAATCTTTGACACAGACGGAAGCATTTATTTCGACAAGCGCAAGATTTACCGGAAACCATACGTGCGAATAGAGCTGAATATGAAGATATAAGGAGATTAACCCGTTCCTGCAAGATAAATGCAGCCCTCTTTTGCCGTTTGGTTTTGGATTTTGTCGCAGATTGTTGGGTCTTGTTTGTCTACAGCAACATTATTATAGCAAGAGTCTTTGTTAATTTGTTCCTGGATTTTGTCACAGATTGAAGGATCTTGTTTGGCTGGGGCAATCTCAAAATAACAATGGTCTTTGCCGACCTGGTCTTGGAGTTGATCACAAATTAGCGGGTCTTGTTTTGCTATTGCAATACGATAATAGCAGCCCTCTTTTGCCGTTTGGTCTTGGATTTTGTCACAAATTGAGATATCGTTTTTGTCAGAGGCAATGCGGGTATAGCAACTGCCTTTGGTATCTTGATATTTGATGTAATCGCAGAAAGCTGGGTTTTGTGTGGCTATGGCTATCTTGGTGTAGTCCTCGTAGGGCGGCTTGCATCCCCAAGAAAAAACAAGGTACAAAACAGCCAAAACACCAACCAAAAAAACAAAAATCCACTTGGTCTTCTTGTGGTTCTCTTCAAAAAACCACAAAATGACAAAAATGCCTAAAAAAATAACAGGCGGAGCAAACCCTGACGAGGAATTAAACTTGTCGCAGGGATTGCGTAGATCCTGCTGGAAAACCATTGGGAGAACAAGCGCTGCAATGAACGCAAGCAGAACAGTCCATAAACAGGCCGCTTTCCAGAGTTTCCTGTTCGGCTCCTTTTTTTTGACGGAAAAAAAGCAAAGGATCAGGGATAGGAAAGGCACAAAACTAACAGCATAGCCAATTACTGTGTTGCCAAGTGGCAAAGCAAAAAGCACAGAGAGGAGCAATGCCGGTGGCACCAATAGCCAAACCAAAATAGCCAGGCACCCGAACTTATTCTCTTTGAAAGATTTCAACAAATCCATGCCAATAATAGGCGCCCGAAATATTTATTCCTTTCCTTTGATGCGGCGGTGTAGAAATCCTATTGGGGTACGAGGGTTAGCGTGATTTTGATTGTTCGCCCGATGTGTTCGATGTTGTAGGCTATTGCTTTGATGGTTGCTTGTTTTTGTTGGTTTGCAGCGTTTTTTGCTCTAACAAACCCTCCAAGGGTTTGTTTGATTGCAGAATTCACTGATTCAGCTATTGCCCTTTTTTGATAAGTTTTCAGGTTAAATTTTTGCAGTGCTCTCCTGCGTTTAGCGCAATAATGTTGTTGGCCGTACTTGTCTTTTTGTGATGCGTGCTTTCTGAACGGAATATGCACGTTCAATCCATGCAACCAACAAAACTCCCTGTTCTCTAGAGAATCATAGCCTTTGTCAGCCAACACAGTCCGCAACACACTTAATAGTTCTTGCACCATAGGCCGAAACGTTGTAATCTCGTTCGAGTGGTCAGAAAAAGTTCGAACATTGAGCACAAGTTTTGTGCTAATATCACTGATAAACACGGTTTTAGTATAGTTTGAATGGGTTACGCCGTCAACACGTTTTTCATAATAATGTGAAGGATTCGTGTTAGAAAAACCTGTTCCGTCAATCGCTGCAACACTATTCCTCACATTCAACAGTTTTGAACATGCTCGAACCATCAACTCAAACAATAGTTTTGGAGTGCGCTGCACAAACTTTTGCAGCGTACTAAAATGAGGGATGCGTTTCAAACCCAACATGTGCGCTATCTGGTTTTCTTCACAGATTTCAACAAAACGCCTATACGAAACATTGAGTTTCTCTCTATAGACTGCGAGAAACGAGAGTTTGATGTTGCCATACATTTTTTTAGAAAACAAAGAGTTCCGGCAAGGCACTCCAGCCAACCAACACAATCGCTCAACCAAACCATAAAAGTTATTAACCCGAACAGGATACAATCGCATTAGAGTCACCGATAAATAGGAGTGCAAACTCCTATTTATCACTATTTAAAAAGGATTTCTACAGAGCCGTTGGCGAAAGCACTACTTGAACAATTGCCTGTTCTGGACGTGCTTATTCAGGTCCAGTGTTTCCAATCGCCTTTGCCAGCCTCTTGGCGATTTCGCCTGCTTCTTTTGCGCCATTGCCCTGCGGCGGCTGTATTCCTATAAGCACCACCTTGCACCCAATGCTTTTTTCCACGTAATCCATGAGGAATGAGGCCGAAATGCTGTGCGTTGAAAAATTGCAGCCTCTGATTTTGCCCTTGTCGATTATTTTGATTGAGCCGGGTTTTTCCGCAATTTCAGCGGCATCAACTATGATCAGGTGGGAGGGGTTCAATTTTCTGATTTTGCCTGTGAAATTTTCAGGCGCTGTCCCTGCGAGAAGGGTTTCGATTTTCGGCAATTTCATTTTTCCAATGTTTTTCACTGCTTCGATGCCGATGCTGTCCGCGGGATTGGATTCGTCGCCTATTCCAAGCAAAAGAATCAGGCTGGAATCTTTACGCATTGCAGGCAGTTGTTCTTCCAGGGAAGGCATTTTTTTACCTTTATTCAACTGTCACAAACATTTCCCTTTTTCCCGAGCAGCCTGAGAACTTGTTTGTGAGTTCGATTGCTTTTGTCGGGCAGGCCTCTGCGCAAAGCTCGCACCTTATGCAGACAAGCAGGTCGCACCTTGGAATCCTCTGCCTTGCCATTTTCCTGCCAGCAAAATCGACTTCGGTGTGCTTTTCGTCAGGCACCATTTCTATCGCTTTTGCAGGGCAGACAATCGAGCATTTCGAGCAGCCTATGCATTTCTTTGAATCGAAATGAATCCTGCCCCTGAACCTTTCGGCCACAGGCACTTTTTCGAAGGGGTATTTTATCGTGGCAGGCTTTTTTGCAAGCGATTCGAACAATTCCTTTACAATGACGCCGAGAGCCATCAGAACACCCCAACCATTTTCAGTATTATTGTTGCGGCTATCTGGAGGAGCGCGAGCAGGCCAAGCCATTTCCAGCCGAAAAACACCATCTGGTCGATCCTTATCCTTGCGAAAGCGCTGCGCACAACTGAAAGGATGAAAATCACGAACAATGTTTTTATCAAAAATGCAGCGAATCCCAGCAAATGCATTGCAGGCCAGCCAAGTGAAGATGTGTCGAACAAAAGGCTCGGGCCTCCAAGGAATACCACCGCTATAAGGGCAGAGCCGACAACCATTGTCATGTTGGTGCATAAGCGGAACAATGCGAGTTTTTTTCCGGAATATTCCGTGAACGGACCGCCGACTATTTCGGCTTCGGCCTCAGGCATGTCGAAAGGCACCCTCCCGAGCTTTGCCTGCAGGCACATCAATGCAACAACAAAGCCTATGGGCTGCAGGATGAAAAACCAGGGATTGGACTGCTGGTATGCCGCAAGGTCTGAAAAAGCCCAGCTGCCAGTGATAAGGACAGGGCTCAAAATGACCGCAAAGAACGCGACTTCGTACACGAAAACCATGCTCAGTTCCCTGTAAGCGCCGATCGAGGAAAATGCGTTCCCTGAATGCCATCCGCCGACGAAAAGGAGGATTGAAGGCAGGGTTTTAAGGTAAAGCACAAGAATCATGTCACCATTGAAGCCAAGCGGCGAAGAGTTTGAGAAAATCGGGATGTAAAGGAATGCCGTAAGCAAAAACGCCAGCGACAGCACAGGCACATAATTGAAGAGCGCCTTGCTCGCCGCTTTTGGAACAATGTCTTCCTTGGAAAGCAGCTTTATGAAATCCGCAAGCGGCTGCAAAAAAGGAGGCCCTAACCTGTCCTGCATCTTCGCATACAGTTTCCTGTCGAACCATTCCATGAAAAAGCCGTAGGCAATCGCGAACAGGAAACCCGGGAAAAAGAAGATATAGAAAGCCTCGATAAGCCAGTTCATTTCTCCCACCTTTCAATGCCTGGAAAGAAAGCAAGGATAATGAAATTCATTTCTCCCACCCAATGCCCCTGCCCTTGTACCATTTGATGCTGTACGCTTCGAGCTCTTCCCATGACAGGGCGCCCAGCTTCCTGTCATTTGCGTCAACAATTGTTGTCCTTGAAGTGCAGCTCATGCACGGGTCGATTGCCGCGATAATAATCGGTATGTCGGCAATGTGCATTCCTTTCATTGCCTCGACGACAGAAAGCCAGTTTGCGAAAGTGGGCGTTCTTACATGCGCCCTTTCAATCATGTTATTGGCATTCGTCCTGATGTAATAGAACAATTCGCCTCTCGGCGCCTCATACCTGCTGACAACCTCTGCTGCCTTCACAGTATCAGGGATCGGCGCGTATAGGTCGCCTTTGGGCAGGTTTTCCAGTGCATATCTCACCATATCGAGCGATTCCTTGAGTTCGTAAACCCTCACATAGTTCCTTCCGTAGACATCGCATGAATCGCTTGTTATCATTTTGAACGGGATTTCGCCATAGGCTGCGTACGGGTCGTCCTTCCTGATGTCCCTTTTGACGCCTGAGCCTCTTGCTGTCGGGCCGACAGCAGCCAGCTCGAGAGCCATTTTTTTGCTTAGAATGCCTACTCCTTTCATCCTTTTCGCGAGGGTTTTTTCTGTTTTCACAAGGTTGATGTAATAGTCAGCCCTTCCCTCCAAAAATTTCAGTTCCTGCAGAACCTTTTTTGCGGTTGCGTCATCTACATCTCTTCTAACTCCGCCGAGCCTGTTCATTGCGTGCGAAATCCTGCCGCCGGAAATTGTTTCCATGAGGTCAAGCACTGTTTCCCTGTCCCTCCAGGTGTACATGAAAAGCGTGTCGAAGCCCATGCCGTGGCCTTCAACGCCGAGCCAGAGCAGGTGGCTGTGGATTCTTTCGAGTTCAGCCATTATCACGCGGATGTACTGCGCCCTTCTCGGTATGGTCAAGTTCATTATTTCCTCGATGCCTTTGCAGAAATTCGTGGTGTGGCTGTGCGAGCATATGCCGCAAATCCTTTCCACCAGGTAAATGTTTTTCTCGAAAGTCCTCTGCTCCATTCCCTTTTCGATGCCTCTGTGATTATAGCTTATGTCAAGGTCCAGCGAGAGAATCTTTTCGCCGTCCACGTGCACCCTGAAGCTTGCCGGTTCTTTCAGTGCAGGGTGCTGCGGTCCCACAATCAGTTCAGAGCCGTGCATTTTTCACGCCTCCATAATATTTTTTTTCGCCCTTGGCCCAGTCCTTCCTGAGCGGGAATTCGCCTTCAGGCCAGTCCTCGTTAAGCATCAATCTCCTCAGGTCAGGATGCCCTATCGGCTCCACTCCGAATAAATCGTGGTTTTCCCTTTCAAACAGGTTCGCTGAAGGGAAAATATCTGTGACTGTTTCTATTTCAGGCTTTGCCCTTGGGATTTTTGTTTTCACTGAAATCATGGAGCCTTCTCCGCTCCACAAATGGTAGATAATGCCGAATGAATCTGTTTCATCGATGCAGCTTATCGCACTCAGGTGGGTGCAGTCCATTTTTTCTTTCAGCGCAGACAGCACTTTTTTGATGCCTTTTGCCTTGGCTTCGATAAAAATCCTTCTCGCCCTCTGCACTTCAATCCCTGAAACAGTTTCGCCAAGCAATTTTTTGATTTCTGCCGAAATTTTGGCCTCGTTTTTAAGGCTTGGGCCTTTTTTGTCTGCGGCAATTTTGCTTTCCTTTTTCACTGCAGTTTTTTTCATTCACAACACCTATTTTTTATCTTTCTTCCCATACAAAAGGTCGAGCGCGGTAAGCGCCCCGTCTATTATCTCGTCAGGCCTCGGAGGGCAGCCTGCAATGTACATTGCCACAGGCAATACCTTGTCAATGCCTTCCTCCACATTGTACAATCCCTTGAAAACATCGCCTGTGGCAGCGCAATTGCCGACCGCTATGACCACTTTCGGTTCAGGCATCTGGTCGTAAATCCTGCGCAGCCTTTTCGCCTGCTTCAATGTCACAGGCCCTGTGGCAAGCAGGATATCCGCATGCCTTGGCGTGCCCTTGAGCAAAACTCCCACTCTTTCCAGGTCAAGCCTTGGGGTCAGGGCCGCAACTATCTCTATGTCGCAGCCGTTGCAGCTCCCGCTGTTGAAATGCAGCACCCACGGCGATTTTTTCCTTGCCCATCCAACAATTTCTTTTATCACATTTATCGCCCCATAAGGACAACAATCGACACAAGCATGAAAAACGCGTAAACCAATGCAAGGCCGCCTGCGATTCCGGCGGATTCGGCCGTAATGACTATCGCACTCACATGGAATATCGTGAAAAGGACTGCAAGGTGGAAGAAATTATACGAAGGCCTGGGGTTTGTTTCAGGGAGCTCTTCGCCGCAGGCATAGCTCTTGAGCTTGTCGCCCTCGTCTTTCAGTTTCGGTGCAATCCTTGCGCCGATGGCGTAAACCAAAAAGGCAAGCGCCAGCGAAAGCAGGAACATTGTAAGCGGCGAAAATACCAGTGCTTCAATCCCCAAATCCATATCAATCAGCCTTCAAAGCCGTCCTGCAATTCAGCCCGCAAATCCATATCAATCAGCCCATCCAAACCCAGGAAAACATTTCAATAAAGCCTCACATCAGCCCATCAAAGCCCACGCCGCCGCCTTTACGATTCCAAAAGCCGGCACAGGATAAAACCCTATGACCACGGTTGCAATCACAAGCGATAATATTGCGGCATATTGGGCCAAACCAATATGTGATTCCTCTTGCTTAAATTTGTTTCCGTCTTCGGAGAACATGGCGGAAATTACCGGCACATAATATCCGAGTGAGACCGCAACATTCAAAATCATTATAAGCACAAGCAAAAGGCCTGTGCCGCCGAACTGCGCAATGCCTGCCCCGAGCAGGAACAATTTTCCAGGGAAACCCAAAGTGAACGGGATTCCTATAAGGCTTAAGATGAAAACTGAAAAGCAGGCTGCAAGCAATGGCTTGCTTTTTGCAATTCCCTTCAAGTCGGCGATATCCTTTATGCCGAGGCTTTCGAAAGCGCCTGCGCAGAAGAATGCACCGCCCTTCATTATGCTGTAGGCGACAATATAGAAAAGCGCGGCAGCAAGGCCGAAGGCGGAATTATATTCGAATGCAATGGAAAGGCCCGCAATGGCATATCCCATCTGGGCTATGCTCGAATATGCCAGCATCCTTTTCAGGTCTTTTTGTACAAGGGCAAGGAAATTGCCGAAGGTCATTGTGAGAATTGCAAAGATGCATAAGACAAGGCCGAGGTGCGCTGAAGGGAGAATAGATTGCGGGAAGGCAAGGAGCGTCCTGGCAAGCGCCATGAAAAATCCTATTTTTGTGATGCTTGCAAGGAGCACTGTTACCGACGGCACTGAATAATAGTAAGCGCCGGGAAGCCAGGTGTGCAATGGAACAAGCCCGAGCTTGACGCCGTAGCCTGCGACCACAAGGCAAAGCGCAATCACGAGGATCGGGCTCGGGGAAAGTGCGGAGCCTGAAATTGCAGCTATGTTAAGCGTGCCTGTGACAAGGAACACCATTGAAAGGCCGAGGAGCGCCGAAAGCGTTCCTGCAGTGCCCTGCACCAGGTATTTTATTATTGCGGAAAGCACCTTCTTTTCCTTTTTCAAATTATAGGCGACAAGGAAATAGGAGGGAATTGAGGCGAATTCGACCATCACGAAAACAGTGAAAAGGTCGCCTGCAAAGCCTATCGCCATTGTGCCTGCGACAGAAATCAGGAAAAGAGGGTAGAAATAGGCGAGATGCGTGTCCTCCTTTATTGCGCCGATCGAATAGAGGGCTGCTGCTGCGCCAAGGCCGCTTGAGACAAAGCCCAAAAGAATCGAAAGGCCGTCTGTCCCCTCAGGCATGTTCCCTGAAAGCAGGAAATATGCGAACAACAGGAATGTTGAGCACAATGCAAGCGTCGCAAGAAGGCCTGCGAAAGGCCAGAATTTTTTGCCGCCGAACTTGACAATGGCATAGCAGGCAACGCCGGCCAGCACAAGCGCTATTGCAAGGATTTCCGAAATAATCATAGGGCGACCACCTTTTTCATGCTCACCATGCTGCCACCATCCACATCAATGCGAATATGAACAAAAGCATTATCGCCGAAAGCATGAGGTTCCAGTTGAGGTCCCTGTCCTCCATTTTTCCGGAAAGGCTGCCGAAAGAAAATAAAAACCTGCTCCAGCCTGAAAAAGCCGCAAAGATTCCGATAAACAATTCTTTGGTTGCAGCAGATGCCGACAGCACCCAGTTGCCGAACTTATTGTACAGCACATCGAAGTCCTTCACGCCTGTGTCGTGCGGTGCAAGGATTTTTTTCCCTATAGTGAAAAATAATATTGCCGTGGCGCCGAGGATTGCTGTTGTTTCAAGGAGATATGCCAGCGATAAAGGCTCCAAAGCCTCCTGCACCGGCAGTATTCCGAGAACCAGTGCCGGATATAATCCAATGACAACGCATGCGATTGCGATTGCCGCCTGGGCGAAAAGCATTGTTTTCGGCGCCTCTTCAACTTTCAAATCCTTTCCTTTCCTGAGGAAAACGAAATAGCCCAGTTTCAGGAATGAAAGGAAAGTGCCGATTGAAGCAATTTCCAGCAGCAGCCATAAAACTGTGAAGTCTTCCGAGGCAGTTATGACCATGCCTTTGCTCAGGTATCCGTTGAGGCCTGGAATGCCTGCGATTGCGAGCGCAGCAATAAAGAAGGTTATTGCGGTAATCGGCATTTTTTTCCATAACCCCCCGAGCTGCGAAATCTTTTCAAAGCCTGTTCTGTAAATAACAGCGCCGACGCACATGAAAAGAAGTGTCTTGTAAAGGAGGTTGTTGAAAAGATGGAACATGCCGCCGTTCAATCCGATGGCTGTGCCAAGGCCTATGCCTGCAACCATGTATCCGACCTGGCTTAGTATGTGATAGGAAAGAAGCTTTCTCATGTTGTTTTGAATCAGCGCAAAAGACACTCCGTATATTGCCATGATCCCGCCAAGGATTGCAATAATTCCGCCGACAAGCGGCATTGCTCCCAGCACTGCAAAGCTTGGAGCCATCCTTGCAAGGAAATATACCGCGGTCTTTGTGGTGTAAACGCTCAGGAAAACGCTTGAGGCAATGTGCGGTTTCGGGTAAGTGTCAGGCAGCCATGTGTGCAAGGGAATAATTCCGAGGTTGATGCCTACTGCCAGTGTCATCAGCAGCAGTGCCCAGGGATTCATTACCGAGGCGCCGATAAGCAGGCTTCCTGTTGAAAAATACTGGATTGCAATGCTGCCAAGCAGCAGGCTTCCGCCAAGCAAATGGAAAAGCAGGTAACGGAATGCAGCCGATGCCGCTTCGCCGCCGTGAATCCATACAAGGGCAGTGGAACTGATTGCCATCAACTCCCAGAAAATTATGAGCGTGATGAAATCGCCGGCAAAGACAGCGCCGAGCGAAGTGCCGGCGTAAAGGATTGCAAAGAAATAAATCCATGTCTTGTCAAAGTGGGAGGCGTAAAGGATTGCGCAGAAAGTGATTATCACAAAAATATAGCCTGTGAACAGTGAAAGGCTGTCAACGTTCAGCATCACCAAATTGAAATTCATGAAATCAAGGGAATAATATGAACCCGGCTGGAGCGAGAAAGTAACAAGCACTGCGAGCGCAGCCAAAAGCACCACTGCCGCCCTGCGCAGGTTTCCTTTCAGCAAAAGGAGCGGCAATCCAAGGAAAAAGATGAATGCCGGGTGGAAAATAAAAGTCATGGAAGCACGCCCCCTGAAAGGAAAACCTGCAGGAAAATAAAAGTCATGGCAGCACGCTCCCAGGCAGAACTGCCTTTGTGACAAATTCCGCTATCTTGAACGGGCCGTCAGGCATTGAGGTCCACAGGCCCAGTATGATTGCACATATTATAGTGATTAATATAGGCAGCACCATCGCATAATGCGCCTCTTCAATCCTTGACTTGGCGCCTGATTTTTCCGGATCGCCTGAGAATGCGGTGAAGATTATCGGGAAGAAATATGCTGCGTTGAGGATTGAGGAAATTACTAGCACAAAGATTACAATAAGCTGGTTTGCGTCCCATGCGCCTGCGCTCAGGTAAAATTTGCTGATGAAGCCAGGCATCAAAGGAAGGCCGACCATGCTGAGCGCAGCCAGGGTGAATGCCAGCATTGTCAACGGCATTTTCTTTCCTATTCCTGCAAGCTCGCTGATTTTTGTTTTGCCTGTTTTTACCCTTACAGCGCCTGCAACAAAGAACATAGTGAGCTTTGCGAAAGCGTGCGCCGCAATCTGGAAAAGCGCACCCATGACGCCCATTGAGGTAAGGAGCGCTGCGCCAAGAATAATGTATGAAAGCTGGCTTATTGTTGAATAGGCAAGCCTGCGCTTGAAATCGTCCTGGGCTAACGCGATAAACGACCCGACCAATATTGTGATGCTTGCAAAGAGGATCAGCCAGAACTGGAGACCGAGTGATAATATCATTGAAGGGCCGACAATGAAGAAAATCACTCTGAGGACGCCGAAAACGCCTGCTTTCACTACTGCAACTGCGTGCAGGAAGCCGCTTACTGGTGTTGGGGCAACCATTGCGGATGGCAGCCATGGATGCAATGGCATTATGCTTGCCTTTACCCCAAAGCCTGCAATCAGCAGGAAGAATATCAGCCTTACAACGTCAGGGCTTGCCATGCTCTGGCCAAGCATGCCGCCTGCAGCAAAATCAGTCGTGCCTGCGACAGAATAAACAAGCACTAAGCCTGCAAGGATTGCAAGGCCGCCGCCAAGCGTGAAGAAAAGGTATTTTTTGCCTGCCTTCAATGCCTCATCTGTTTCCTTGTGGATTACAAGAGGATATACTGAAATTGTGAGGATTTCATAGAAAATGAAAAGCGTGAAAAGGTTTGCTGAAAGCGCTATGCCGAGTGTTGCGCCCATTGCGACAGCAAAACAGCAATAATATCTTGTCTGGGCGTGCTCTTTCAGGCCGCGCATATAGCCGACAGAATAAATTGTGGTGAGAATCCAGAGGAATGAGGAAATCGCTGCAAAGAGGATGCCGAGGCCATCTCCCCCAATCTTAAAATCAAGGTTCGGGAGGATTGAAAAAAGCGAAAACTGGGAAGTGCCGCCTGCAAGAATGCCGGGCACCGCGGATGCGATAAGCAGGAAAGTGATTATCGATGTGATAATGCTTATTGCTTCCCTCGGGTTAGGCCATTTCGATAAAAGTATTATGAGCAGCGAACCGATGAAAGGCGCAAGGATTGCGCCGAGGACCGCTGTCATTTTTCCCTCACCGCGTTCCAAATCAGCCGATGGCAATATGCAGTCATTTTGCTTTCACCGCTTCCTCTGCCTTTTCCCTCACAGTTTTCTCGATTCTTATCGAGCCGTGGGTTCTTTTATTCATTATCGCCAGCGCCAGCGCCATTGCAGCCACAAGAACTTCTATCACTATTATAGTGAAAACTATTGCCTGTGCCTGGCCTGTCTCGCCGTTGGCAAATCCCCCGAGGATAAAGCAAAGTGTTGTCGACTTGCCGATAAGCTCCAGTGCTATGATGATTTTTGTCAGGTTCGCTTTTGAAATCAGGGCATAGAGGCCGATGCAGAAAAAGCACGCAACCCCGGCCAGATTTGCAAGCACCACAAAGTCACTCATTGTGTTCATCCCTTACAAGCATTACAATCCCAAAAACAGCCGCAAGAATCAGCATCGACTGGCTTATTGTCTCGAAGCTCCTGTACTTCCAGAGGGCATCGCCTATCCACATGGATTCGCCCTCTTCAGCCGGCACAGGGTAGGAGCTTTTCAAAAAAGCCATGAGGAAAAAAAGCAGAAGGCAGGCGCAGACAAGGAATGCGAGTAGTTTATGCAGCATTTCGCCCCACCTATTCGTCCCTCTTTTCTTTTTCGTCTGTCAGGGACAGGGCGACAAGCAATATCACGGTTATAAGACCTGCGCAGACTGTAAGCTCCAGTACCGCGGCAAAAGGCGAATTGAGGAGGTAAAAAACAGCCGCAATGCAGGCGCTTGCAAGCGCAAAGAACAGGGCTGCCTTAACCAAGTCCCTGGCGCGAACCGCCAGGAAAGCGAAAATTACACCAAAAGCAATTGCCGCTATATTTACTGCAAGGCTGAGTTCATTGAAAGGCATTTCAATCCCTGTAGATATAAGAAGCGGTGTATACTTTTTAAATAACTATAGAATACTTGCCTGCAGGCAAAGCGCTCGGCTGTATTCTTCTCCCTGCAGCCCCTCTGTTTTCCTGCGGAAAAGGCTTTCCCTTATATATATTTAAAGGTTTTTATCGGTTAAACTTACGCACGGAATGCACTGATTAGCGTGTTTTGGCCGGGTTGAGTGGGCAACATGGAAATCCTTAGGGAAATAAGGCTGCTTGAAAGCGAGGGCCGCGCGGCAGTGGAAAAGGCGGAAAGGGAGCGCGAGAAAAAACAGCAGGCGGCAGTGGAAAAGGCAGCACTCCTCAAAAAAGAAACCATTGAAAAAGCAGGCGCGGAAGCCGAAGCGATCATCGAGGAAGGCCGCAAAAAAGGCCGCGAGGAAGCGAAGAAAATAACAGAGAGAATTGAAAAGGAAAAAGAGAAAATAAGGGCGAATGCTGCCAAAAAATCCGCGGCCGCGAAAAAAATCATTTTCCGGGGGCTGCTCGATGTTTAAGCCTGCCAGAGTGAGGAAGTATTCTGTTGCCGTGCTCCAGAAGGACGCTGAAAAAGTGCTTTCCGGGCTGCACGAAGAAGGCATAGTGGAAACAAGGAATGTTGACCTGAAGGCGAAAAAGCTCGAGGCATTCGAGGCCGGCGAAAGGGAAAAATTCGCCGCATTCAGCCTCACAAAAATCAAGAGGGCTTTCGCAATCCTTTCGCCTTTCGAGCCGAAGAAAAGCCTGCCTGAAAAAGCGAAGGAATTCCTGTTTGTGGAAAAAATCGAGAAAAGGAGGCCGGCTGAAACATTCCAGGAATTGAAGAAACTTGTTTTGGAAAAAGCAGACCCTGTCCTCAAAAAAGCCGAGGAAATCGAGGAAAAAAACCGCGAATTGCATGAAAGGGAGTCCTCGCTCAGGGAGGAAACGGCGGTGCTTGAAAGCCTCAAGGATTTGGACATGGAACTGCAGACATTCAGGGGCTTCGAGAACATTGAGGTGATAATCGGCAGGATTTCGCCTGAATTCATGGAAAGCGCCCAGGGAGAGATAAGCAGGGCGGAGAACGCCAGCCTTTTGAAAGCGCTCGGCAAAAACAAAAAGGAAAAAATAATCATTGTGGCAGCCGGCACAGATGAAAGCGATGCGCTTTTGAAGAACCTGAAAAAAACAGATTTCTCGCAGATAACATTGCCTGAACTGGAAGGCAAGCCTGCAGTTCTCCTGAAAAAAACAGCCGCTGAGCTGGAAAAAACCGAAAAGGAAAAAAAGCGCGTTGCTGAGCAGGCTGCAAAACTGCTTTTGGAAAACCGGGGGGAATTGCTCGCAATAGGGGAAATGCTCGAAATAGACAAATCTGTTTTCAGCGCTTTTGCAGGCGCAGGCAAAACCGAAACAACGGCTTCCTTTGATGTCTTTGTGCCTGAAAAAAAGGCAGAGGCAATGCTTTCAATCCTGGAAAAAAGCTCTTCAGGCAGGTTTTACGCCGAGCAGGTGAAATTCGAGGAAAAAGAGGCGCCAATACTGCTTGAAAACCCTGGCTTCATCAAAAACTTCGAGTTTTTGCTTAAATTGTACGGTTTGCCGGAATACAATGCAATCGACCCGACGCCTTTCATGGCTTTTGTTTTCCCAGTGTTTTACGGCCTTGCATTGGCAGACATAGGTTATGGCGCCATCCTTGCAGCCTTAATGGCTTTCCTGCACTTCACCTGGGGCAGGAAATCGGATTCCATAAGGCAGCTAACAAACATAATTTTTGTAGGAAGCATAATGGCTGTCCTGTTCGGCATTGTTTTCGGCTCGTTTTTCGGGGACGCAGGCGGCGAGGCAGTCAAGGCAATGATAATCATAGACCCGCTCGGCAAAACTTTCATGGGAGTCAATGCAACGCTTTTCTTTTTCGGCATCATCCTTTCGATAGCGTTATTGCACATAAACCTCGGGATTGTTTTCGGCATTCTCGAGGAGCTCAGGAAAAAAAACATCAAGGGCGCGATTACCGACAAGTTCGCGAACATTGTCCTTGAAGCAGGGGCGCTTTTCTGCGTGCTCGGCCAGCTTCTGGGATTCGGCGCGGTTTTCCTTTACGCAGGCCTTGCATTGCTTGCGCTGGCCCTCGTGCTTTTTACGATATCAGGAGGCCTGCTCGGCTTCATGAGGATGACCGGCCTTTTGGGCAACTGGCTTTCGTACATAAGACTTGCGGCGCTCGGCATGAGCACTACAATTATCGCGATGGCAGTCAACAGGATTGCGATTCTCGCTTTCACTGCGCCGTTCGTCGGCTTTATTGCAGCCGGCTTGATTCTCCTGCTCGGCCACACTGTAAATTTCCTGTTCGGGATGCTGAGCTCTTTCACTCATCCGTTAAGGCTGCACTTTGTCGAGTTCTTCGGCTTTTTTTACGAGGGCTCGGGAAAGGAATTCAGGCCTTACACAATAAAAAGAAAATTCACAAAAAAGGAGGTAGAATGAAATGATAGACCCGGATCTTGCATTCGGCCTGGGATTGATGGCCATAGGCGCAGGCATCGGCGTTGGGGTGGCGGCAGGCCTTTCGGCGATAGGCCAGGGAATGACGACAGCCGCAGCGGTCGGTGCGGTCACAGAAAAAGACGACTACAGCTTCGGCAAAATGGTCGTATTGTCGGCAATCACGGAAACCCAGGCAATCTACGGCTTTGTCACGGCAATGATGATAATCTTTGTCCTGGCGTTGGGCTCAGGCTTTTTCACCTGAACCTGCTGCCTGGAATGGGATTGAATGGAAAGCCTTTTGAAAAAAATAAAGCTGGACGCGGACCAGAAGACCGATGCGGTCAGGAGAGCCTCGGCTGAAGAGGAGCGAAGAATCCTTGAAGAGGCGGAAACCGAAGCGCAGGCCGAAGCGAAACGCGCAATCGATGCCGCAGGGAAAAGGGCGGAACTGGAAAGCGCAAGGATTGCTTCTTCGGCAAGCCTTGAGGCAAAAAAAAGCCTTGCGGCATGCAGGGATGCAATCCTCGAGAAATGGATAGCCGATGCTGCGGGAAAGCTCGATGAGCTCCGCTCCGAAAAACAATACCGCAAATCGCTTGCAGCTTTGGTCAACCGCGCGGTATCAGAAATCCCATCGCAAAGCATCATCATTGAAGCGGCTAAAGAAGATGAAAGGGAAATCAGGGCGATTGCAGGGAAAAGGAAAAATGTTTCAGTGAAAGCGACGCCTTCGATAAAGGCAGGCGCGATAGTGCGCGCAGGCGACGGCAGCATAGAAATAGATGCGACCTTTGAAAGGCTGCTTGAAACAAGAAAACCGGCAATAAAGAAGGGATTGTCTGCGCTTTTGGAGGCAGAAAAATGAACCCGGTGATTGCGGGGAAAATTATTTTCCTTGCAGCGGAGGCTGCGGCAAAGGCCGCAGGCACAGCGGCACAGGCTTCAGGCGCGGTGGCACAGGCGTCAGGCCCTGAATTGATTGCCTTCTGGGTTGTTGCTGGCGCAATTCTCGGCGTGCTGGCGCTTGTGGCCGTGACTGTAAAAAAAATTCTCCCAATAATGGCCTTTGCCTATCCTGTGACAAGGGTCAGGGCGATGGGGAGCAGGATGGTCAAGGAACGGAAGCTCAGGGAACTGGCTGAAAGCTATTCCCACAGGGACGTGATTGCGGCATTCGAGGGCACTGCATACGAGCCCAATGTTTCAGGCAAAAAGGAAATAGAGGAAATCGAAAAAGGCCTTGCATTGAACCTGGCAAAGGACTATGAAAGGATAGTGAAGATGACGCCGAAAAGCGCCTCAGAATTCTTCAGGCTTGTGAGTTACAGGTACGAAATCGAAAACGTGAAAAGAATCCTTGAATCAAAGGCCACAGGCGAGCCGATAACAATGCTTTACCCTAGCCCGCTCTCCGAATCATTCATTGAAAGGCTCAAGGAATCTGAGGGAATGGAGGAAACCCTTGGCCTGCTGAAACAGACGAATTTGAAGGACGCAATAGAAGGGCTGAAGGCCGACTCAAGCGTCGAAGAAATCGAAAAAGCGCTTGACAGGCACTTGTATGAAAAAGTCTTCGAAAAGAAAAAAATGGCGGAAGTCGCAAAAAAGGCAGGGGTGCTAGACGACAAAAACAGGCTTTTGGAAATCTACGGCACACAGGTCGACATGATGAACATAAAAATAGCGCTGCGCGGGATTGCCGGCAGGCTCGGGGAAAGGGAAATCAAGGAAATAATGATTCACAACCATTACTTCCTGCCTGAAAAAAACGCAAACGCGATGGCAGAAGCCAAAGACATCCAGTCCGCAATCGCCTGCCTTGAAGGCACACGGTATTATGAAACGCTTGCCGAGGCCTCAAGGGAAACCGGCAAAGGCAGGGGCCTGAGCTCTGTGGAAAAAGCGCTCGACCAATATTATCATAAAAGCCTCAAGACAACCGCATTCAGCCAGCCTTTCGGGCTGACGCCGATAGCCGGATATCTTGCGCTCAAGGAAAGCGAAATAAGAACGCTCACAGCAATATTGAACGGAATAGCGGAAGGCGTCCCGAAGGAAAGAATCACGGAAATGTTTATTGCGGAATGAAAAAATGCGGGATATGGAAAAATGAAGATTGCTGTGCTCGGAAGCCATGAAACAGTGCTTGCTTTCAGGCTTGCCGGAGTGAGAAAAGGGGTGAGGGCAGAGGAAAGCCGCGAGGCATTGCTAGGGCAATTCGAAAAGCTCGCAGGCGAGGAAGGAATCGGTCTGATAATTGCCGATGATTCGTGCTCGCAGATAAGGGATGAAATCACGACATTCATCGAACTGAACCAGAAGCCGCTCATAATAGAAATTCCAGGAAGGAACGAAAAAATAACAGGCGGGGTAGCGGAAATGATAATCAAAAAAGCCACAGGAGCAAAATAGAGGGGAGAATGGAAAGGGCTGTTATCTAAAACAAACAGGAGCGAAATAGAGAGGGGACACAAATGGAAAATGGGAGAATTGCCAGGATTTCAGGGCCTGTCATTGAAGCGAGAGGAATGCTTGGCGCAAGCATCAACGAGGTTGTGAGAGTCGGCAGGGAAGGCCTTATCGGGGAAGTGATAAGGCTCAACAAGGACATGGCCACAATACAGGTATACGAGGAAACATCAGGCCTGATGCCTGGCGAGCCGGTGGAAGGGACAGGAAAGCCTTTGAGCCTTGAGCTTGGGCCGGGGCTTTTGGGAAGCGTTTATGACGGGATACAGAGGCCGCTTGAAACCGTGAGGCAGAAATCAGGCGATTTCATTGCGCGCGGGACAGAGGCTCCTGCGCTTGACAGGAAAAAGAAATGGCGCTTCAAGCCTCTGGCCAAAAACGGAGAACAGGTGAAAGCAGGCCAGATAATCGGCACTGTGCAGGAATCGAAGGAGATAAGCCACAAAATCCTTGTGCCCCCGCACACTGAAGGAAAAATTTCCGATTTGAAGGAAGGCGATTTTTCTGTCGAGGAAACAATCGCAAAAATCGACGGCAAGCCGATAAAACTCATGCAGGAATGGCCTGTCAAAAAAAAGCGCCCCTATCTTGAAAAACTCCCGCCATCAGAACTTCTCACTACAGGGCAAAGGGTCATAGATTTCCTTTTCCCTGTCCCGAAAGGCGGCACTGCAAGCATTCCCGGGCCGTTCGGTTCTGGAAAAACAGTGGTGCAGCAGCAGCTTGCAAAATGGGCCGATGCTGAAATAATAGTTTATGTGGGATGCGGGGAGCGCGGGAACGAAATGACCGAGGTGCTCACCCAATTCCCGAAACTCGTGGACCCGAAAACAGGCAGGCCGTTAATGGAAAGGACTGTATTGATAGCGAACACTTCTAATATGCCTGTTGCCGCAAGGGAAGCATCGATTTACACAGGAATCACTATTGCGGAATATTACCGCGACCAGGGCTTCAATGTCGCGCTTATGGCGGATTCCACTTCAAGATGGGCAGAGGCATTGAGGGAAGTGTCCTCGCGCCTTGAAGAAATGCCTGGCGAGGAAGGATATCCTGCTTATCTTGGCACAAGGCTTGCGGAATTCTATGAAAGGGCCGGAAGGGTGAAAGCATTGAGCGGAAAAATAGGGTCGGTGAGCGCAATCGGCGCTGTTTCGCCGCCTGGCGGGGATTTTTCAGAACCGGTGACACAAAACACCCTTAGGACCGTGAAGGTTTTCTGGGGCTTGGACAGTTCTCTCAGCGAAAGAAGGCATTTCCCTTCAATAAACTGGCTTTCATCATATTCGCTTTATATCGAGCAGACAGGGAAATGGCTTGCTGAGCATGTCTCAAAGGGCTGGCCTAAGGCAAGGGAGAAAACAATGGCGCTGCTGAAAAAAGAAGCGGAATTGCTTGAAGTAGTGCAAATAATCGGGCCTGACGCCTTGCCGCCGAAAGAAAGGGTTGCGCTTGAAATCGCGAGAATGGTAAGGGAAGACTTTTTGCAGCAAAGCGCCTACCATGAAGTCGACACTTTCTGCCCTCTCGAAAAACAATTGGGGATGATTGAAACAATATTGTTCTTGGAAGAGCAGGCCTCAACACTTGAATTCCCTGACGCGAAAAGAATCAGCGAGCTCGAATCAGTGCAGAGGATTTCGAGGATGAAAGCCCTGCCGATTGGGGAATTCAAAAAGGAAATGAAATCTGTAAGGGACAGGATTGAAATAGAGTTTGCGGAGCTGAAGAAAAGGGAATTGCTTGCAAAGAAGGGCGGGGGTGTGGCGAAATGATAAAGGAATACAACACGATTGAAAGGATTGCCGGCCCGCTTGTTTTCGTGAAAAACACTAAAAACGTGATGTACCAGGAAACAGTGCAGGTGAAAATGCCTGACTCGTCCATAAAAAACGGCCAGGTCCTTGAGGTCACAGAGGATACCGCGGTGATACAGGTTTTCGAGGGCACAAGCGGAATCGACGTGAAAAAATCGAAGGTCAGATTCCTTGAGGAAACACTGAAGCTCAGAGTGAGCGAGGAAATGCTCGGCAGGGTTTTCAGCGGCTTGGGAAAGCCGATTGACGGCGGCCCTGAAATAATCGGCGAAAAAGAACTCGACATAAACGGTTCTCCCATAAATCCCACAAGCAGGGACAATCCCGGTGACTTTATCCAGACAGGCATAAGCGCAATAGACGGAATGGACACGCTGGTGAGAGGGCAAAAACTGCCGATATTCTCGGGCGCAGGGCTGCCGCACAACAGGCTTGCAGCGCAAATCGCAAGGCAGGCCACTGTTTTGGGCGAAAAGGAAAAATTCGCAATAGTGTTCGCAGCAATGGGCGTCACCCACGAAGAGGCGAACTTTTTCCGCGAGGAATTCGAAAAAACAGGCGCGCTCGAAAAAGTCGTGATGTTTTTGAACTATGCCGACGACCCTGCAATCGAAAGGATTATCACGCCGAGAATCGCCCTGACAGCCGCGGAATTCCTTGCGTTCGACAAGGACATGCAGGTGCTTGTTATTCTCACAGACATGACAAACTACTGCGAGGCGCTGAGAGAAATAAGCTCTGCAAGGGAAGAAGTGCCTGGAAGGAGAGGTTATCCCGGTTATATGTACACTAACCTTGCCACAATCTATGAAAGGGCAGGAAGGATAAAAGGCAAAAAAGGCTCAATTACCCAGCTGCCGATTCTTTCGATGCCGGATGATGATAAAACTCATCCAATACCTGACAACACAGGTTACATCACTGAAGGGCAGATTGTTTTGAGCAGGCCGATGCACATGGCTGGAATTTACCCGCCGATAGATGTGAGGCCTTCGCTTAGCAGGCTCATGAACCACGGCATCGGGCCTGAAAAAACAAGGGAAGACCATGCAGGCGTATCAAACCAGCTTTATGCGGCCTATGCCGAAGGAATGGACAAAAAGGACTTGGTTGCGGTGGTCGGCGAAGAGGCGCTCACTGAAAGGGACAGGCAATATTTGAAATTCGCGGACCTCTTCGAAAAAAACTTTGTCAACCAGGGATACGAGGAAAACCGCCCCATACACGAAACCCTTGACATAGCATGGGGGCTATTCAAAACAATTCCGGAAAGGGAGCTGAAAAGGATTGATGAAAAGCACATAAGGAAATACCTGAAAGGCGAAAAAACCGCCGAAAAGGAAAAGCAGGCCAAGGCCAAAAAACCAAGAAAGTGATTGAATGATAAGGAACGTAAAGCCGACAAGGATGGAATTGCTCAGGACAAGGAAAAAGATAGAACTGGCAAGGAAAGGCCACCGCCTCCTGAAGGAAAAAAGGGACGCATTGTTCAACGAATACTTCAGGGAAACAAGGCCTGCGAAAGAGGCGCGCATTGAACTCGAGGAAGGCCTTTCAAAGGCATTCGATTCGCTTGCAATCGCAATGGCCCAGCTCGGAAGGGTCACAGTAGCTGAAAACGCGCTTGCGGCTTCAAGGAATGATTCTGTCGAAATCGAGGCAGGCGAGAGAAACCTGATGGGCGCAAAAATTCCCTCTTTGAAGGCTGGAAAGATTTCAAGGACGCTTTCAGAGCGAGGCTACAGCATAACAGAAACATCTTCGGCTGTCGACGATGCCTCAGGCAGGTTCGAGGAATCCCTTGAAAAAATAGTTTCGCTTGCAGAAAAGGAGGCGATGCTTGAAAGGCTTTCCTTTGAAATCAGCCGCACGAAAAGAAAGGTGAACTCGCTTGAAAAGGTCACAATCCCAAGGCTTGAGGAAACACTGCGCTACATAGACCAGAGGCTTGAGGAAAGGGAAAGGGAAGCATTCTATTCCATGAAAAAAGTGAAATCCAAAAAAGAGGCGAAGCTTGCGGCCAGCCGGAGCGCATTCTGATTTTGTACTAAAAAACCGGCGAACAAAAACAAAAAACTATTAAACTTTTCCAAGTTTCTTCAATTATATGACTTCAAGACTCCAGCTGTTCCTTTTCACACTCCTTGTCCTGACGACAGGCGTGATAATCGGCCTGCTGGTTTACCCGTACTTTGAAGGAGGGCAGCCTGCTGCAGTCCAGCAGGAGCAGAAAGCCCAGCTCTCAGAGGGAACTTATTCCTCGAAAGTGAACATCCTGGCTGTTTCAAGCAACGGCACAGGGGTAATGAGCCAGGCTGAAGTGGAGATAACGGATGGAAAGGGAAGAGTGCTTTTTAGTGTGAATCCCTTCGTCGAACCCGACACCCAATACTCTGCGGAAACAGCAAAAAAAGTGGCCGAGGACTTCACAGGCAAAAGCCTTGAAAACAGGGATGTCATTTACACGATCACCGCAGGCGAATCGAATCTTGTAGGCGGGCCGAGCGCAGGCGCCGCACTGACCCTGGCAACCATTGCTGCAATCGAAAAAAAGCCGATCAGGGAGGATTTCGCGATGACAGGCACAATACAGGAAAACGGTACAATAGGCCAGATAGGCGGAGTTATAGAGAAAGGCACCGCGGCAGCGCAGAACGGCATCAAATTGTTCCTTGTGCCTGAAGGCCAGTCCAAGGGAATTGTTTATGAAAGGAAAACCGCTGAAAAAAAAGGCCGCGGATTCGTGCTCCAGCGGGTTTATTACGAGCCTGTGGAATTTGATTTGAACAAAGCGCTGTTCGAGGAATACGGCATGCAGGTAATCGAGGTTTCCAATATAAAGGAAGCCGCAGAACTGGCCTTCAAATAAATATATAAATAAGAAAGCCCTTATTGTTACCATGCTTGAGGACTCCAGGTTAAGGGAAAACCTTTCGCTGGTTTTCCTGCTTTTCATGCTGGTGCTGGTTTTTGCCGTAATATACTTTCTTTTCGGCAAGGGCATACTGATAGATATCCTGTTGCTGACCGCATACTTCATTTCATTTTCAGTCCTCGGCATTGTAATAATTTACGGCATCTGGTCCAATCCCCCGGCAAAAAAACTGCAGGATGAAATGCAAATCCTCAAGTCAGACATAAGGACGGTGGAGCAGAAATTCCTGAAAAGGGAAATAGACGAGGAAATATTCCTCAAGCTCTTAAGCGAAAAGCACCACAGGCTCATAAAAATCGAGGCAAAAATCTACAAGAAAACCTCGCCATTGCACCTTGCCGGAATAAGGGCAAGCCTCCTGAAAAGGCGCGAAAGGTCTGCACTGAAAAGGCTCATGGATGAAAAGGCAGAGCTTTTGAGCCAGAGAAGGATTGCCGCATGCAAAATGTACCGCAGGGAGCTTGACAGGGGCGGATTCCAGAAATTCATAGAGGAAAACGACGGCAATCTCGTGAAAGTCGAATCGCTCATAAACATCCTGTTTGCAAAGGCAGCCACAGTGCCGGAGCAGAAAGAGCAAAGGCAGAAGATTATAGTCGAAATCGTGAAAGACAAAAACATAGACGCCTCGGACATCGACCGCATGGCAAAGGAAATAGCCGAACAGCACAAAAAATAAGACCGCAAACCCCTACTTCTTTCTCACAGGCAACGGGTAAAGGTCCGCAAGCCTTGCCTTTTTTGCTTTGGAGATTGCAATCCAGGGATTGCCGAATTCTCCGATTATGTGCCTGCAGGCCCCGCAGGGCTGGAGCACTTCCCATTTGCCGCTTTTGCGGTCAGGCATGTGCACTGCTGCAATGAATTTTATTCTCCGCTCCCCTGCCGCAAACATCGAGGCGATTGCGGCGGTTTCTGCGCAAATCGAAGTGGGCGAAGAGGAAAGGTTCTTGATGTTTGCCCCGGCATAAATCCTGCCGCTGCCTGCCAGGAGCGCGCACCCGACAGAGGAGGAAATCGCCTTTGTGTCCACGCGGTTCAGCATTACCGCGCCAAGCGCGATTTTAACGATTTCATTTTCAGATTTGGAGAGCTTTTGAGTTTTCATAACAATCACCAACTTTTCTTTCTTTTAACCGACTCAGAATTTTCTTTTATCCATCAGGTCTTTTCTTTTGGCCAACCTAGGCTTTTCTTTTTTAAAAAGAAAAGCCCGGAAACGAGCCCGGAGGGATTCGAACCCTCGACCTACTGCTTAGAAGGCAGCCGCGCTATCCACTGCGCTACGGGCCCTGCACCGCCCTTTATTATACTATAATAAATGCCTCCTCTGCCAATAAATAGTTTTTCCTTATCTCGCAACATTAAAGATTTCGGCAAAAGCGCCCTTTTCAGTGAATTGCCCTCTTGTGGCGTCCAGGAGCCAAACCATGATTTCATCCGGCCTGAAATCAGCTGGGAAAAACTTCGGCCTTGCCCTGCAAGGCAGGCCGTGCTTCTGGGTTTTCCTGTAAAGGCCCAGGCAGTTCGAGGACAGCACGAAAACAAACAGGTCAACGCTGCCCTTGTACCTGAGCTTTTCCTTGAGCTTTCCTTTTGTCGGCCTGGTCATTACCTCAATGCCGATTAAGCCTTTCCCTGATTCCACCAGAAAATCATAGGAGCCTTTGCGTTCAAGCGGGAGCATTGTGCGCTTTTCCTCTTCAATGCTGCCTATAACCAAGTCTTTTTCCCTGCCCATCCTTTCCAGTTCCTTCAGGGTGAGCCGGTGCATCCTTTTCGTGAGATTATTGCCTGTCAGCTCGCAAGGCGTCAAAAAACCCCCTTTCAACGCCTAAAAAAAAGACAGAAAAGAATTTATTTGTAGAAGGCTTCATTGTATACATGAAAAGGGGTTCGGTGGAAAGGCATAAATCGAATGCAGGCAAATACATTGTTGCAGTGCTGATACTTGCAATCGCAGCATTCCTTGTATACAATTTCTTTAAGCCAGGCGAGCCGGAAATAGTGCCCTCTGATGAAACCACGACAATTTCCGACGAGCCTTCTTGGGACCACCCGGTTTCGACCTCTTATTTTTACATCGGCGACTTCTTTTTTGGGGGCAGCGATGACGAAGTCCATAACCTGTCATATTTTTATTTCAGCGATTTCAACGAGGGGGCCGCAGTGGTCGGCGTTGACACGAACGATTTCTATTTCGTGCTTGACCCTGATTCAGACCGGTTCGGAGTCGTAAGCGACTGGGAAGCTGATTTGGGGATATATTCTTTCACGCCTGGAAAAATTTCAACAGAAACGATTTCTTTCGGGCAATATCCTGTAAGATACAATTATTATGTTTCTTCGGACCGCGAAAGGCTTTTCCTGTTTTTGAGCGCGCAGGATTTCCCGATGCAGTTCAGCAAAACAATGTGGTTCAAGGGAACAGACTCCACTGATTCCGGTTCGCCTGGCCTGCCCTATTTCCTGCCATCGCTGGACGAATTCGGCTATGTGAAAGGCCAGAAGCCTGGCACCGCAATCTTTTCCTTTGATGAGGACGAGGACGGCAAAGAGGACATCTTTTACTACATGGATACCTTGTACTGGGCACCGATAGAGCCAGGCTCAAGGGATTCCTACCAGTGGCAGGTTGTTTTCCCGCACAACGGGAGAAAACTTGGCTTCAACCTCTTGGAAGGAAACGAAATGAAAATTGATTCTTACGGTTCGCTCATGCGCAGGGGCCTCAATGTGTTCTATGTCACAATGCCTGCCAAGAACCTGCCTTTGCCGTCGCCGACAGAAGAAGACTGGATTCCAGAAGAAGAAACCGCTTAACTCTCTTGCACAGCATGGGAATTACATCGCGACAGCAGGGAAAGAAGAAACCGCTTAACCCTCAGGCACAGCCAATGGAAGGCACCGCGATGCGGCTGATAATAGAAAATGGCTTAGTCCTCTGCCGCAGGGGACAATGCCTCAACCGCAAGGTTTTTCGCAAACTCTTTCGCGAAAGCCAGCTTTTTCTCGTCAAGCTCGAAAATCGACCTTAAGACAAGCGAGTCAGCGACCTTTGCAGCCTTTGTGGTGAGAATACTGGACATTGTTTTTATTGTTGTGCCAGGAAAGCCGACACATGTGACAAAAAGAGCGAAATTCTTGCCCTTGGTGTTCTGCATTTCCCTCAAAAAAGTCGTCATTAAAGGCGTGGGCTTATAGGTCCAGACAGGCGTGCCGACAACAACCAAATCGAATTTCTTTGCGTCCATCTGGCCTTCCTTCAACTCTATTTTTTTCTTTTTCCTGAACTCTTTCATGTGATGGAACCATTTCTTTGATTTTTTTGCAAGGACAGGGTGCACTTCTGTCTGCCAGCCCATTTTCTCGAATTCCTGCCTTAACGTGCCGGCAACCTTTGCATTCGACCTGCTTTCAGCCTGGAAAGCAATCAGGACCCGCATTCCACCACCGCAAAAAACATCAAATCGCCCTAATAAAATGCATTCAGGAAGTTAAAAACATTTTCCCTGCCCCAAAAATGCCCAAAGCATCAGTTAAATGCCTTAAGGAAGTTAAAAACGTTTTCCCCGAGCGCATTAAGGTCATATCCGCCCTCCAGAACCCCAAAAGACGGCTTTCCTATCTCCCTCAATGTTTTCCCTATTTCAAAAAAAGTCTGCGGCTTCATTATCCTCAAATCGGTGCCGACCACCAAATCAGTGTAAAAAATATCAAAGCCTGCTGAAATCGCCACCATGTCCGGCCTGAAGGATTTCGCCACGACCAGGGTTTCCTGCTTGAAGATGTGCAGGAAGTCCTCGTCGCTTGCCCCTGGCATCAAATCCACTTTTTTGGTGGTATCGCTCTCCATGCCGAGATTCTTCCATGGATAAATCGTATTGGGATTCTGGTGGAAAGACAAATAGAAAACGCTGTCATCGTGCTCGAATATTTCAAGCGTGCCCTGCCCAAGGTGCACATCGAAATCAACAATAAGCACTTTTTTCGCAAGGCCTTCCTTTTGCGCCTTCCTCACGGCAAAAGCGATGTTGTTCAGATAGCAGAATCCCCCGAAAGTCCTTATGCCTGCATGGTGGCCGGGGGGTCTTCCAAGCGAAAAAGCGAATTCCTTTTCGCAGGCCCTTGCCGCATCCAATGCAGCGCCCGCACTGAGAAGGGACAATTCATAAGTGTTTTCATTGAATGGATTATCCGGAACTGAAAGCAGGCGCTTGGAGCGCAGTTTCAGTTCGTCCAAAAGGCATTGCTCGTGCACTAACAGCATGTCTTTTTCGAGAGCCGGCTTCGGTTCAATGAAATCCTTTTCATTGAAGCCCTTTTTTTTCAGGAAACCAGTGATTGCGGTTAGCCTTCCAGGGCATTCGGGGTTCCTGAAAGTAAGGTGTTCCAAAAACTTTTTCGAATAAAAAAGCTTCATTTTTGCAACTCCGGGTTGTTTACGACCACTTTAAATTGATTATTTTGGGTAATATTATTATGGCTTTCGAAAACCTTCTTGTGCTCGGGATAGGCTTTCTCCTCACAATAGGCATTGTCAAGGCAAGCGCGCAAATGGCCTACAAGAGGGAAGTAAGGTGGGGCGAGGCCTTCATGCAATGGCTTTTGCTGTTGGTGTTCGCATTCGTGGTCGGCATGGTGCTTGGCATCCTCAACGTTGGCATCAGCGTTTCCAGCATCCTTGGAGCGCTGGGCTGAAAATCAAGGTCATGGTCGCCATGATTCAGCGGGATGTTTTGCAGAAAAAATTCAAGGTTTTCATTGCACTGTCCGCATTCATCCTATTTCTGGAAGTCGCAGGCGGCATTTTTACGAACAGCCTGGCGCTGTTGAGCGATGCAGGCCATGTCCTTGTAGATTTGTCGGCTTTTATGCTGGCTTATTATGCAATACGGCTCTCGATGAAAGAACCGACAAAAAAGTTCACATTCGGGTATTACAGGGCTGAGATTTTATCTGCCGCAGTCAACGGCCTCATACTGGTTTTCGTTACCTTGTATATCTTTTACGAGGCATACAGGCGCTTCTTTTCCCCGTTGCAGATAAAAGGGCCTGAAATGCTTGCAATTTCGGTTATCGGATTAATTGCCAATTTATATGTTGTAATAAAAATGCACAGCCATGAAAAAGAAAACTTGAATATCAGGGCCGCATACCTTCATGCTTTGACAGACACTTTGTCCTCTGCCGGCGTTGTCATTGCAGGCGTGCTGATAATATTCACAGGCAATCCTGTTTTTGACAGCATAACCAGCGCAATAATCGGATTGCTGATACTGATAGGTTCGCTGAGATTACTGGCAGAATCTGCGCATGTGCTTATGGAAGCGGCCCCAAAAAACATTAACCTGGAGCACGTGATGGCGGACATCCAAAAAATGGATGGGGTGAGGGGCGTGCATGATTTGCACATATGGTGCATAACCTCTGACGTTTATGCCCTCAGCTCCCATATCCTGATTGACGCGAAAAACGCAAAGGCAATGAATAAAATAATCTCCGGCATAAACAAAATGCTCAAATCAAAATACAATATAACGCACACAACAATCCAATCCGAATGCCAGTGCTGCGCAGACGGAAAAAACAAGCACAGCCATTAAGCCTTTTTGCAGGAATGGCTCCAAAAAAAACAGAAGTGCGGAGCAGCGACTTTTTGGTAGCGTTCTATTTCAGCGTGTTTCAGAATCATTTCGATTTTTGCCTTGCCATGCGCCTCAATGCAAGGGCTGTCTTTCTTGGAATGCGCCCTTTCACGGTTGTGCCTGCCTTTGACCTGCCCCCATAGGCTCCAACCTTTGCCCCTGCTCTTTCTTGGGGCCACTCAGCTTCAGCCGCGAACTCCTCTCCATTCCGCAATGCTACGTCCCTGTATTCCCCTATTGCCTGTTTTGTCCCTTGCCTGCCCCTATGACGTTGCGCTTGACCGGATCTTTTTGTTCCAGTAATCCCGCGACCGCTTATTCCCTCAATTTTGCCAATATTTGTCAAATCGCCCCTCAACTTCAAAATCTTGGGATTCAAGAGTTCTCTAATTCTTAGAGCCTCTATGCTGCGTTTATCGTATCGCACTTCAGTGTCATGAATTTGGTTTCTTAATTTGAAAATTTCATCCAGTTTCCTTGAAGCAGGGTCAATCCTTCTTTTCCTTCTCTGAGGCCTTCCCTTTGACGGCTCATGGGCAGCCAAGTCACGGTTGTCAACGCCAACCATCCTGCTCCTAATAACGCCATCATACAATTCGACTGGTTTCCTGCTCTTGCCATCCCGATCATAAACAGTAACTGACTTTTCAATCCTTCGCACTGTGCTCTGGGAAATGTGAACAGTAGAACTCCTTTTTCCTGCATTGGCAATCTCGCCCTTTTCCCCTTTGAACGAACCGCCGGCTATGCGAACCTTTTCTCCTTTAGTGAAAGGAACACTTGCAGGCTTCCTGGTTTCCCGCCTGCGAGCTGGCTGTCTCCTCGAAAAGCTTTGTTGGCGCATCATTAAAATAAGGAGGGAAAAAATTAATAACACACCACAAAAACCAGAGGGAACAAAATGATGCGGAGCAGCAGATTCGAACTGCTGAAGGCGCTATTCGGGCATATTTAAGGGGTTACGTTATAGCGTAACCCTTTATATACTCTTAGGCGCATTATTTTTTCATGCTTTCAGGCGATTACAAGGGGTTGTTGGATAAATGGGTTTTGAGGGAAAAAACCCATAAACGGGACGTCGAGGACGAAATTCTGCCTTTTATAAGCCGCAAAAACGTGGTTTTTTTGTTCGGGCCGAGGCGCGCCGGAAAATCCGTTGTTGCCAGGAGGCTCCTGGAGAGGATGCCGAAAGGCTCAAATACAAGGTACGTCAACTTGGAAGACCCAAAACTAATAAATTCCCTGAACACTGATCTGATGGAGTCTTTTGCGGAAGGGCTTGAGGCAGACGACACGATTGTTTTTGACGAGGTTCAGCTTATCCCGGGCTGGGAAAAATGGGCAAGGAAAGCGGTCGATACAAGGCAATGCCAGATAATAGTGACAGGTTCATCGGCAAAGCTTTTGAGCGGCGAGTTTGCCTCTTCCCTTGGCGGGAGGGACATTGGCTTTCAGATACTGCCTTTTTCTTTCGCCGAATTCCGCAGGATAACCAAAAAAGGGCTGGATGAATACCTGAAAACTGGCGGTTATCCGGAGGTTGTCCTGAATCCGGAGAAAAAAGAAAAACTGCTGGAATCATATTTCGAGCTTGCGCTTATAAAAGACATTGTGACACGATATCAGGTAAGGGATTCGGCCGCACTAAGGAATATGGCTTTTTACTTGCTGACCAATTCCGGAAAACAGGTAAGCCTTAAAGGGATAAGAAGCGTTCTCGGGCTGTCATATGACACGATAAAGCAATTCCTGGATTACCTGGAATCGGCTTTTCTTGTGTTCCAAGTGCCGTTCTTTTCTTACTCGATGAAAGAATCCCTCACAAGAGCCAGGAAAGTCTATGCCTTTGACCTCGGAATGCAGCAATATGCATCCAGGTCTTTCACCGAGGACAAGGGAAGGCTGGCCGAAGCGGCAGCCGCAATAGAGCTAAAACGCAGGCAATTTGAAATCTTTTACTGGAAAAACTCAAAAGAAACCGACCTTGTGGCAAAAAAGAAAACCAAGGTGATGCCAATAAACGTCTGTTTCGCGGAAACAATCCCCGCAAGGGAAAAAGACGGGCTCATTGAATTCTGCAAAAAAAACAGGGCAAAAAAAGCGACAATACTGTACGCCGGAAAAACAGCGAAAACCAGCCAGGAAAACATCGAAATAGAAACAAAAAACCTGCAGGAATGGCTCCTGGAAAAAAATAGCAGTGCGGAGTAGCAGATTCGAACTGCTGAAGGCACTAAGCCACAAGGCCCTCAACCTTGCCGGTTAGACCGCTCCCGTAACTCCGCAGTATAAGAATATTGGAAACCATGGCTTTTAAGCCTTTCCAAAAGCCGGTTTTTCGCCTGATTGTTTTGTCACTTGAATGCTTTCGAAATCTTTTTCCTGTACAGGTCAATTTCGCCTTCTTCGTAGGCGCGCTTCGGCCACCTGAAGCCTGCCGCGTCGCCTTCATAGCGCGGAATCACGTGCAGGTGGAAGTGCATTACGACCTGGCCTGCTGCGCGGCCGTTGGACTGCAAAATGTTGATTCCTTCAGGCTTCAGGGATTTTTGGAGTGCCGCGGCGACCTTTTTTGCAGCCGCAGCGACAGCCTTCAGTTCAGTTTCAGGGATATCGGAAATGTTCGAATAATGCTTTTTCGGTATCACCAAAGCGTGGCCTTTATTCACCGGCGCAATATCAAGGAATGCCAAAACCTTTTTGCCCTCGTAGATTTTTGCGCTCGGGATTTTGCCTTCGGCTATCCTGCAGAAAATGCAGTCCTTCAATCTGTCACTTCCCTGAATTCACGCGATTCTTATCTGGGCCATGTTCACTTTCCTGAAGGTCAGCGAAACCGGGCCGGCTGCGACAGCGTCCTTGAGGGTGCCGTGCACAGGGCCTGTCCCGTTGCCCCTAACTATAATGGACAAATCCCAAAGGAAGCCGTCAGTCAAAGCGTGGATTTTCCCGCTCATTGAGCCGATCTCGTAAGACCTGCCGGTCATATCCCTTTGCAGGCTGCAGGTTTTGCCTATCACCGAAATCGCGAAATTCTTTATGCTGCCCGAAGCCTCTACCGGCACAAACAGCCTGATGTCCTTTTCGGTCATTACTTTCTGCACTGCCTGCATTACGTTCTCGTTGTCGTTGACTTTAACCTCTACCAACTCTTGCATTGCTCTATCACCCCAAGAAGACAATTGAAAAAACGAATATAACAAAGGGAAAGAATCATTTAAAACCTTTTGCAGGGCTGTTTTCAGCCTGCCTGAACGCCAAGACAAATCAATGGCTTAAAACTTTGCGCAGGCTGTTTTCGCCATGCCAGAATCCGCCAAGGCAAATCAACGGTTTAAAACCTTTTGGAAGCCGATTCGGGCTTTCCCGAACGTTCCCGCAAGTGCTTTAAAAACCCCAGCGTTATATTGATTGGGTGATTCTATGAAAAAAACGCTTTCGTTACTGGTATTTTTGGCAATAATTTTGGTTCCCGCAACCGCAGCTGCAATGATGCAGACTGGAACGGCTGCAGCCGTACCTGTTGCAAACACAGGCGTGCAGGCCGAGGAAGGGAAAGGCGGAGTGGCCCCTGACTATTACAACCGCTATTTTTACATCAGCATAAGCGACAAGTTCATGCTCGGCGACAAGGTCGAAGCGCAGTTGTGCGGTTCAGGCCTTGCGACAGTTGAACTCTACAGGTTCGAGGACTTTTCAGCAATCTTCGACAGGTACAATTACGGCATGAATGACACAAGCGATTTCATGAAAGGCGAAAAGCCCTTCAAAACCCTCACTGTACAGCTTGGAAACGGCCAGGACTGCCAGAAAGCGGATTTGCAGATAGAACAGGCAGGATTGTATTTCATAAAAGGCTATTCAACCGAATCGGACCAAAAGCCCACAGCGTTTTTTTCAGTCGAAGAAATCGCCTTCATGGCAAAAGAATCACCTGAAAAAATAGTATTCTATGCGGTTGATATCAAGACAGGAAAGCCGATTTCAGGCGCGGAAATAAAACTGCTCCAGCAGAAAACACCCACGACACCGGAACAAAAGCCGGAAGCAACAGAAACAAGCCTTGGCTTCACCAATGATTTGGGATTATTCGAATGGCAGCAGGAAAAGCCTGCTTCAACAGATTATTACCAGAGGCTCTTCATTGCAAAAAAAGACAATTCTTTCGCATATGTGCAAAGCTATTATTATGGCGGGGAAAGCGCCGAAAGGAAACAGGTTTACCTTTTCACTGACCGCCCTATTTACAGGCCGAACCAGGAAGTGCACTTCAAGGGCATAGTCTGGGAAACAAGCACAGGCAAAAATGCCGCAGTTGCAAGCAAAACGCTTTCGGTTACGATAAGGGATTCGAAATGGAACGAGGTATTCAAGTCAGATTTTACAACCAATGAATTCGGCTCATTCGAAGGCTCTTTCAATCTCGCGGACGAGCCGCCTCTCGGGCAGTATTATATTGACGCAGCAATAAGCAAACCAGGGGAAGCCGAAGCCGGCTATTATTCAACCTCGGCTTCTTTCCAGGTGCAGGAATACCTGAAGCCTGAATTTGAAGTGACAGTGAACCCTTCCAAGGATGTTTTCATAGGCGGGGAAAAGGCGCGCGTCGAGATAAAGGCGGAATACTTGTTCAAGGCGCCTGTGCAGGATGCGAAAGTGATGTACAGGGTTTATTCCTCATACTACCAGAGCCCGTGCTACGGCTACTGGAAATGCGTTTACTACGACGAAGTGGCGGTTTCGCCTTACTCTTCTTACAGGTCTTACCCGTATTATGGCGGGCAAGAGCTTGTGACCGAAGGGGAAACAACCACTGACAGCGAGGGCAAGGCATTCCTAGAATTCGACACGAATGCAGACAGGGAAAAGCGCTACCAGATTGAAGCGACTGTTGTTGATGAAAGCAACCGCGAAGTGAAAGGCACAGGCCAAATCACTGTTGCACCAGCAATGTTCAGGCTCACTGTAATGCCTGACAAGTGGTGGTACGCTGAAAACGAGGAGGTTGTGCTGAAAATCACAGCCGCAGACTTCGAGGGCGCAGCAGCGGAAACAAGCGCAACAGTGAAGGTTTTCTCGCTTAACTGGAACAGCACTTCAAGCGATTACGAACACACCCTGGTGAAAGAGGAAACAGCAAGCACAAGCGAAGGGAAAGCCGAAATAAGGCTCTCGCTCCCAACCGGAAATTATGCGGTGGAAGCATCAGCGCAGGATTCGAAAGGAAACACCGTGAAAGCCGAGAATTCATTCAGCGTCAGCTCTTATGAAAGCGAAAGCAAGGTGAAAGAAATAGAGGCAGCGCTTGACCGCGATTTCTATCTCCCAGGCGAACAGGCTGTGCTCACAATAACAATGCCTGAACCAGGATTCTACGCATTGATTTCGGTGGAAGGCAGGGGCATGTACCAGTACGAGGCGGTGTATTCTGCAGAAAACAGGCTTTCATACATCATTCCGGTTTCCACAGACTATGAGCCTAACGCCTTTGTTTCTGTGACAGGCGTGCAGGGCGGAAAGGTCTTCAACAAACAGCTTTCATTGAACGTGCCGCCGAAGGAAAAGAAAATAGATTTGAGCATCGAAACAGACGCGGAATATTACAGGCCAGGCGACAAGGCGCACTATATAGTCAAAGCAACATCCGACGGCCAGCCTGTGGAAGCGGAATTCGCAGTAATGCTCGTTGATGAGGCAATCTACCAGCTCGCACAGGACAACAAGGAAGATATCTTCAAATTCTTCTTTGCGCCGGAATACAACAGAGTGAATACCCAGTGGAGCATAGGCGGGTATTATGGAGGCTATTACGGCATTAATGAAATGGCTAAGGGCGGCGGAGGGGCCGTGCCAATGGCCACACCGACAACCCAAGCTGACAACGCAGCAAGGGACGGCGGAACAGCGTATGCCGCCGCAGAAATAAGAAAGACCTTTTCTGACACGGCATTCTGGAAGGCATTCCTGAAAACGGATTCCACGGGAACTGCGGAATTCGATGTGGATTTGCCTGACAACCTCACAACCTGGCGCGCTACAGTGATTGCGAATTCCGAAACAAAGGCAGGCGCACAGGAAGGCAAAATTGCAGTGACAAAAGATTTGCTTGCAAGGCTTATCCTTCCAAGGTTTGCTGTGAAAGGCGACGAATTTACTGTCACTGCAATCGTGCACAACAGTTTGCCTGAAATGAAAAACGTCCTGGTGAAAATCGAATCTGACAACCTTGAATTCCCGGACGGGAACACAATAGAAATTACTGTTGCAAGCGGGAAAAGCGAAAAAGCTGAATTCAAGGCAATAGCGAAAAAATGCTGCTCTGCAACAATAAAACTGGAAGCGCTGACAGATGTCGAATCTGACGCGCTCGAAATAATAATGCCGGTATTCCCCTGGGGCATAAAGGAATTCGAGACGGTTTCAGGGGAAATAAGCGGTGCAACAAAAGAAATAACGATAGAGATTCCTGAGGAAACAGACAGGGAAGCCGACAAGCTGATAATAAAATTGAGCCCTACACTCGCGGCATCTGTTGTCGATTCATTGGATTACCTTACAGGCTACCCTTACGGCTGCGTCGAACAGACAATGTCAAAGTTTTTGCCTGACGTAGTTGTTTCGGAAACATTGGGCGAATTGAACCTTGACAACGAAAAAATTTCAAAGGATTTGCCTGACATGGTCGACAAGGGGCTGCAAAGGCTTTATTCTTTCCAGCACGCGGACGGCGGCTGGGGCTGGTGGGAAAACGATGAATCACAGCCTTTCATGACCGCTTACGCGATGTACGGCCTCACGCTGGCAAAAAAAGCAGGATTTAACGTAGAGGAAAGCGTGATTGAAAAAGGCCTCCAGGCAATGAGGGACAAATTCCATTCGGCAGGCACAAAAGGCTATGCCGACGAATACGATTCGCAGGCAGAAAAAGACTTGGAAGTGCAGGCATTCATGTCCTATGTGCTTTACCTCAACGGCGACAGCAAATTCGTGGGAGAGATTGAGGGCAAGGCAGGCGAAATGAGCGATTACGGCCTTGCGCTTCTCGCGCTCCAGGCAGAATCGAAAGAAGAGGCGCAGCCTTTCCTTGACTCGCTCGGCAAGAATGCAGCCTGCGACGCAACATTCTGCTCCTGGCAGGGCAAAAGCTGGAGGCACTATTGGAGCGAAAGGGACATGGAGTCAACAGCGATGGTGCTGAAGGCGTTCGTGAAATGGCAGCCTGAAAGCGAACAGGCAAGGAAGGCAGTCGCATGGCTCATGAGCCAAAAGCAGTACAACCACTGGAATTCAACGCAGGACACTGCGACCGCAATAATGGCAATAACAGATTACCTGAAATATTCAGGGGAATTGGACCCTGACTTCACAGCCAAAGTATACATAAACAACGAACTCAAAAAGGAATTCTCTGTCACAAAAGAAAACCTGATGAGCACAGACGGAGACCTGACAATAGAGGTTCCGGAAAAGCAGAGCAACATCAGGATTGAAATGACAGGAAAAGGAAAGCTCTATTATTCGATAACAAAAGAATACTTCGCGAAACAGGAAAAAATCGAAGCGAAAAGCAACGGCATCAAAATCACAAGGGAAGTGAAAAATGCCCTTGACATAGGCGAAGAGGCAACAGTGAAACTGACAATAGATGCGGACAAGGAATACGACTATGTCATTGTGGAGGACTTCCTGCCTGCCGGCGTTTCAATCGTTGATACCTGGCAGCGCAACACCTACGGGCACTATTACTGGGACTGGATGCCGTACTGGTATTCGAGGCTTGAAGCGCGCGACGAAAAGGCAGTGTTTTTCTTCGACAGCCTGCAGCAAGGCAAAACCGAACTCGAATACACGATAAGGGGCGAGGTTTCAGGCGCATTCAGGCACCTGCCTGCGCAGGCCTATTCCATGTACAATCCTGAAATCAACGGCCATTCTGAAGGAGGCAATTTCACTGTCACAACAGAAAAATCTTTCTCGCTGCCGAAACTCGAAGTGCACGACGACTACATATGGATTTACCCGAGACCGATTCCGATGGGTGCTGAAGTCAAGGCAACAGTCCTTGATGCTTCAGGCAAAGCCGTTGCATCGGCTTCAGGCCAGGCAAGCGAAGGAAAAATAGCGATTCCTTTGTCCGCAGGCCTCGCAAACGGAACCTATTCTGTCAGCGTTTCAACAGGGAGCGGAACTGCCACAAAGGACTTCCAGGTCGGCACTGTGGAAATAAAGAAAGCAGAGCTTGCCTCGGCAACCTACACAAACGATCTCCTGGAAAGGACTGCACAGTCAGCATTCTCAAATCCCGCACAGGCAATGTGCACCTCGACAGGCGGCTCATGGAACGGCCGGTGCTCGTGCCCTTCAGGCTCGTACTGGCTTTTCGGCATAGGATGCCTTGCAAAAGGCGCCGGCATCGGGGGAACGGCAGTTGAAAGCCTTTACCTTATTGCCTGCGCATTCCTATACTCCTTGCAGCCGATTTTCATCAAGGCGGCGCTCCCTTTTCTGACCCAATTCCAGATGTACGCTTTCCGCTGCGTTGGAACCCTGTTTGTGTTCCTTCCGCTCGCATTCCATTACAGGGAAAAGGTGCGCTCCGAGCTCAGGCAGTGGAAAAAATTCATTGTTCCAGTAATAACAATCACCGGGGCAATGATGCTGTTTGTGGCAGGGATTTATCTTGCGGAAAACGCGACAGTCATGGCCCTGATAGCAAAATCCAACCTTGTGTTCACGGCAATCCTGACAGTAATATTCTTTGCAGAGGAAAGGAGGGTGCTTTCCTCCAAAAGATTCATTGCCGGCGTCCTTTTGGCTTCAATCGGGGTAATCGGGGTCATCACGGCAGGGAAAGACTTGCCGCTCACATTCGGGATTGGCGCAATACTCATCCTGGTATCGCAGGTCTTCTGGAGCGCTTACTCGGTTTCACTGAAAGGATTGATAAAAAACAACAGCAGGCTTGAGGCATTGTGCGTGATTGTGCCGATGGCATTCCTTGTATCCGTGCCGTTTGCAGGCTATGAAATCGCTGCCACAAACCCGCAAATAAACCCAATCTTTCTCCTGATACCGGTTGCAGCAGGAATGGCGCTCGGCCTTGCAAATATCTTTGAATTCAAGTCAATAGAAACCAAGGGCCTGATGATAACATACGCTTTCACGCTTATCAACCCGCTCCTCACAGGCTTAATCGCCTTCTTCATATTTCAGGAAACAATATCAATCGCGCAGGCGGCCTTTGCTGCAGTCCTGATTGCAGGCGCACTGCTGATACTTAAATGCGAATGCATCGAAACCGAGGGCGACTGAACCCCCGGACCAAAAAGCATTTAAACAATAATGCCTATTTATTAATAATAATTATCACTAAGTGATTGGATGAACAGGGCAAGGAACACAGTGCAATTGCAGAAAATCCGCGAATACCTCTCCGGGGTAAAATCGCACCCGAATGCGGAAACAGTGTTCAATGCCGTGAAGAAAGGAATCCCTTCGGTGACGCTTGCAACAGTTTACAGGAACCTCAACAAGCTCGCGGACAGCGGGGAAATACTGCGCCTGGAAGTGAACGGCGAATATCGGTTCGATGCAGACAAAAGCATGCACCAGCACGCGGTTTGCACCGAATGCGGCGGCATCCTCGACTTTATGGATGTGAAACTAGGCGAAGAGATGCTGAAAAAATTCAAGTCAAAGGAATTCATGGCAGAAAAAGTGAAGATTTTCTACGAGGGGAAATGCAGGAAATGCAGTTCAAAAAAATAGGGGGTTGTTTTTATGGAAGCGAAATTGTGGGTTTGTGAAATTTGCGGCGACCCGTACATAGGCTATGCGCCGCCGACAGCTTGCCCTTTCTGCGGGGCGAGAGGCCGCTATATCAAGGAATTCAGGGACGCAAAGGTTGAATTTGATGTGAAACTCAACGAAAAGGACAGGGCGAATGCCGAGCACGCGCTCCAGGTCGAAGTCAGCAATTCCACGTTTTATTTCTGCGCTGCCGAAAAGACGCCTGATGCGGAAGCAAAAAAATTGTTCAAGGCATTGGGGAAAGTCGAGGCAGAGCACGCAGTGATCTGGAAAAAACTGCTCAAATTGAAGGAAATCCCGAAAGGCACAGATGAATGCGCCGAAAATTACATGAAAAATTTGCAGGACTCACACGCAAGGGAAACCCGCGCAATAGAATTTTACCGCAGCGCGGCAAAGGAAGCCGCGAATGCGCGCGTTAAGCAGGTTTTCGAGGCTTTGGTCGAAGTGGAAACAGACCACCTGCAGCTGTCTGAAGCGAGGGGAGCCAAATGAAGGGAAAATGCGAAAAGAAGACTGAAGTGTATTCCAGGGTATGCGGCTATTTCAGGCCGGTGGATAATTGGAATACAGGCAAGAGGCAGGAATTCAGCGACAGGAAGGAATATAATGAAGAAAAGGCGCTGAAAAAAGCGAGTTAAGGGGGGATGCCAATGACCGGAAAAAACAAAAACTGCGGAATTTCAATCACCAAGGACGGCCCTTATCTTGTTTCGGGAAGCCCGCCAATGAAAAAAGAAATCATTACAATTGGAAAGGAAGGCGAACCTGAAACATGGAAGAGCGGTGAAAAATTCGAAAAAAAGGAATCCTGCGCGCTCTGCAGGTGCGGCTCCTCTAACAGCAAGCCTTACTGCGACGGCACCCATGCCGGCGTGGGATTTGACGGCACTGAAATCGCAAGCAGAAAAAAATATCTCGAACACGCCTCAAAATTTTCAGGCCCAGGCCTTGGTCTTACTGATGTGCAGGAATTGTGCGCTGCTGCAAGGTTCTGCCACCGCGGGGGCGGAACATGGAAATTGGTTGAAAGGTCAGCGGACCCTAAACTGAAAAAGATTGCTGTTGAATCGGCCTGCAATTGCCCTTCGGGAAGGCTTGTGGCTTGGGACAAGAAAACAGGGAAGCCTATAGAGCATAAGTTTGAGCCTTCCATTGGGATGGCGACAAAAGCCTGAAGAAATGAGTAATGCTTTCGCTGCCTGAAGAAAGGAATACTAATACGGAAAGCCTAATTATTACAGCCTTATAATTATTGGGAAGTGGGAAAAATGGGCGGAAAGAATGCTCCGGGAACTAGGACAAACAAGAAATACAATTCGCCTCAAAAAAAACTATTTTTGAGGAAGGGGAGGCCCAAGCGACCTGTACAGGTTTATGCCCCTCCAAAAAGGCGCAAGATTAAAATTGCGGGCGGAGCCATAATCAGGGTCGGCCCTGGTGAACTCGAAAGGCAGAGAATGGCAGAAAAAAGGGTAACCTCCAAGTATGAGCCAATAGTATCCCCCTATAGGCTCACGTCAGCGCAAATCAGCAGGGCAAATCAACTTGTTGCTGGTCATGCCAAGGCCGTACCGAGACCTAGACGGCCAAGGTAAAAATAGGAAGCGCCGAGAGAGGGATTCGAACCCCCGCATGCTTGCGCATACCAGCTCTTTGGCCAGCTGCAGAGAAGTGACTGATATATTAATCAAACTTTTTCTTTTCTTTCCGCAACTCCCTGTTCAAGCTTGGCTTGAACAGGAGGATTCCAGACTGGCGCGTTAGACCGCTCCGCCATCTCGGCTTACAATATTAATTAGTTTGGGGAGGGAATTTAAATTTGTTGCCTGCTAGAATTCCAGCAATTCAAGGGCCTTCCCGAGGTCCTTCTGGCTTACCACAAAAATCGTGTCAGTCCAGCACGAAGTGGTTTCAACAATGTTAATGCCGCGCTCCGCAAACAAGGAGTAAAGGAATGCCACAACGCCAGGCACGCTCTCAATCTCTTTCGGGCTTTTCAATGTGATTTCCACCAATCCTTTCTGGCTTTTCACAATGAACGGCTTCAACGACGAAAGGCCTCCGAAGAATTCCTCGGAAGTGATGACTGTGAAGGTCGAAGTGCCCTTGATGAGATGAAATGGTTCCCCGGCATCCTGGGCTTCCTTTTGCGACTGGAGCAAAACCTTCAGCGGCACAAGCGAGGAAAAAACCGCAGCATTCACCCGGCTTTTGATTTCAACCCTGCTTTTTTTCAGGAGCGCAAGGATTTCTTTCTTATCTGCCCCGCAGCCCTTAATCTTCTCTACATAACGCCGTGCCGCTACAATAAGCGCGTCATCGCTCGATTTGCTCCCTGTTTCGGATTTTATGAGGCGCGCGAGCGCGGAGTAATTCACAAGGCCTTTTTTCACTGCCGCTTTGACATAAGGCCTTTCTTCGATGAATTTTTCGGTTTCCTTCGAGGCGTTCATATGCAAGATAATGGCAGGAAATGCTTAAATGTCTTATTTCGGACATTGCTTGTCTTTTTTGTCGGATTTCGGGCGTCAGGCTTTTATATTTCGTGCGATGCAGGTATTGAAAAGCGTTTTTGGTGGTCGCATGGAATGGTTTGAAAAAACAAAAGAAGGAAACAGCGCTTCATATGAAGCCGACAGCCCGGAAAAGGTTCTGCTGCTATACTCGGGAGGTCTTGACACATCGGTGCTCCTGAAATTTATTCAGGAGGGGTACGATGCCGAGCTTTTCACGCTGACTGTTGATTTGGGGCAAAGCATTAATCTGGAAAAGATTAGGGCAAAAGCCCTGGCGCTCGGCGCAAAAAAGGCTTTTGTAGCCGACGCAAAAAAGGAATTTGCGGAGCAGCATATTTCTAAGGCGGTAAAGGCTAACGCGCTTTACCAGGGCAAATATCCTTTGAGCACAGCAATCGGGCGGCCTTTGATTGCAAAACTCGCAGTGGAGATTGCGAAAAAGGAAGGGATTGACACGATTGCGCACGGCTGCACTGGCAAGGGCAACGACCAGGTGAGAATCGAAGCAGGCATCATTTCTTTGGCTCCAAAAATGAAAATTCTTGCGCCGGTGAGAGACTGGAACATGGCAAGAAACAAGGAACTGGAGTATGCGAAGGCCAAAGGCATTCCGGTAGCTGAAACCAAGGCAAAGCCTTATTCGACTGACGAAAACATGTGGGGCAAAAGCAGCGAGTGCGGTGCGCTCGAAGACACTTTCACCGAACCGCCGGAAAATGTTTTCGGCTTTTGCACCCTTCCTGAAAAGGCGCCTGACAAGCCTGAAATTGTGGAAATCGGTTTTGCCGAAGGGATTCCTGTTTCGCTCAATGGGAAGGAACTGCCTTTGCAGGAACTTGTGATGGAATTGAATGGCATTGCAGGAAAGCACGGCGTTGGCATAATCGACCACATGGAGGACAGAGTGGTGGGATTGAAGAGCCGCGAGGTGTACGAGTGCCCTGCAGCCACAGTGATTATAGAGGCGCACAAGGATTTGGAGAAAATGGCGAGCACAGTGCACGAGAACCAGTTCAAGGAAATTGTTGACCAGAAATGGGCTTATCTTGTCTATCAGGGGCTTTGGTTCGACCCTTTGATGGATTCGCTGAATGCGTTCATTGAGGCGCAGAACAAAAAGGTGTGCGGAGCAGTGAAAGTGAAGCTTTACAAAGGCCACGCGCTTGTTGTCGGCAGGAAATCGCCTTTCGCGCTGTATGACAAGAGCCTTGCAACATATGATATCGGCCATACATTCAACCAGAAGGCTTCCTCCGGCTTCATCGAATTGTGGAGCCTGCAGTCGAAGATGGCAATGCAGTTGAAGAAGGTGAAGTGAATGCAGAAACTATGGGGAAAACATGGGAAAAAGCTTGATGCCCAAGTGGAGGCTTTCACTGTCGGAAAAGATTTCCTTTTGGACATGGAATTGCTTGACGAGGACTGCGCGGTGAATGAAGCGCATGCCAAGGCGCTTGCTAAAGCCAAGATTATTTCATGGCATGAATTCGAGGAAATAAAAAAAGCCCTGGGCGAATTGAAAGCAAAGGGGAAGGAAGGAAAATTTGCCATAAAGCCGGAACAGGAAGATATCCATACTGCCGTTGAAAACTTCCTTACCGAAAAGCTCGGCGCTGCAGGGAAAAAAATCCACGTAGGGAAATCGAGAAACGACCAGGCTGCCGCTGACCTGCTGCTTTACTCGAAGAAAAAGCTCTCTGAATTGCAGGAAAAAACAGCGGCGCTTGCAGTGGAACTCGAAAAATTCGCTGAAAAAAATTCACATATAAAAATGCCAGGCTATACGCATTCACGGAAGGCAATGCCTTCAACTGCCAGGATATGGGCGGGGAGTTTCGTTGAATCATTGAAGGACGACATCGAATTGATGGAAAGCGTGAAGGCATTGACTAACAAGAGCCCATTGGGCGCAGCAGCAGGCTATGGCACAAGCCTTGCGCTGGACAAGGGAATGGTTGCAAAGGAACTTGGATTTGCAAAAGTGCATGAAAACCCGCTTTACGCCATAAATTCCAGAGACAAATACGAAAGCGCTGTGCTTTTTTCAATGTGCGAGCTGATGCTGACCCTCAACAAGCTTGCAACCGACATAATTATTTTTTCAGGCGAGCATTTCTGTTTTTTGGAACTGCCTGAAGAAATCTGCACAGGCTCATCGATAATGCCGCACAAGAAAAACCCGGATGTTTTTGAAATTCTCCGCGCAAAAAACGCGGAAATGCAGTCATATCTTTTCAATTCGCTTGTGAACCAGAATTCATTGCCCTCCGGATACAACCGGGACATGCAATTGGGAAAAGAACCGTTAATCAGGGGATTTGCCCTCGCAGGCGAATGCGTCGGAATCGCATTGCATGTGCTCCCAAAAATAAAAGTGAATGAGGAAAACTGCCTGGCTGCGGTTTCCGAAGAAATGCTTTCAGCGGAAAAGGCGATTGCAATGGCAAAAAAAGGGGTTCCTTTCAGGGAGGCGTACAAACTGCAGAAAACATGAAGAAAAAATGGAAAAAAAAGTTGCGGGGCAACCGGGAAACTTGGCTGGTGCCATTGGGAATGGCTCAAGAACCAGTTGAAACCCCGCAATAATTATTTAACCGAAATAGATTAATAAAGGTTTTGGATGGCTATTTTCGGGCCTTAAAGCGCAGGGAAAGGTTTTTATTTCAGGAAAGCATTATTTTTGCATGCATAAAAAACTCCTGGCTGCAGCGCTGCTGTTGCTGTCCTTTTCCTGCGCTTTCGGTTGCACAAGCATCGGGCTGCACCCTAACCTGACAGAAAAAGACGGCAAGATTTTCGGCTCGGTGCTTGTAGAGTGCGACTGGAACGCCCTTGCAGGGGTAAAGGTGGCGGTCACAGTGCCCAGCGGCGAAACCCAAACTCTTGTCACCTCTGAAACAGGCGACATTTACATTGAGGGAGGCGAAAAGGGCGCATACTTTTTCTCAGTGGAAGTTGCAGAAGGGAACAGCAACGAGGCAAAGGTCGTGCTCCGCGGGAAAGCCGGAATCACTGTCATCAGGGACGAAAACACTTATTTTGTCTGCGGCGAAGCGAACCAGGTTGAAATAATCGACAACGGAACGCTCTACATTGTGCCGGCCAAAGGGGGCTGCGGAACCTACACAACCAAAAGCGATTCGTTTACAGTGCGCGCAGGCGGAACAGAAAAAAAGGCAGGAAAAATGCTGTTCATCGAGGCTCCTGCCGAGGCAATTGCAGGAACCCAGTTTACAGTGAGGGTGCTTGACAACTCGAGGCCTGTTGCAGGCGCAACAGCAAAAATCCTGGAAACCGAAAAAACAACAGATGCCTTGGGCTTGGCTGTTTTTTCTGTTGAAAAAGCCGGCAGCTTCGAAATCAGCGCAGAACTCGGAGGCATGGCTGCTGAAAAGAAAACAATAACAGTTCTCGAAAAAAAGAAAGAATTCGATGTGTCGTTCCCGGAAGAGGTTTTCCCTGGGGAAGTTTTCATTGTGAATGTTTCATGTGCTGGAGAGCCGGTGCAGGGCGCTGTTGTGGAATTCAGGAAGCAGTCAAAGCCAACCAACAGTGAAGGGGATGCTTTCTTTTCGGCTCAGGCAAAAGGAGCTTTTGAGGTTTTCGTGCAAAAGGAAAACTTTGAGCAGTTCAGTTCAACAGTCGAATGTGTTGCGCTTGAACAACCGGCGCTTGAACTCATGTTCCCATCTGAAATAACCGAAGGCGATGCATTGGAAGCGCTTGTGCTGTCAGGCGGGGAGCCGGTAGAGGGCGCAAAAGTGTCTTTCAACGGCCTGGAAAAAGAAACAGACAGTTCAGGAAAAGCCGTCTTCATTGCACCGCAGGCAGGCAGCTACAATGTGGTTGCGCAAAAGGAAGGGTTTGCCTCTGGTGAAAAAACAGCCAGTGTGAACAAGCCGGCTTCAGAGCCGCTGACCAATGAAGCGATACTGTTCCTTTCACTGCTTGTCTTTGTGTTTTTCATCTGCCTTGGCGGGGCAATACATTTTTTCAGGAAATGGAGGAGTTTAAGGTGAAAAAGAAAGCGCTGGCACTGGCATTTTTCCTGCTCCTTGCAGGCAGCATTGTTTGGGCTGCGGAAAAAGATGTCATACTCCAGATAAACGGCGAGGATGCGGACATAGACGCGAACGCAGTCGAGGTGATTGGGCCAGGCGAATTCCATCTCACAGGCATGGTTAAAAACAACCTCCTGGCAGAGGACACCCATAAGAACCTGGATTTGGTTTTCATTCTCGACGCAAGCGGCAGCATGCAGGGCGAAATCGACGCTGTGAGGGACTCAATCAATGAAATAATCGCTTACGTGAACACGGAATGCCCGGGATGCATGAGGGTCAGCATTTACGTGTTCGAAGCCATCCCGGCAAGTACTGGAGGCGGAGGAACGCCGCCGCCATGCCACGGGAAAGCCTGCCTGGAACCCAGTTCACCGGAAACAGAAAACACAGAAACCGCTTATTTCGGCTGTTTTTCCAAGAAAGGCTATTGTGCCGGCGACAATGACAAGGGCCTAATCCCCTTCACCACAAACGCCGACACATTAAAAGAATGCCTTGCCTTGGTTGTGGCAAACGGCTCTGTGGAGCCATGGGCAAGGCTCACCTACGAAATACTCAACGACAACAGCTTCGGCTGGAGAAGTGACGCAGTAAAAGCCATGGTTGTGATTACAGATGAGCCGGCAGACCCATGCAGCTCATGTGATAAAGCCAGCTGCCACAGCCATTACTGCTCCCAGGCGGCAAACACGCTTCTAAGCAAGGACGCCTATTTTTTCGGGATTTACGGCATATACGGTGGCGCCCCAGGAGTCGACTTGGACATGCAGAAAATCCTTGATGCAGGCGTCAAGGGTGACATGTATTCTTATGACAACACCAGCGAAATAAAGGAAAAAATCCTGCAGGCAATAGGGACGATTATCGGAAGCGACGACTTTGTGGTGACAAAGGAGCTTGGCCCTGACTGGGAAAGCAACATTGGCGCGACCGGCTTTTCAGTGCCGCAGGTCGTAAGGCGCGACCCGAACTGGAGGGAATTCCAGATAGACCTGAAAACCCCGGACACATACGACCAGGATTTCGCCATGTTCGAGTACAAGATTGCGATGGTCGACGACCCTTCAAAGTACGATGTCGCCTGGCTGAAAGTGATAATGGGGGAGAACAAGCTGCCGACAGTTTCGCTTTCACACGAACCTGAAGAGCCGTTGCCGGGGGAAGAAGTTGTTTTCACTGCAGACGCCTTGGATGAGGACGGGACGATTGTGGCATACAGGTGGAATTTCGGCGACGGTGAAACAAAGGAATGCGCTGACTGCGCCGTCGTTTCCCACACTTATGCCGCAAAGGGCGAATACCTTGTTTCGGTCGAAGTCGAGGACGACCGCGGCGGAAAAGCAGCTGCTACTGAAAACCTGAAAATAAAGAACAGGCCGCCTAACAAGCCTGTAGTGACAATAAGTCCCACAAGCGGCTTTGCCCCGCTTGAAACAACAATGAACGCAACCGCCACAGACCCCGACAATGACCCAATCGTGCAATGGCAATGGGATTATGACGATTACACCCCGATGGACACATGCGACTGCAGTTCAAGAAACCATACTTATACAAGCGACGGAAGTTTCAGCGCAATGGCGAGGGCGTCCGACGGCGAAGACTGGTCTGAATGGAGCGACCCGATTGTGACAGTTTCAATCAAGAATGTGCTGACAGCTTTCAGGGTGCAGGACACGAATGTCGGGAAGAAGACATTAATGCTTGTTTCATGCACTGACCAAACTCTGACCGCTCTTGTGGAAATAATGGACTCCGAGGGCACGCTTTTGAAAACCGTAGAGCGCGAATGCAACGGGCTTTGGTCCGAACCGGATTATGTTTTTGGCGAAAGCGGGATTTACATGGCAAGGGCTTCCATTAAGGGCAAACAATGCTCGAACTGCCCTAAAACAATATACTTCCGCGCAATCGCGCCCTTCCCTGAAATTAAAACGCCTGATGCAAGCCCGCTCTCGGCAGCCGCAGTTCTTGCAGCAGTGCTTATCCTGACAGGAAGGAAAAAGAAAAAATAAGGCTATTTTTTTGGGAAAGCCAAAAACTCCTTTTTAGCCTTCAAAAAAAGCTTCGTCCCTGTTTCTGTCTTTAATTCCCTTTCTGTTTTCCTGAAAAAATCGCCCATGTCCGCATTCACGCGGCCTTTTTTCTGGTAGTATAAGACCTGCAGGCACATTTCAACCATGTCCAAATCCTTCACAAAAACAGATTCCTTCGAACGCTGTTCAAGGAATTCCAATGCAAGCGAATCAAGCACTTTCCTTTTCCCCACAGGCGCAAATTTAGAAAATTCTCTTATCGCTTTTTCCTCGGCTTTTTTCTTTTCGGCATTCGTCATTTCCTGCTCGTGCTCGAATTCGCGCGAGCAGATGTCGCCGCAGACAGTTTCGTGCAAATCGTGGGCGAGAGCAAGGCGGACGCATTTCAATTCGTCAAGGCCCTCTTCTTTTGCATAAAGGCTGCAGAGCAGTGCAAGGACAAAAGAATGGTCGGCAACGCTCTCCGGCTTTTTCACTTTCCTCACAAGCCAGCCTGTGCGCTCGATGTCTTTCAGTTCGAGCGCCTTGAGGGCGAATTCAATAAAAGCCATAAAAATAAGGAAAACAGAAAGCTTGAAAATAGGATGGTCGGATTTTGGAAAATTCAGCTCGGGACTGGTTTTGCGCTTTGGGGCTTCATGTTCTGGTTGCAGTTGTCTTTAATGCTTTGGCTGGAAATCTTGTCGCAGTAGGACGAGTCGCCGAACCGCTGGGCCATCTGGAGATAGCAGTTGTCTTTCTGCGATGACACCATCACTTTATCGCAGAGCGCAGGGTCGCCGACCATGTTCGCAATATTGGTGTAGCAGTTGTCCCTCATATAGCTTTCCTTGATTTTGGCGCAGACTGTGCTGTCCTTTTCGTTCCTTGCATAGGCCTCATAGCACTGGTCTGCCTGGGTGCCGGCCTGCTCGCACAATGCCGGGTCTTCGGCCACTTGTGCCACAAGCGAAAAGCAGTCGACGCGCCTGTCTTTTCCAACCCTCTTGCAAAGCGAGCTGTCCTTGTGCTTTCCAGCAAGCCCCATGATGCAAATGTCTTCCATCGACTGGCCCTGCAATTCAGGCATTCCTGAGCACACCAAAAGCTCTTCCTCAAGGGTGAGTTCGCGCACAGGGGCGGGCGTCGCTGAAGACACAGCAGGGCACAAGGCCTTGTCGGTTACAGTGGTGCCGTCAGCGCACACATACTGGATTGTTGAAACAGCCGCAGCGCACAGCGCTTTGTCCGCAACAGTGCGGCCGTCAGAGCAAACATATTGGGCCTGCTGGCTGCAGCCTAAAAGAAGGATTACAAATCCCAATGAAAGTGCCAGCCAGGACTTATTCATAACCGATGTATTAAATGCTGACCTTGTTAATAAATTTTTCCTTTTTGGGCTTTTTGGCATTCCCCGGCCTTTAAAGCGCCGAGAGAGGGATTTGAACCCCCGCATGCCAGAGGCATACCAGCTTACTCGCCGCAATATTTTGCTTTTGCCATGAGGTCTTTTCTTTTTGGCAAACCTAGGCTTTTTCTTTTATAAAAAGAAAAAGGCTGGGCTCAAGGCTGGCGCGTTAGACCACTCCGCCATCTCGGCAGCGCTTCAACAGTAATAATAAGCCTGTTGAATGTTTTAATTCTTTCCTGTGGTTTAGCTTTGTTAATCCGAAGCCGGCTTTAGGCTTTTTGGAAGGCGCTTTGATTGCCAGTCTTGCCATCTTTGCCTCAGGTTTTTTGGAAGGTGCCGTGTCTGCCAATCAAGTTCCCTGGCGATTTCAGCCTCGGCATCGGCAGAATCGGCGGCAATTTTGAGTGCATAATAGGCAGCGCCGAAGGCGTGCTGGGGAACATGCGCAGTTGCCACTGCCTGGCCTGCTGCACGCGCGGCAAAACAGGCCGCGTTATTTTCTTTCGCTTCGCGGGCTGCAGCGTGGGCTGCGAGCGAAGCCTTGCGTATATCGGCCATCTTAAACACGCCAGTGCTGGCCCAGGCCCGGCATGCCTCTATGGCTTTTCTGGGTCGGTCGTCCATGGAGGATGCCTTTTCAAAAAATGGAAGCACCCGTTCGGCGCAGTCCGCGGCCCAGATTGCAAGCAGTCTCTGGTCCTGTTTGCTGTATTTCTCCATAAATTAGTTTATTAATTTCCAATTTATAATATAATGGAAGGCATTCAAAAAGCACGATTTAAGGGCAAAACCGCAATTAGTTTTGGTTTTCGTGCAAAAAAACACAAAAAATTAATATTTTTAACATTTTTGCCACAAATAGTTGCCTTTTTAAACTTTTTCAGTCAGATAAATGTATTTCATGGCAGCAAGCCTGTTTTTGGGTGAAGGAAGCCTTAAAGGCGATTCGTCGATAAAAAGCCTGGTTGTAAGGATTCTGTGCGACGAATGGCCTTTGAGCGTCAGGGAAATGCACGAGCGCATCAAGAGAACGCACGGCATTTCGTGCTCTTACCAGGCAGTGTTCAAGCAGGTCAAGGAGTTGCTGGAAAACAATGTCGTGCTTTCTGAAGGCCGTTATTACAAAATCAACCGCGAATGGCTGGAACAGATGAATTCCCATATCGAGAGCCTGCTTGAATTCCAGGAAATGCACCCGGAAGGCATCCTCGGCCCGCGCGATTTAAATCCCTATTTTTAAAAAACCGAACGAGCCCAATTGTTGCATGGGCGGCCAGGCGGAAAATGGCGAAAGCACTTCAAAGTTCTTTGAACTCGAGAAAAAAATCTTCGACATAACCGACACGCTTGAAACAGATGTTTTGAAGTTTGTGGAGCCGATAAATTCTGTTGCCCAGAAAGAAAGGTTTTTTGACGCACTGGCAAAAGGCTGCGCGATAAACCCGCGGTTCGCTTACCTCCCGAAAAACCCGATTTTCAGCCATTTCAGCATGGCACCGGAGTACGTGCGGATAAGGAAAGAGCTTGCCGCAATAGAAATAGAGGATTCAGGCATCGGACGACTCCTTAACAAGAAGAAAAACGAATCGCTGGCAAGGCTTGAGCTTGTGAGAAGCATCGGCTCAGCGGAATTCGCAGAAAAAGCCGAAGGCTTTTATGGAATACCAGGCAAAAAAACAGTGGAACTCGCATTCGAAACCATCGAATCCGCCAGGGGCGAAAACCGCAATAAAACAGTTTCAAGCCGGAAAGCCGCGGCTGCGCTTTCCTTTGAACTTTCAAAAAAAGGGATTGCCTGGAGTGTTATCATTGATGAAAACATTTCGCCCAATGCTGTCGTGCTTTCGCACAGTGGGATTTTGAAAATCCGCAGCGGCGCATTTTTTTCAGAAATGGACATAAAGAGGCTTGCATTGCACGAAATCAGGACACATATCTTCAGGCACCTTAACGGCCAACTGCAGCCCTTCAGGCTTTTTATAGAAGGACCGGGAATCGGATGGCTGAAAACAGAGGAAGGCCTTGCAGTGATAAACGAATCCATTTTCGGCTTGCTTGGCGCTGAGCAGATGAAAAACTATGCAGGCAGGGTGCTTGCGGTTGATTTTGCCGGAAAGAATTCTTTTGTGGAAACATTCAAATTCCTCTGCGGTTTCTTTCCGCAGGAACAGGCTTACAGATTGGCACAGCGCGCAAAGCGCGGCATGAACGACACTTCCCTGCCGGGCGCATTCACCAAAGACTATTTCTATTTCGAGGGCGCGCTCGAAGTCATGGACTTCCTGCAAAAAGGCGGGGAAATCGAAAAACTTTATTACGGGAAGATTTCCCTGGACGACGTGCCTGAATTGGAGGGCATTCCGATGCTTTCAAAGCCGAAATTCCTGCCCAAATACCCGAAAAACATAAAGGAAAAGGCGAAATTTCCGTAATCAAAGGGAAAATTTTTATTTTTTCCTTCTGGAATAGAGCAGGTAGGCAAGGTAAGCCCATGAGGCGACGATAAAAACAAAAAGCCAAAGGCTAATGGCGAAAATTACACCCTGAAACTGAGAAGGCAGGAATATGGCAAGAACACTTAAAATTATGAGAATCAAGCTGAACCGCGTGATAGTTATCGAAATGAAATTGGGTTTCAGGTAAGCGCAGCCGGCGCCGGGAACGACAAGGTTTGCTAAAATTGCAGTTATGGCACTTTTCCTTTTCCCGCCCGGCAGTTTCTCTTTTGACACTTCCGCAAGGTCCTTTTCCATGCCCTCGCTTATATTTTCGGTTTCGGTTAATTTTTCAGCCCTAACCGGCTTTTCAATCATGTGGATGTCCATATCCGAGGGATCAAAGATTTGTGGCATATGCAAAAACAATGCCTTCCAAGAATAAAAAACCTTCCAAAAGCCGAAAAAACCACGAAAAAATAGAATTTAATCGTTAAAGGAGCAAGCCTGGTGCCGAGCCAAACGCAAAAAAAAACTTGTAGAAGCCGCTTAATCGTTAAAGGAGCAAGCCAGGGATCCGCTCAGCGGTATGACTTGCCCCCTTGACTCTCAACACTGCATTATACTTTCCCTGAAGTTATTAAAAATCTAATCGGTATGGAATCCGAACTTTTCACTTTCCGTGCCTCGGTTTTGGCAAATTTCTCCTGAAAGAAACCTTTGATGTCGGAAACGCGGTCTTCAAATCCAAAACTTGCCTTTGCTGTTCAGGCGAGAGCGCCTCATATCTGACAATCGTGACCAAAGGCGTTTTCCCTCGGGTTTCAGGCGTTTTTTCACTGGGTTCCATAAATAAAATATCCGCCACAAAACAGTTTTTAAACTCCTTAGAGCCAATTCTAATGGATTGGACATGGCTGACAGCAAAATCATTGTGTTGGATTTCGGGGGGCAGTACGCCAACCTTCTTGCGAGAAGGGTGCGCGAATTGGGCGTGTATGCGGAAATAGCGCTCCCTGATATGCCTCTCGAGAAGCTCAAGGAAGCCAAAGGCGTTATCCTGAGCGGTTCCCCTTATTCCATTGCAAGCCCTGAAACCCCTGCATTCAATCCGGGCATATTCGCTTCCAAACTACCGATTCTCGGAATCTGCTATGGCATGCAATTGATTGCAAGGGAAACAGGCGGCAAAATAGGGAAATGCGACAAAAAAGAATTCGGAAAAGCAGAAATGACTGTTTTGGGCGAAAGCCCTGTTTTCATGGGCCTGCCTGAAAAAAGCATTGTGTGGATGAGCCACCACGACCAGGTGGTCGAAATGCCGAAAGGCTTTGAAGCCATAGGCACTACAGAAATCTGCAAAATAGCGGCAATGGCAAACGAAAAGGAAAAAATTTACGGAATGCAATTCCATCCCGAAGTCGCGCACACTGAATTCGGCATGGAAATAATTGCAAATTTTGTATTGGACGTATGCGGCTGCAAAAAGGAATGGTCGATGGAAGGCTACCTTGACAAGGCGATTGCCGACATAAAGCAAAAGGCAGGCGGCAAAAAGGTTCTGTTGCTTGCAAGCGGGGGCGTCGATTCCACTGTAACGCTTGCACTGCTTGCAAGGGCATTGGAAGAGGAAAAAATCTTCGCGCTCCATGTCGACACAGGCCTTATGAGGGAAGGCGAATCAGGCGCCGTGGAAAAAGCGCTCGGCGAGCTTGAACTCGGGCAGCAGCTGAAGGTTGTCGATTATTCGAAGGAATTCTTCAAAGAGCTCGGCAAAACAATAGACCCTGAAAAAAAGCGCGAGATAATCGGAAGGCTTTTCCTTGACGCCACAAAAAAAGAGGTCGAAAAGCTCGGCTTCAACGAAAACGAATGGGTGCTGGCGCAAGGTACGATATACCCTGACACTATTGAAACCGCAAGGACAAAATATTCGGACAGGATTAAAACGCACCATAACAGGATAGAGGAAATCGCAAAGCTTGTGGAAAAAGGCGCAATCATAGAGCCATTGAGCGAACTTTACAAGGATGAGGTAAGGGAACTCGGCAAGCTCCTGGGATTAAATGATGAATTAGTATGGAGGCAGCCTTTCCCTGGGCCTGGCCTCGGAATACGGGTTTTGTGCTCTGACGGAAAAGCCCTTGAAAAAAAGGTTTCGGCAGAGGAAAAGAAAGCGAAAGAAATAGCGAAAAAGCACGGCTTCGGCGCATGCATCCTGCCTGTGAAAAGCGTTGGGGTCGCAGGGGATTTGCGCACTTACAGGCATCCTGTCCTGCTTTCAGGCGAACTTGACTGGGAAAAACTTGAAACCGCATCCATCGAGCTTACAAATTCGCTTTCCGAAATAAACAGGGTTGTGTTCCTTGCGGCTCCGGGAAGCGTCAAAAAAGCCAAGGCAAAAAAGGCTTTTTTGGACGAAAAAAGGGCTGAATTGTGCAGGAAAGCAGATTCAATCGCAAACCGCATTGTCCTGGCAAAAGGAATCCAGGCAGGAATCTGGCAGTTCCCGGTAATACTGCTGCCGATTGACATTGACAAAAAGGGAGAAGCGATTGTTTTGAGGCCTGTGCAGAGCAAGGAAGCAATGACCGCAGAATTTTACAGGATGGAACCAGAAATCCTCAGGCAGATGGCTTCGGAAATCGCGAAAATAAAAGGCATCGGCGCAGTATTCTACGACATCACAAACAAGCCGCCTGGCACGATTGAATGGGAATAAGGCCAAACCACAAATTATTTTAATTGATTTCAGGCATAACTATATGGAAATTGTCCGGTTGAAGCCGGAAACGGGTTGTTTTTATGGTTATAAGGATTGGAATTATCGGCGTGGGAAACTGCGCCTGCTCGCTGCTCCAGGGATTCGAATTCTACAAGGATGTTGATGGAAAATCCGAGAAAGTACCCGGCATAATGCACAACGCGCTCGGCGGATACAGGATTTCGGACATAAAGCCTGTCGTGGCATTCGACATAGACAAGCGCAAGGTCGGCAAGGATTTGAGTGAAGCTGCCTTTGCGCCGCCGAACTGCACATTAAAATTTTCAGACATCAAAAAAACAGGCGTGATTGTGAAAAGAGGCCCAGTCCTTGACGGCGTGACCGACACTACCAAGGAAATGTTCCTGTTCGACGAAAAGCAGAAGGAAACAGATGTTGCGGAAGAAATCAAGAAAAGCGGCGCTGAAATAATGATAAATTACCTTCCTGTCGGATCGGAAAAGGCCACAGAGTTTTATGTGAACGCCTGCCTTGAAGCGAAAGTTGCGCTCATAAACGCGATTCCTGTGTTCGTTGCTTCAGAGGAAAAGAACTCGAAAAGGTTCAAGAAAGCAGGGCTGCCTGTGCTTGGCGACGATGTCAAATCCCAGGTCGGCTCCACAATCGTGCACCGCGTGCTCACAAAATTGTTCGAGGACAGGGGAGTGAAACTGGAGCACACTTACCAGCTGAATGTGGGCGGCAACACGGATTTTTTGAACATGCTTGACAGGAACAGATTGAAATCTAAAAAAATCTCGAAAACCTGCGCTGTCCAGAGCCAGCTTGAAACAGAACTGTCGCCAAACGACATTCATATAGGGCCGAGCGATTACATTCCTTTCCTTAAAGACAAAAAGGTCGCATTCATCAGGATGGAAGGCAGGAAATTCGGCAATGTTCCAATGAATCTCGAAATTCGCCTTGAAGTCGAGGACTCGCCGAATTCCGCAGGCGTAATGATTGACGCAATCAGGTGCGCTAAAATCGCGCTTGACAGGAAGCTCGCAGGGCCGATTATAGGGCCGAGCTCTTATTTCTTCAAGCACCCGCCGAAGCAGTTCCCTGACTACCAGGCAAAAAAACTGGTCGAAGAGTTCGTCGAAGGGAAAAAATAGCGTCTGCTTCAGCAAGATTCGCTCTTCTTCTTCGCCTTGGGCAGCATCTCAATCAGCATTTCCGCATTAAGGCCTGCGTTTTCTTTCGCGATTAAGTCGCCTGCAAACCCGACCAAATATGTGCCTGCCAAGGCAGCTTTAAGAGGCGAGTTTTTGGCTGCGAATGCTGCGATTGTTCCCGCAAGCACATCCCCTGTGCCTCCTGCGGTCAAGAGGGCATTCCCGCTCTTATTTTTGTACAGGCGGATTCTATCAGTAATAATGTCATTTGGCCCCTTTAGCACAATAATGCAATTCCATTTTTTTGCCTGCGCTTTGGCTTCTTCGGTGGACGCACTTTTGCCGAAGGCAGCAAGGAATTCGCCTGCGTGCGGGGTGAGAATGCAGTTTTTGTTCAGGAGCTTTTTGTCAGCCAATTTCAGAGCGGAGGCATCAAGAACAAATTTTTTGCCTGAGAATTTTTTCAATGCAAAATTTATCAGTTGCTTGTTCTTCTTGTTTTCGCTGAGGCCTGGGCCTATAAGGATTGAATCCGCTTTCTTCCCGAATTCGAGCAGGCTTTTTTTGGAGAATTCATCCGCGATTATGAGCGGAGTCGCGTTTTTTGCATGAGGCAGGTTTTCTTTTTCTGTCAGCACGAACACGAGGTCAGCAAAAAGCGAGGCTGCCTTCGCCGCGAAGATTTCGGCGCCGTGGTATTTTTTCGAGCCTGCAATTATGAGAACAGAGCCGTTTTCGCCTTTGTGCGAGCACGGATTTCTTTTTGCCAGTGCCCTTATGTTTTCCTTGCCAGTGAATGTGGCTTTCATGGTTTCACGATAATCTTTTAAAGTCGGAAACAGTTATTAATGTGAGCGGAATAATGTGAAATGCGTTTTGGGTGTTGTTATGGAAAAAGCCATTGCTGATGCTTTAGAGATTGCAAAAAGGGACCTGCGGGAATGTTATACCGAATCCGGAATCCTTGCCGGAAGAGGGCATTTCCAGCAGTACTGGGCAAGGGATTCTTTTTTTGCCTCGATGGGCGCCTGCGCGATAGGCGATTTCGAGCAGGCAAGGAAAAACTTCCAGCTGTTCTTCGATTTGCAGGACCCGAAAGGCCTTATTCCAGCCGTTGTTTCACTCAAGCTCAAGCCGAAATACAAGCCGTTCAAGGTTTTTTCGCCGCCAGTGGATTCCAATGCGCTTTTCATCATCGCGCTTGCGGATTACGCAAGGCAGAGCAAGGACAAGGTTTTTATAGAATCAAACTTCAAGAAGATTTCGCTTGCCATGGAATGGCTCTGCAAGAGGGACAGGGATAAGGATAATCTTATCGAAGAGGATTTTTTCGCCAACTGGGCAGATACTGTATTGAAGCACGGCGAAGTGCTTTACTCGAACTGCTGCTATTACCATGCATTGAAGGAATTCGCTTTCCTTGCTGACTGGCTCGGCGTCAAAATGATTGGCGCCGAGTACGAGAAAAGGGCTGAAACAACAAAGCTTGCATTGAACATCAAATTCTGGGAGAATTATTATTACACTGACTGGATCGGCCTCACAGCCCACAATTATTTTGCAAGCGACGGCAATGTCCTTGCGGTGGCATGGGATATCGCCACAAGGGAAAGGGCCGAAAGGATAGAGGAACTGATTGAAAAACAGCACCTGGATTCTGTGCCGATGAAAACAAATTTCCCTTCATATCCTTTCTGGAAGGTTTTCCCTTTGCTACTGCCGACAAGGGCGTACTATTACCATAACGGCTTTTCATGGCCGTGGATCGGGTGCATGAACGCAATCGCATTGAACAAAATGGGCCTGAAAGAAAAGGCTTTGCTTGAACTGGACAGGCTTGCATGGCAGATAAACAATTACTGCGTGACAAACGAGGTCTTTGACAGGCACAAAAAGCCGGTGAAATCCTTTTGGCTGAACAGCGAGAGGCCTTTTGCATGGACCGCAGGGCTTTTCCTCAAGGCAGCGGATGAAATCATCGGCCTCGAAGAGCACAGAAAAAAGAAAATTGCCAGAGAGGAAAAGAAAGAGCCGAAGAAAAAGAAGGAAGAGGAACCGCAAAAACAGGCGGAACCCCAGTTCCAGGAAAAAAAAGAAGAAAAATAGGGGATTTACTCCCCTGCTGCTTTGCATGCCGCTGCTGTTGCATCCCATGTGCAGTCTTTCACTTCGTCGCCTGTAATGTCGATTTCGCACTGGTCTTTCACAGTCAGCAGCGGGCAGATGCTTTCCGGCGATACAGCCGGCTCTGTCCCTGCAGCGCTCTCGCCTGCAACAGTGCAGGTGGATGAAATGCAGTCTTTTTCAATGCACAGCGACAGCATCACAGAGCCTGAAAGCTGGCTGTCTGGGCTGATTGAAAGTTCGCTTTCCTTGAATTGCTCCATTGCAGGCAATGTTATTGTTTTTTCCTGCTGGACCTGCATTGTGGCTGTTGTCCCGCTGTATTGGGGAATGCCTATCTGGAGCACAGCCTGCTTGCCTGAAATTTCAGCGAAAGGCACGATTTTCATTTTAATTGTGTCCTTCGAGCATTCAGCCCCTTCATTCTCGGACATCACGCCGAAAGGCATTGGCAGGGCAAGGTCTGTTTCTGAAACCGCCGCCGAAAAGGATTCAAGCTCCATGCTGAAGCCCATTCCATTGGTTTCCTCTTTTGAAAGCTCTGAATACACCTTTGTTTTCAGGTCCATGGATGAGGCAAAGCCTTTTTCAGAATCAAGGCAGATTTCTTCAGTAAAAGAATAGTTTTCAATCGAGCCGCCTTCCTCGAAAGAAGAGCCGAACTGCGATTTGTCCTTCAGGTCCTTGCCCTTGAATTCGAGCAAAAAGCACTGCGCAGGCCTGCCTGCAGGCGACTTGGCCGGCAGCGCTGTTATCTTGAAATCAGTGAACATTTCATCGAGCTTTTTCACTTCGACGCCAGGGGTTCCGGAGGAAGCCGCTTCCTTGCCGAGCTCACACTGCACAGGCTGGGCAAGCATTGCGCTTTCGGTGCAGGTGACGGATTTACCGTCAAGATTGTAAACAGCGCTTGTGATATTTTGGCCTAAGACAGCCATCGAAACCACTGTTTTGCTTTTCTGCTCCGAAAGCATGTAAAGGCCCATATCCATGTCTACTTTTGACAGGCCGAGCGCCGACTGCTCGCCGAAATCCATTGTGAACGCATAGGAAAGCTTCATTGGGCCTGAATTGCCGAATTTCTGCGAAAGGGAATCATATGCAAGCTTAAGGTCCTGTTCTGTGGCAGGGGCAGGCGTGGCTGCCGGCGTCGGAGTTGCCTGGCTCCCTCCCGCAGGCGGCTGGTTGCAGCCTGCAAACAGCACTCCTGCAAACAGCAGTAAAAATCCAATCAAAACAAACGTTCTCATGAAACAACCTCCAAAAGAGCCGATTAACGCAAATTACAACGCTTTTTGCATTTAAATACCTTTGGAAAAGCCAAAAATGCCTCCTGGAAACA
>JAPLVS010000036.1 GCA_026396995.1 Candidatus Iainarchaeum sp.
CCCTGCAGGCAGTTCCAGAAAAAAAACAAGATGCTCTCCTGACGCTTGGTTCGGATTCGCTTGAATCGCTTCAAGAAGTAATTCAGATGGTTAAGGACTGCAACGGCACTGTGAAACATGTTTTTCCGCCGAACGCCCTTATTGTAGAGATTCCTGCCTCGGAAGAGGAAAAATTGCTTGCGTCTGGCAAAATCAGCGGAATTTTTTCTGGGAAAACCCCGCTTTCGGCTGAGGGCAAAAAAGGAAAAAAACAAAAAATTCTGCGTGATATAATACTAAAGGCAAAAGCCGGGGAGGCGAAGGAGAGGCTTCCGCGGAGATGGCAGTTCAGGGAAAAAACAAAGGCAGTCGACCAAGCGGCGCCAGGCAAAGAGCGCCCTGCGAGAGAGGCTTCTTTGGACAGCGGCACAAAACGCCCTGAGAAAGAGGCCTCGTTGGACAGCGATGTCGAGGAGCTTATCGTCCCAAAAATGCAAAGAAAAGAAAAACCAGTTGAAAAAGAAGCACCTGCCGCGGAACCAATAAAGCAGGGCTGGCCAGTATTCTATTTTTGGTATTCCGACAAAACTTCGGCCTCTCTGGCAGAATTCAAGGATGCGATTAAAACCGTTGGCGAGGACTCCCTCAATCACCACGCAAAAAACAGCGATTTCTCAAAATACCTTGGCAAGGCATATGACAAAAAAGTTGCGGCCAAAATCGCCGAAATAGAGGCAAACTCGCAGGGCAAAGAGCTTCGGAAAAAACTGCTTGATGCGCTCTAAACTGCCATAATGTTTCATTTAAAAATCTGTCTCTTGTTTTTAACTATATGAAACTTTCTTCTGGCACCGCAGCCAAGGCTATCGAAACGAATGCGCTTAGCAAGCACTATAACGGCCTGAAGGCAGTGGATGCCATAAGCCTAAGCATAGACGAAGGCACTATTTTCGGGTTGCTCGGACCGAACGGTGCAGGCAAGACCACGCTCATTTCGATGCTTGTCACAATGCGCAAGCCGACCTCTGGCAGCGCAAAAGTCAACGGCTTCGACATAACAAGGCAGGCTGATTCTGTCAGGAAAAGCATAGGCATTGTTTTCCAAGATCCCAGCCTTGACGACGAGCTCACCGCGATGGAAAACCTCGAACTGCACGCCGCGCTGTATAATGTTCCAAGGCAGGAAAGGAAAGAAAGGATTGAAGAACTTGTGAAACTGGTCGGCCTTGAAAAACACCTGAAAATGCAGGTGAAAAAATTTTCAGGCGGGATGAAAAGAAGGCTTGAAATAGCGCGCGGCCTGGTCCACCATCCGAAAATTTTGTTTTTGGACGAGCCAACGATTGGGCTGGACCCGCAGACAAGGGCAGGCATCTGGGATTACATCAAAAAGCTCAACGAAAGCGAGGGCATCACCATAATTCTTACAACCCATTACATGGATGAAGCCGACAAGGTGTGCCAAAAGGCTGCCATAATTGATTCCGGGAAAATCATTGCAATGGGCTCGCCTGAAGAGCTCAAGAACGGATTGGGCGGCGACATAATTTCAATAAAATGTGATGCGCACGAGGGCTGCAGGGAAAAGCTTGCAGGGCTTTCTTGGGTGAAAGCAGTGCTGAAACATGATGGCATCCTGAATGTACGGGTTGAGAAAGGCGAGGAAAAAATACCGAAATTATTGGCTTTGATGGAAAAAAACGGAGTGAATGTTGAATCCGTGAGCCTGAGGAAGCCTTCGCTTGACGATGTGTTCCTGCATTTCACAGGTCGCACCATAAGGGAAGACGAGGCAAAGCCGGCCGACGCGATGAGGCTGAGAAGGAAATTCATGAGAAGGTAAAAGAGGCACTGAAAATGAACCGCGAGATTGAAGGGATTTATATTTTGTGGAAAAGGGAGCTGCTCCGCTTTTACAGGTCCAAGAGCAGGATTATAGGAAGCCTTGGCATGCCTTTCTTTTTCCTTGCCATCCTTGGAACAGGGTTGAATAATGTTTTCCCTATGGCTGGGGGCGGCAATTACATGCAGTTCATTGCCCCGGGCATTATCGGCATGGTTTTGATGTTCGGCTCGATTTTTTCAGGCGTTATCGTCATAATGGACAGGCAGTTCGGCTTCCTCAAGGAAACGCTTGTGGCGCCGATAAGCAGGCTTTCCATTGTGCTCGGCAAAGCTTTTGGCGGAGCCACGACAGCCGTGCTTCAGGGCGTCCTTATCATGCTTATCGCATTGCTTTTGGGCGCGCAAATCCAGTTTGGGAACATCCTTCTCCTGCTGTTCTTCATGTTACTGATTTCAGTGATGTTTGTATCGCTCGGAATCGCGATTGCCTCGATGCTCGAGGACATGCACGGCTTCCAATTGATCAGCAACTTTTTGATTATGCCTTTGTTTTTCCTGAGCGGCGCATTGTTCCCGCTTTCCTCGGCGCCATGGCCTCTGAGCACTGCCTCGATGCTTGACCCGCTCACTTACGGCGTGAACGGCCTTCGCTTTTTGCTGACAGGGCAGTCTGACATCGCATTTGGCACATGCCTTGCAGTGATAGGGATTTTCACAGCAGTCTTCATAGGCCTGGCAATATTCCTTTTCAACAGGATTGAAGACTAAAAAGCAAGTGAAGGCGCGCCTTTATTTCTTTTTTGCAGCGGCAGCGCCCAATTCCAGCGCCTTCATGTTCACAGGCAGGAATTTCTGCTTTTCGCCTTTCATTTCGCCTTCGAGCGCTTTCTTCACAGAATCCATTGAAACAGAGTCGGAGAGCGCAGCGTAAGCGCCGAGCATGACCATGTTCGCGGCTTTCACGTTCCCTGCGTCCTTTTCAGCAATGTCATTCGCAGGGACTGAAAAAGCCTTTATGTCAGAGCGCTTGGGCTTCACATCAATCAGCGATGAATTCATTACAAGCAGGCCGCCTTTCCTGAGCAGCGGTTCGAATGCCTCGAGCGAAGGCTTGTTCATTATTATTATCGAGTCAGGCATCGGAGCCAGCGGGGAACTGATTTCTGAGCTGGAAATTATCACCGTGCAGTTTGCTGTGCCGCCCCTCATTTCTGGGCCGTAGCTTGGAACCCATGAAACCTGCTTTCCATCAGACAGCCCGGCAAGCGCGAGAATTTTTCCGATTAAGAGGACGCCCTGGCCGCCGAAGCCGGCAGAGATTATTTTTTCTTCCATCACTGGCCACCTTTTTTGCCATTGCCCTTTTTGTCCTTAAAGTTCCCGAGAGGGAAAGTTTTTGTCATTTCTTCCTCGACCCATTTGAGCGCATCCAATGGCTTCATCCCCCAGTTTGTGGGGCACTGGGATAAAACTTCAACAATAGAAAAGCCTTCCTTGTTCAATTGAGTCTCCACAGCGCGCCTTATCGCAGCCTTTGCCTTTATGATGTTCGCAGGGCTTGAGACTGTCACACGCTCTGCAAAGGCAACGCCTTCCATTGTGGAAAGCAGCTCGCATATCTTTATAGGATAGCCATGCAATGCTGCCTGCCGGCCATAGGGCGTTGTGTTTGTTTTCTGCGATAGTACGGTAGTAGGAGCCATCTGACCGCCTGTCATGCCGTAAATCGCGTTGTTGATAAATATTACAGTGAGGTTCTCGCCGCGGTTTGCGGCATGGACTGTTTCTGCAGTGCCGATTGCGGCAAGGTCGCCGTCTCCTTGATATGTGAAAACAAAGTTTTCAGGAAGCACTCTTTTCACGCCTGTCGCGACAGCCGGCGCCCTGCCGTGCGGCGCCTCAATCATGTCAACATTGAAGTAATTGTAGGCGAAAACAGCGCAGCCGACAGGCGCAATTCCCACTGTTTTTTCCCTCAAGCCGAATTCGTCGATTGCTTCGGCAAGAAGCCTGTGAACGATTCCGTGTCCGCAGCCAGGGCAGTAGTGCATCGGCGCGTCAGTGAGCGATTCCGGTTTTTTGAGGAGGGTTTTCATTTTGCCACTTCCTCTAATTTTTCCATCAACTGTTGCGGGGTCAAAAGCATTCCGCCAAGCCTGCCGATGAAATGCACTGGCTTTTTCCCGTTGACTGCAAGCCTCACGTCCTCGACCATCTGGCCTGCATTTAATTCCGTTACAATAAATGCCTTGGTTTTTTCAGCCGCGCCTGCGATTTTTTTGGATGGGAAAGGCCACAATGTTATCGGCCTTATAAGCCCGGCCTTTATGCCTTTTTGCCTTGCTTCGTTGACAACGCTTTTCGCAATCCTCGACATTATGCCGAAAGCCACAATCGCATATTCTGCGTCCTCCATTTCATAGAATTCGCAGCGCTTTTCGTTCTTTTCTATTTCCCTGTATTTTTCCTGCAATTTGAGGTTGACCTGTTCCAATTCCACTGGGTTAAGGTAAAGGGAATTGATTATGTTCGGTTTCCTTCCTTTTGCGCCGCGGGTTGCCCATGTTTTTTTGGAAACATCATTTTTTGATGATTTTTTGAATTCCACAGATTCCATCATCTGGCCTAAAAGGCCGTCTCCTAAAATCATTACAGGATTCCTGTATTTGTCTGCCAAATCAAAGGCATCAACAGTGAGGTCTGCGAGCTCTTGGACAGAATTAGGCGCAAGCACTATAAGCCTGTAATCGCCGTGGCCGCCGCCCTTGACTGCCTGGAAGTAATCCGCCTGCGAAGGCGCAATGTTTCCAAGCCCGGGCCCGCCGCGCTCCATGTTGACTATCACGCATGGCAGGCTGCATGCTGCAATGTATGAAATTCCTTCCTGCTTGAGTGAGATGCCTGGCCCTGAGGACGAGGTCATTGCCCTTGCGCCTGCCGAGGATGCCCCTAAAACCATGTTTATTGCAGCGATTTCGCTTTCGGCCTGCATGAAAAAGCAGTCCTTCCTTTTCGGCATTTCCCTTGCAAGGTATTCGCTCAATTCCGTCTGCGGCGTTATGGGATAGCCGAAATAATGCGTGCAGCCGGCGCGGAGCGCTGATTCTGCAACAGCCTCGTTGCCTTCCATGAGCATTTTCTGCATTTTCATTCCTCAAATATTTCAATCGCTATTTCAGGGCATACAAGATAGCACTGCCTGCACCCGATGCATTTTTCCTTTTCGACAAGCGCGGGGTGCACTCCCTTTGAGTTGAATTTTTTTTCATTGTATGCTATGCATTTTGCCGGGCAGAAGTGGATGCAGAGGCCGCATGCCTTGCATTTTTCCTCCAAAACCTTTGCTTTCTGGTTTGCCATTCAATCACTTTTTGTCCAGTGCGGCGCATGCTGCGCCAAGCCTCTCGATTGCTGTCCTGAGTTCAGCCGGATTCGACTTGCTGAAATTCAATCTTGCCGAATTGTGGAGTTTTTTGTCTGAATTAGGCGGGAAAAAGGAGCTCCCGCCGACTATTGCCACGTTTTTCTTTATCGCTTCCCTGAAAAGCGCGTCGCCGTTTATTTCATTGAGAGTGAGCCAGACAAACAGGCCGCCTTTGGGCTTTACCCAGGAGCCGTATGGCGTGAGATGTTCGTCCATTGCGCCGAGCATCGCGTTCATGCGCTCCCTGTAGACAGGAATCACTTTTGCCCAGTATTGCTCGAGCCAGCCGCGCCTCATGAATTCCGCAAGCATGTACTGGTTAAGGGAACTGGCACAGAGAGTTGAGCTCTGGAGCATCACCCTTATTCTCGATACAAGCTCCTTGCTGCCTGCCATATAGCCTAGCCTAAGGCCAGGCGCCGCCATTTTGGAAAAGGTCTGCAGCCTTACAGTGCAGCCTATGTCGTCATAATGCATTATGGAATGCAGCTTTTTGCCCTCATACCTCAGGCAGGCATAGGGTTCGTCCTCTATTATCGGGATGCCGAATTCGTTCGAAATATCTATAAGTTCCTTCCTGCGCTTTTCGCTGAGTTCAGTGCCGGCAGGGTTGTCAAAAGTCGGCACGGCATAAATGTACTTGCATTTTGCCAGTTTTTCTTTGGGCAAATCCCATATCTGCTCGACCTGCATGCCTTTTTCATCCAAGGGAATGCCTATTATTTCAAGATTCCCGGACCTTCCGCCGAGGACATTCAGTTCGGCAACATAGGTCGGCGCGCCTACAATCACCGAGGCTTCCCTGCACGGGTCGATGAACGCCTTTGCAAAAAGGTCAAGGCCCTGCTGGGCCGCGCTTATCACCAGGAGGTTTTCGTTTTCAAGCGTTCCGAAATCCTCTGTTTTGTTTATCCATGCGTTTAATGTTTCGAAGAAAAAAGGCACGCCTTCGCTCGGCGCATACTGGTATAAATCACCGGCCTCTATTTTCCTGCCTTTGTGGTCCAAGCACTTTCCATGGGTGAGGTCCGAAAGGATGCTGAGGAATTTTTCTGATTCAAACATGCCGCTGTCAGGAAGCCCGCCTGCAAGCGATATTATTTCAGGCCTGCCCTGCGTGACGCTCAGTATTTCCCTTATTGCGGATGCTTCGACCCCGGCGTCATGGGAAAGCTGCACATAATTTTTGCCTTTTCCTGGCGAAACGCCGTAAGAGAATTTTTCGTGTTTTGCCAAACGCTTCACCTTTTCCCAAGATGCCTTGCCAAAAACTCACCTTTTCCTTAGCTCTGCGCGGCGGATTTTGCCGCTGATTGTTTTCGGGAGTTCCTCCACATATTCGATGATGCGCGGGTATTTATAAGGCGCGGTCTGCTTTTTCACGAAGTTCTGTATTTCTTCAGTGAGCTTGTCCGAACCCTTGAATCCCGGCGCCAATATGATGAATGCTTTCACAACAGTGCCCCTGACAGGGTCAGGGTGCCCTACCACTGCGGCTTCTGCCACTGCAGGGTGCTCTATAAGGACAGATTCAACTTCGAACGGCCCGATCCTGTAGCCTGAAGCCTTTATGACATCGTCCGCCCTGCCAACAAACCAGAAATAGCCGTCCTTGTCCTTGTACGCCTTGTCGCCTGTGAAATACCATCCTTTCCTGAAAACGCTCTCGTTTTTTTCCTTGTCCTGCCAGTATTCCCTGAACAGGCCTGGCGGCCTCACTGGTTCTGTCTTCACAGCAATAAGACCTTCTTTTTCCACAGGCACAGGATTGCCTTCCTCGTCGACAATGTCAACAATATGGCCGGGCGTCGGCTTGCCCATCGAGCCGTGCCTTATCGGCATGCAAAGATAATTGGAAATAAGGCAGATTGTTTCTGTTTGCCCGTAAAAGTCGTGGATTGTGGTGCCTGTCGCTTCCTTCCAGACCTTTATCACTTCCGGGTTTAAAGGTTCGCCTGCGCTCATGCAGTGCCTGAGGTTGCCGAAATTGCAGCCCTTAAGGCCTTCCTTCAAAATCATCATCCTGTAAACTGTCGGAGGCGCGCAAAAGGTTGTGACATTGAAGCGCTGGATTATGCCGAGCGCAGTGTCGGCATCGAATTTCCCTTTCTGGTTGAATTGGAGCACTGTGCATCCGACAATCCATTGCCCGAAAAGCTTTCCCCACGCGGTTTTTGCCCAGCCTGTGTCAGCAATAGTCCAGTGCACATCTCCCTCTCTTAAATCCTGGGCGAACCTTGCCGTGACTTCGTGCCCCAATGCATATTTCTGCTCGTGCAGGACCATTTTCGGGTAAGACTCTGTGCCTGAAGTGAAATATACCAGCATCGGGTCTGAGCTTTTTGTTTTTGCAGGGTTCTTTATTTCCTTTGGGGCTTTGGCCATTTCTTCATCGAATGAAATCCAGCCATCCATTTTGCCGCCCACAATGACCTTTTTCTTCAGCGAAGCTGCTTTTCCTTCTACATTGTCGATTTTTCCGGAATTCTCCATGTCGGTCACGACAACTGATGCGCCTGATTTGTTGAGCCTGAATTCCAGGTCCTTTTCTGTTGACATTATTGTTGTCGGGATAAATATTGCGCCTGCCTTTATCGAGCCGATAACGCAGAAATACCATTCCGGAATCCTTGGGAGCATGAGGAGGACGCGGTCGCCTTTCTTTATGCCAAGCGACAGGAGAACGTTTGCAAACCTGTTCGATTGCTCTTTCAGGTCCTTGAAGGAATGCTTTTTGTGGTTCACGCAGTCGCTGTCAACAGAAATCAGCGCAGTTTTGCCAGGAGCTTTTTCGGCCCATTTGTCGATTGTGTCAAAGCCGAAATTATAGAATTCAGGGACGGCCCATTTGAAGGAACTGTAAGTTTTTTCGTAATTTTCCATGTTTGACCTGGCAGGATTGGGCTCCTTGCGGGTTTTTTCGAGGTTTTCCATGTTCGGCTTTGCTGATTTCATTTTTTCCCCTCCAATCCGAGTTCTGCGCCTGCCATTTCCCTCAATTTGAATTTCTGGATTTTCCCGCTGGCAGTAAGCGGGAATTTGTCCACGAATTTGACATATTTCGGCGCCTTGTAGCGCGAGAAATTCTCCTTGCAGTAGCTTACTATTTCCTCTGCTGTTGCTGAAGCGCCTTCCTTGAGAATGATGTAAGCCATTACCTCTTCGCCGAAGGTCTTGCTTGGAACGCCGATAACCGTGACATCCTTCACCTTTGGATTGGTGTAAAGGAATTCCTCGACCTCGCGCGGGTAAACATTCTCGCCGCCCCTTATAATCATGTCGTCCACCCTTCCAAGGATTTTGAAATAGCCTTCCTTGTCCACTGTGGAAAGGTCTTTTGTGTGCAGGAAGCCCTGCTTGTCTATGACTTCCGCAGTTTTTTCAGGCATTTTATAATA
>JAPLVS010000029.1 GCA_026396995.1 Candidatus Iainarchaeum sp.
TACGCCCAACGCAATGAGGCCTTTTGCGAGGGCATTGCATTTGTTCCTGAATTTAGCATATGAAAGCCGCAGGCCCTTCCTAGGATAGACAAGGGCGTCATTTTCAGGGAATTTTTCTGCGATGGCATCAAGCATGTCGCCGAGGGTTTGCCCGAGCGGAACCCACTCCGGAGGAATAGCGATATGCAAGTCACTGCTCTTCTTCCCCACCAGACCACCGCAAAAAAAACAGTACTTTTTAGGGCTGAAAAGTTATTAAGCCTTTCACAGCACGTTAGGAAGCAAGCGCACACCAAAAAGTTTAAATTGTACGGATGCGTTATCCTTGAGGTGTTTTCATGGAATGGATGAAAAAATTCCTCTGGCTTTTCCTGCTTGGCGGGAGCGCGATAATCGCAACTGTCGCGGCATCCCTTATTTTCAGGCTCAAGGAACCCTATCCTTATTTTGCCGCCCTCCTTATTGTCGGGATAGTGTTTGTGGGCGTTTCCTTCATATTGAGCGGCGAAATAAAAAGGAAGAAATAGGCATTTTTTCCTGAAAAAAGCCGCTATCTGAATAATTTAAATACTGATTGACGTTATACCTATTTTGCGCACCTTAAGCGCATGCAATTACAGCAAATCATTTGCGGAAGGTGCCAGATGGGGTGATAGTATGGCTGAAACAACCTGCGTCTTGAAGCTGAATGAAGGCGCCGACATAATGGAAGGGCTGCAGAAAATAGCTGATGAAAAGGGCATAGACTACGGCTTCCTTGTCAGCTGCTCTGGCAGGATAAAGGAATTCGAGCTCCTTTCAAGCTCTTCAGGCGGCGGCGTCGACAAAATGAAGTTCGTGAACCCGTTCGAAGTCAATGCAATAAGCGGGAAGGTCCAGAGGCAGAAAGGCAACAAACTGTTCTCCCACATAAGGGTTTCCGTCACAAGCACCGGCTTTACGCCTCTTGCAGGCCAGCTTATAAGCGGAAAAGCCGCAGGCAACTTTGAGATAGGCATAAGGAAAATTGACATGAAAAAAATCATAGAAGCTTAAGCAAAATTCACTGCTTTTTTGCCCCGCAAGGGGCTTTCCATTCTTTTCTATTCTTATCTTTCTTCGTCCCTTCCCTTGAAAAAAATAGTTTTAGCTATCTCAGCCATCGAGAAATAGGCAGCCAGTACCGCTGCAATCGCGGCCAAAAGCCAGAGAGGGAGCGGTTTGAACTGGAAAAGGAAGGCGAGCGGGGAATAAACCAGCGCCACCGAAACGATAATGCCTGCAACAGATGCCCAGAGAAGCATTTTGCTCGGCTTTGACTTCCAAAAAGGCTTTTTAGTCCTTATGGCAAATGTTACCACAATTTCGGAAAGCACTGATTCAAGGAACCAGGCAGTCCTGAAAAGCGCAAAGTCGGCGCCGACCAAGAGCATCAAAATGCCGATTGTTATGAAATCGAATACCATGCTGAGCGAGCCGAAAAGCAGCATGAAAGTCCTTATCGCCTTGATGTTCCAGCGCCTCGGCTTGTGGAGGCTGTCGCTGTCAACGTTGTCTGTGGAAATCGTCAGCAGCGGGCCGTCCGAAATAAAATTTGCCAGGAGAATCTGCGAGGGAAGCAGCGGGATGAAGTTCAGGAAAAGCGATGAAATCGACAGGGTGAACATGTTGCCGAAATTCGCGCTTATCGTGTTGTAAATGTACTTCCTTATGTTGCCGAATGTCTTGCGGCCTTCTTCGATCCCGTCAACAAGCACCCCCAAGCTTTTCCTCAGCAGGATGATGTCGGCGCTGTCTTTCGCGATGTCGACCGCAGTATCGACAGTAATGCCCACATCAGCAGCCTTAAGCGCGGGCGCATCATTCACGCCATCACCCAAAAATCCGACTATATGGCCTTTCTCGCCCAGGCCCTTTACTATGCGGTATTTTTGCTCTGGCGTTATCCTGGCGAAAATTGTGCTCTCGCAGACTGCCTTCATGAAACCGGCTTCGTCCATTTTTTCCAGTTCAGAGCCAAGCACTATGCCGCCATTCGCTTCAAGGCCGACCTGCCTGCAGATTTCCATTGTCACAAGCTCGTTGTCGCCTGTCAGGATTTTGAATTCGACACCGAGCGCCTTAAGGCGCCTAAGTGCCTCGAGCGCCGTCTTTTTCGGCGGGTCGATAAAGGAAACGAATCCTGCAAGCGCAAGGTCTTCCTCGTCCGCAGCTGAATAATCCTTTTTCTTCCCTATCTCTTTAAAGGAAACGGCGACAACCCTGAGGCCTTTTTTCTCAATGGCAGCGGCCTTTTCCTTCAATGAGGCCAGTATCGGCCTTATTGCCTTTTCCTTTCCTTCAATGACAACCGAGCCGCATTTTTCAAACACGGATTCAGGGGCGCCCTTGCAAACCAAAAGCCTTTTCCCGCCTTTTTCCAAAACAACGCTCATCCTTCTCCTGCTGTAATCGAACTCTATCTCCTCTATTTTTTCCCATTGCCCGGGCTTGAAATTTGCCTTGTTCGCGTAATCCAGTATCGCGGAATCTATCGCATTGCCTTTGGCTACGCCTTTCTCGATGACCGCAGAATTGCACAATACGGCGAATTCGAGGATTTCCTTCGATTCCTTCCAGTCAACGCCTGAACAGTTTTCCACAGAAATGCTGTTTTCAGTGAGGGTGCCTGTCTTGTCCATGCAGAGGACATCCACGTTCCCAAGGTCCTCGATTGAAATAAGCTTTTTGACAACCACCTTTTTTTTGGCGAGGTGGATTGCGGCGTTAGAAAGCGAAATCGTTATTATTATGGGCAAAAGCTCGGGGGTTATGCCGACAGCTATCGCGACAGCGAAAAGGAAAGATTCGAGAAGGCCTTTTCCGAGAAATGCGTTCGAGGCAAAAATGAAAACGCACATCAAAAAGATTATCTTCACCAACAAATTGCCGAAACTGTTGATGCTTTCCTGGAAATCGGTCGGGGGCTCCTTTGCGCTGAGGACAACCGCAGTGTGCCCGAATTCCGTTTCCTTGCCTGTTGCTGTCACAATGCCTTTTCCAAGGCCGCCTGAAACAATCGTGCCCATAAAGGCGATGTTGGCTTTTTTGCTGGAATCCGCAAATGCCAAGTTTTTTTCAACATGCTTGTGCACCGGAAAGGATTCGCCTGTCACAACAGACTCGTCTATTGAAAGCTCCTGCGCTTCCAAAAGCCGCAGGTCGGCAGGCACAAGGTCTCCGGTGCCCAAAAAAACGATGTCGCCTGTCACAACATCCCTTGCGTCGATCTCTGTTTTCTGGCCGTCCCTCAAAACCTTTGCCTTGAAGGAAACATATTTCCGCAGTTCTGCAAGCGCTTTTTCGCTCCTGAATTCCTGGTAGAAGCCGAGCAGGGCATTCACAAAAACTATGCCGATGATTATAAGGGCATCTGTTCCCTCGCCAAGGAAAAAGGCGACCAGGCTTGCCAATACAAGTATGAGAATGAGCGGGCTTGTGAACTGGGAAATGAAAATGGAAAGCGCTGTCCTCCTGTCTTTCGCCTGTATTTCGTTTTTGCCGGATTTTTCAAGCCTTTTTCCGGCTTCTCCTGCCGAAAGGCCTTTCTCCGAGGAATCCAGGGCTTCAAAAACAGCCTTTGCCTGCATTGCTGAGAAATCCGTAGGCATGGTGAACACCGATTAATAGAATGAGTTGACCTCTTTAAAATTGTTTCAGGGGCAGAAGCCTTAAAAATTCTGGCATCGTATTTGTTTAAATGCCTTTAAAGAAAGAGTTTTCATTGCTTGAGCTCACGCTTTGCGGCATGGGGATAATCCTTGGTGCCGGCATTTACGCGCTCATAGGCCAGGGCGCGGCTGTGGCAGGGAACGCTGTCTGGCTCAGTTTTGCCTTCGGCGCGCTCATCGCCGCAACCACTGGCTTCAGTTATGCCGAACTGAGTTCGATGTACCCTGAGGCCGGAGCCGAATACGATTACTCAAGGCACGCTTTCGGGAAAAAAATTGCTTTTTTCACAGGCTGGCTTGTGATGTTCGCCTCGATACTGGGGGCAACAACTGTTGCCATAGGGTTCGGAGGCTATTTCGGGGCGTTCTTTTCAATCCAGCCGGTCTACGGTGCAATCGCGATTATCGTTGCCTCGACAGTCATACTGCTTTTCGGCGTAAGCATGTCAGCAAAACTCGGGGCGATAATCACACTCATCGAGGCAAGCGGTCTTCTGTTCATAATATTTGTCGGTTTGCCGCATATCGGCTCTTTTGATTTTACCTCAGTTCCTTCAATTCAGGGGGTGCTAAGCGGCGCTGTCATAGTGTTTTTTGCTTTTTTGGGCTTCGAGGAAATGGCCCGCTTTTCGGAAGAAACAGCCGATGCGAAAAACGTGATGCCGAAAGCGCTCATGCTTGCGATTGCAGGCTCGACAATCCTTTACATTTTGGTTGCAATTGCTTCAGTCAGCATTGTGGGTGCGCCGGCGCTCGCACAGTCAGGCAGCCCGCTTGCCACTGTCGCGCAGGCCACTTCAGGGCCGCAGGCATTTTATGTGCTTTCGGTGATAGCGCTTTTTTCGACTTCAAACACCGTGCTTTTGGTATTGCTTGCAGCCTCACGGTTTTTGTACGGCATAAGCAAAGAGCATGCCCTTCCGCCTGCATTGCATGTTGTTTCAGGCAACGGAGTGCCCTGGGTTGCGGTCATAGTGACAGGCTTCCTTGCGCTCGCATTCCTTGCAATCGGCGCAATCGATTTTGTGGCAAGCGCGGTCGACCTTTCGCTTTTCTTTGTTTTTCTCATAATAAACTGCGCCCTCATAAAATTGCGGCTTTCGCATCCGCAGGCCGAAAGGCCTTTCAAAAGCCCTTTTTCTGTTTTCGGCATTCCAATAATGGCGCTTGCAGGAATAGCGTTCACAAGCATCCTGATATTTTCAATCCGCGACCCTAAAATTTTCGAAGTCGGGCTTGCTGTGGCGACCACAGGCATAATCGCGGCTTTCCTGTTTGTGAAAGGGCCTGAGGCGCCGGCGCACCAAACTATTTAAGCATTTCCAATCCAATTTAAAGGTGGAAAAATGAACCAAAGGACAATTGATGTTATCGCAGTGCTCTACCTTTTTGCGGTGCTTGGGGCGGTTGCGCTCAACTTGGATAAGTTCAATGGGCTCACAAAAGCATACCCTTTGCCGATGGGTTTTTTGAAATTCGCCGCGCTTGCAACCTTCGGTGAATTCGTGAAAATCCGCAAGGCCACCAGGAAATGGAATTTCAAGGACTGGCCTTTCAAGCTCTTTGTCTGGGGCATGTTCGGGATGTGGTTTGTGATTATTTTCGCTTTGTTCAGTTCCGGCGTTTCGGCCGTGACTTCGAGAGGGTTATGGCCAAATTTCCTTGCAGGCAACCCTGCAGTGGATGATTCCCTGCTTAGTTTCGGCAGGATTTTTGCTGCATTTTCAACCAGTCTCTGGATGAACATCCTGGCCTTGTTCGCGTGGCCGATGATGCTTGTCCACGAATACTTCAATAAGGTCATTGAAAAGAAAAAATTCGTTTCTACTGTGGAATTCGGTGAAGGGCTTGACAAAAAGGTGTGGTTCAGGGATATCCCTTTCACTGTCCTCTGGTTCTGGCTTCCGGCGCACACAATCACTTTCTGCCTTCCGGAGGAATACAGGATATTGATGGCCGCGCTTCTGTCGCTGGCACTCGGCTTCCTGGTAACGACAAGGAAAAAATAGGCCTTATTTGTGGAGCCCGCGGAATCTGGCTTTTATGGCATCTATCTGTGCCTGAATCAGCGTTCTTGATTCTTGGTCGGTCGCATTGGCAAGCTCGATATGAAGCCTTCTCAGGGATTGCGCGATATTTCTCAGAGCAGGTTCCTTTCTTTTGGAGCCGGTTTTGTGCTCCTTCCAAGCCGCTCTTTTTTCGCCACGGAAAGTCTTGCCCATAGTAAAAATAGAGCAGCCCAAGCTTTTTAAGCCTTAATACCCCTAAATTCTGGAATGCCGATTGCGCGCTATATCGAGGATTCTGAGAAAGATTCTTCCTGGATAAGGCGCATGTTCGAAAAAGGCCTCGAACTGCAGAAAAAGCACGGTGCAGGCAAAATCGCTGATTTCTCTATAGGCAATCCGAACCTTGAGCCGCCGAAGGAATTCACAGAAGCACTGCGGGCGCATATCGACGATAAGGACCTGCACAGGTATATGCCGAACGCAGGCTTCCCGGATGTGAGAGAAAAAATCTCGGCATGGCTCGAAAAAAAGTACAAAATGCGGTTCGGCTTGCAGAATGTGACAATGACCTGCGGCGCTGCAGGCGCAATGAATGTGGCGCTCAAAACCGTGCTCAACCCTGGCGAGGAAGCCCTTTTGCTCGAGCCATGGTTCTGCGAATACAAGTTCTATATAGAAAACCACGGCGGAAAGGCCGTTATTGCAAAAACAAAGGAAAATTTCGACCTTGATTTTGAAGAGCTTGATTCAAAAATCGGAAAAAACACGCGCGCTCTCATCCTGAATTCCCCGAATAATCCGACAGGAAAGGTTTACACCGAAAAAGAGCTCAAAAAGCTTGCTGCACTTTTGGAAGAAAAACAAAATGAGTTCAATTCGCAGATTTATGTTTTGTCCGACGAGCCGTACCGTGAAATAGTTTTCGGCTGCGAGGCGCCGAGCATCGTTCCATTTTATCCGAACTCCTTTATGGCTTATTCGTGGTCGAAATCATTGGGCATCCCAGGGGAGAGAATAGGCTATCTTGCGGTGAACCCAGAAATAGACGACAAAAGGATTGCTGAAAAACTGGCATTTTCCACAAGGATTTTGGGGTTTGTGAATGCACCGGCGCTGCTGCAAAAGGCGGTCGCCGATGTGCTGGATGCAAAGGTGAATGTGGAAATTTACAGGAAGCACAGGGACAAAATTGCAGGCGCGCTCGAAAAAGCAGGTTATGATTTCACCCTGCCGCAGGGCGCGTTTTATTTTTTCCCTAAAAGCCCTCTTCCAAACGAAATCGAATTCATCGACAAGGCAGCCGAAAAGCTTGTGCTGCTTACCCCGGGGACTGGCTTCGGCAGGCAGGGCTATTTCAGGCTTTCCTATGCTGTTTCCGAGCAAACAATCGATTTGGGGCTGGAAAAGCTCGGCGAATTGATGGAAGAATTGGAATGAAAGAGGTTGTTTTGGGGGACGAAGCACTTGCGCTCGGCGCAGTGCACGCAGGCATTTCAGCTGCATTCGCCTATCCGGGAACGCCAAGCACTGAAATAACCGAATTCCTTATCAGGCACAGGGAAAAATTCGGAATTCACACAGAATGGTGCTCGAACGAAAAAACAGCCTTCGAGGCTGCGCTTGGGGTTTCCTTTGCAGGAAAAAGGGCTCTTGTTTCAATGAAGCATGTCGGCCTCAACGTGGCAATGGACGCATTTGTGAATGCTGCAGTTTCAGGCATCAAAGGCGGTTTGGTGGTTGCGGTTGCCGATGACCCCGGAATGCATTCCTCGCAGAACGAGCAGGACTCGCGCTACTTGGCTGAATTTGCAAAAATCTTCACATTTGAACCTTGCAATGCGCAGGAAGCATACGATATGGCGCTGCAGGCTTTCGATTTGTCTGAAAAGCTCGGCATTCCTGTGATGATACGGCTTGTGACAAGGCTTTCCCATGTGCGCGAAAGCATCCAAACTGGGAAGCAAAGAGGGCAGAATGCGCTTGACACTGAAATGAGGCTCAGGGATTGGGTCCTTCTGCCTGGAAATGCAAGAAACCAGTTCCAAAAACTTTTGGAAAAACAGCCCTTGCTGTTGAAAGAATCAGAAAAAAGCAAATTCAATGAATCAAAAAAAGGCAAAGGAAAAAAATGCGTTGTATGCGCAGGCAATGCGTTCAATTATTTTATGGAGGCAACAGGCGGTTCACTGCCTTATTTCAAAGTCTCCACATATCCCCTTCCGGAATCCAAAATCAGGAAGTTCTGCGCTTCATTCAAGGAAATCCTTGTGCTCGAGGAAGGCTATCCATATATCGAGGAAAAAATGCTTTCCATCGTAAGGTGCAAGGAAAGGAAAATCACAGGGAAAATGTCAGGGCTTATCCAGATGGCAGGCGAACTAAACCCTGAATCAGTGAAAAAAGCGCTTGGAATTAAAGTGCTGGAGCCGGTTAAGGTTAAAATTTCCCTTGCCCAAAGGCCGCCCCAGTTCTGTGCAGGCTGCCCGCACGCAGACCTTTACCGCGCGCTGAACGAGGCAAAAGGCTCTTCCCAAATCATGGTTTTCGGCGATATAGGCTGCTATACTTTGGGCGCGCTTCCCCCCTTCACCGCAATCTCCTCGTGCATTTGCATGGGTTCATCTGTGAATCTTGCCCGCGGCGCATCGATTGCAGGCGCTGCCCCCTCTGTCGGCGTTATCGGCGATTCCACTTTCGTGCACGGCGGAATGCCAGCGCTTGTGGAAGCCGCAAAGCACAACAACAACATGAAACTGCTGATTTTGGACAACAGCACTGTTGCAATGACAGGCGGCCAGGAAACAATGGTGAAAGGCGACGCAATGGTTGAATTGATTGCAGGCCTTGGCGTGCCGAGGGCGCATATTAAAATCATCGAGCCTTTGCCTGCAAGGCACGAAGAGAATGTAAAAATCCTTAAGGAAGAATTTGCCTATGCTGGCGTTTCAGTAATCATTTCGAGAAGACTGTGCATCCAATCGCTCAAGAAGGGGTTCAGATGAAAAAAAACATCATCCTTTGCGGTGTTGGCGGCCAAGGTATCCTCACGATTTCAAAAATCATTGTGATAGCCGCAATGAAGGAAGGACTCCAGTTCAAGCAGGCTGAAGTGCACGGCATGAGCCAGCGCGGAGGCTCGGTTTACGCACACCTGCACCTCTCAGATAAAAAGATTTTTTCGCCTATCATTCCAATAGGGGAAGCAGACCTTGTGCTTTCAATGGAGCCTTTGGAGGCGCTCAGGCATGCTCACTTTTTGGCAAAAAAAGGCAGTTTGGTTTCGGCTTCAGGGAAACTGCCGAACATACAATACGATGAACTCGCGGTTCTTGCGGAAATAAAGCGCCTGAAAGGCGCATTGGTCGATTCGAGGGCGCTCGCGGAAAATGCAGGCAGCCTTCTCTCGGAAAACATGGTTTTGCTCGGCGCAAGCGCCGGAGCACTTGGCCTCAAGGAATCGAACCTGGAAGAAGCCATAAAAGAGGCTTTCTCATCTAAAAAAGAAATTGCCGAGACCAACCTGAAGGCGTTCGGGCTCGGCTTGAAAGGCTAAAGCTTCAGAACCTGCTTTATGGCTTGGATGGATGAAGCTTCAGAATCCCTGCTCGATTGTCTGCACTATGTTTTTGGCGTGGTCGCTTACCCTTTCGAGGTTGATTGCTGCTTCGAGCAGGCAGGCCTGGCAGATTCCTGCTTCCGCGCCGGCCTTCGCGCCTTTTTTTGTTTCGAGCTTTTCCTGGAGCGAGAGCTGCAAATTGTCGAGCTTTTTTTCGGCCTCAAAAACCATTTCGAAATATTTTTTGTCCCTTGTCTTTATGGCTTTCACGCAGTCGCCGAAGCCTTCAACCGCAAGCAAAAAATATTCATTTACCTGCTTTTTGTCCTTTCCTGAAAGCCCGCCGTTGCCGCTGTGCACCCTTTGCGCAAGCTCGTAAAGGTTGTTTGCATGGTCGCCGACCCTTTCGATGTCTATCACGTGCGCCTTGAGGATTGCGATTTCGCGCCTGTGCTTTGCAGATAATTCCCTGCTGCCCAATTCCTCAAGCATTGCTGCAAGGCTTGCCCTTATTTCGTCAAGGGTTTCCTCGTTGCCGGAAATTGAAGCGGCTTTTTTAAGCTGCCCTTCGACGAGTGCATCTCTGGAAAGGGAGAGCATTCCAAGCGCTATTTCTGCCATCCTTTCAATTTCTTTTTGGAGCTGCGCTACAGCCACTGATGGCATTGCCATTATACTCTTGTTGACGTATTTCAGGCCGTGCTCGACCTTAGGGTCCTCGCCTTTCACAATCTTTGTTGAAAGCCAGACCAAGGAGCCGGAAAGCGGAAGCATAAATGCGGTGACAATTAGGTTGAAGATTGTATGCGAGTTCGCTATCTGCCTCGGAAGGTCACCAGGGGCCGTGGTGGCAATGAATGACGCGAACTGTAAAATGAACGGAAAGAACAATACGACGCCGATTATGTTAACCGACGCCTGCGCCGCTGAAAGCCTTTTCGCCGAAACCTTCGAGCCTATGGATGCAAGCATGCCAGTGACTGTCGAGCCGATGTTCGCGCCTAAAGTGAGCGCTATTGCTGCCGGAAGGCCGAGCACGCCGGCAGAACCCATTGCGATTATGAGGCCGGTTGAAGCCGAAGAGCTCTGGATTATGCCTGTGAAAACAAAGCCTGCAATGACGCCGAGCAATGGATTTTCGCCGAACGAGGCAAGAAGCGAAGCTATGCCGGGGTCATCTTTGAGCGTGCCTGCCCCTGAAGCCATCAGGTTCATTGCAAGGAACAAAAGGCCGAAGCTGAAGATTATATTGCCTATATCCTTATGGATTTCCTTTTTTGCAAAAAACGAAAAGAAAAATCCAAGGGCCATTACCGGGAAAAAAAACATTGCGTCGAGCTTGAACGCGACAAGCTGCGCTGTAAATGTGGTGCCTATTTCTGCGCCAAGCATTACCCATATCGCCTGTTCCAGGCCGATAAGACCGGCATTCAAAAAGCCGATAAGGGTCACCATCAGCATGCCAGAACTTTGTATTATTGCTACAACCCCTGTGCCGACAGCGCAAGCCCTCAACCTGCTTTTTGTGAGCTTTCCAAGCCATTCCTTGAGCTTTTCACCCGCAACGCGCTTGAGCGAGTCTGAAAGGAAAGTCATGCTGAAAAGGAAAAGCGCAAGGCCGCCCACTACAGTGAAAAAAACTGAAATCGCATTAATCGCCATGCTGTTCACATCTTCCTCTTGTCGATTACCCTTTTGGCCTTTCCCTCGCTTCTCGGGAGCGTGCCAGGCGCTGCCAGGGTCAAATCAGCTTTTATCTGTAGCACTGATTCAAGCCTGTCAGAAAGCCTTTTTTTGAGTGCAGGCTCGAGTTCAGCCTTTTTCTCGAACGCCTTTTGGCCCAATTCAATTTCCACCGCAAGCGTGTCCAAATTGTTAACCCTGTCCACGGTGATCTGATAGAACGGCTCGAGTTCAGGCATTTCAAGCACAACTGATTCAATCTGTGAAGGGAAAACATTTATGCCCCTGATAATGAGCATGTCATCGGCTCTCCCTGAAATCCTTTCGATGCGCGGGTGCGTGCGCCCGCAAGCGCACTTGTCCACATACAATTTTGAGATATCTTTCGTGCGGTACCTGAGCACAGGGAAGCCTTCTTTTGTGATTGTGGTGAACACAAGTTCGCCTTCTTCTTCAGGGCCGAGCACTTCGCCAGTTTTTGAGTCGATGATTTCCGGAATGAAATGGTCGTCGTACACGTGCAGGCCGTTCTGCTTTTCGCATTCCGCCGCAACCCCTGGGCCTATGACTTCGCTCAGGCCGTACATGTCGTAGGCCTTTATGTGCATCCTGCTCTCGATTTCTTTCCTCATGTTGTTGCTCCATGGCTCTGCCCCGAAAAGGCCGCATTTCAATTTTATTTTGCTCATGTCGGTTTTTGAGCTTTCAATCACGCTGTAAAGATAAAGCGAATATGAGGGCGTGCAGCAAAGCACTGTGGTGCCGAAGTCCTGCATCAGCATGATTTGCCTTTCCGTGTTGCCTGTCGCAACAGGAATCACTGTAGCCCCAATTTTCAGCGCGCCGTAATGGAAGCCTAGGCCGCCTGTGAACAGGCCGTATCCGTATGCGTTCTGTATCACGTCTTTCGAGGTGGCTCCTGCCGCTGTGTAGGCGCGCGCCATCACTTCTGCCCACACGTTCTCGATGTCGTTTTTTGTATAACCGACAACAATCGGCTTTCCTGTAGTGCCTGAAGAAGCGTGCACTTCGGTTATTTTCTGCAATGGTTCAGTGAACATGCCGAAAGGGTAAGTGTCCCTCAAATCTGTTTTATAGGTGAAGGGGATTTTTGAAAGGTCTGAAATTTTTTTCAGCTGTGCCGGGGCAAAGCCTGCTTCCTTGAAGCGCTTTTTGTAAAAGGGGTTTTTTGCGCACCTTGCCACAACCCACTTCAATCTTTTCAGCTGGAGTTTTTCCCTTTCCTTGACAGGCATTGTTTCCATTTTTTTGTTCCAGTACACCTTTTGCCCCCTTTAAAAATGAAAATGTGCATTTATTGGGAAATAAAGGCTTAAAAAAAGAAGGCAAGGCAAAGATTTATTATGCGCCAGCCAATCCAGAAAGTGGCCCTAATAGACTATGACGGCCCGCTTGCGAAAAACCTTAGGCTTGACCCGCGAACGATAAAAAGCCTCAGAAGCCTGGTAAAGCAGGGATTCAAGATTGCGGTAATAACAGGCAGGACAGCGCTCAATATGAGGGAGTTCATAAGCGCAATCGAACGTGCAGGGATAGGCCGGAATATTTCAGTATTCTGCGAGCACGGCTGCCTTGAGCTTGTGCGCAGGCCTGACGGCCAGTGGGCAGAGCATATCCATGACGAGGCAAGGGATTTCAAGCTCAGGGCAAGGCATAAGGTCAGGCAGATATTGCTCGAAAAAGCCAGGCAAGCCGGATTCGAGAATGTTTACGTGGACAATGCTGTTTCGCTTTATTTTTCCACCCACGGCCTGAAAATCCCTAAAGAGCAAATGCAGGCTGCAGTAGTGGAAACAACCAAGGAAATCAACATGAGGGGCCTTTGCGGTACAACGCTTGTGACACTTGAGACCAGGAACGGGAGCATGGAGGTATTGCCTGAAAATGCAACCAAGCGAACTGCCGCAAGGAAATTCCTTTCCAGAATCAAGGGCACGCCGGTTGGATTTGCCTTTGGCGACATGTTCACCGACAGGATTATGGCAAGCGGCCCAAGCATAAAATTCGTGCCTGCCAAAAGCCCTGAAGAGTTCATCGCTGCCGCAGAAAACCTGGGATTTAAGCTGGCAGAGCGGCAGAGGGCGTTAAAGAGGCTTAAATCCGCCAGAAGAAAGGCAACCGCCAAAACAGGCCCAAAAAAGCCGAACAGCACGCCAAGGAAAAGGATTTAAGCCTTCACTGCTTTTTTACGTATTTACTGCTTGTTTTGGTGATAAATTGAACCAGGAAGAACTGAAAAAACTCTTCAATCCGGATTCCATTGCGGTCATAGGCGCAAGCAACACGCCTGCCAGCGTTGGCTTTGCCCTCATGAAAAATCTTGTTGGTTCAGGCTTTGAAGGCACGATTTATCCAGTGAATCCAAAACGGAAAAACGTGATGGGCATCCACTGCTATAAAAGCATACGGGAAGTGCCTGAAACACCGGAAATGGCGATAATAGCGATTCCTGCTGTCGCGGTGCCTGCAGTCGTGAAGGAATGCGTTGCAAAAGGCACAAAGGCGTTTGTTGTTTTGAGCGCAGGCTTCGGCGAAATAGGCGAGGACGGCAAGAAAATCGAAATGGAACTGAAAAAAATCATCGATGAAAACAACAGCGCCCTGCTCGGCCCGAACTGCCTCGGCTTCATAAGGCCGGACATAAAACTGAACGCAAGCTTTGCGACAAGGAACGCAATCCCTGGAAAGATTGCGCTTATCAGCCAGAGCGGCGCACTCTGTTCGGGAATCCTTGACTGGGCATTGAAGCAGGAAGTCGGATTCAAATACTTCATTTCTGTCGGCGCAATGATAGACATCAGCTTTTCCGACCTTATCGATTCCTTTTCCTCTGACACCGAGGTGCAGTGCATTGTAATGTACATGGAATCGATAAAGAACGCAAGGAAATTCATGAGCGCGGCAAGGGCTTTCTCGAGAAACAGGCCGATAATCGTTGCAAAATCAGGCAAGTACAGTGAAAGCGCGAAAGCCGCAATATCGCACACAGGCTCGATGGCAGGAAACACAGAAGTGTTCGATGCCGCATTCAAGCGCGCAGGCATCATAAGGGTTGACACCATACAGGACATGTTCAACTGCTCAGAAGCGCTCGCAAAACTTCCTTTGCCGAAAGGCAACAGGCTTGCGATTGTCACAAACGCAGGCGGCCCAGGCGTGATGGCCGCGGATGCAATAATAGAGCACGGATGCCAGCTTGCAAAGCTCTCCCAAAAATCCATGGCAGAACTCGAAAAGGAAATGCCGATGCACTGGAGCAGGAACAACCCGGTGGACATTTTGGGGGATTCACTGCCTGACCGCTACAAAAAGGCGCTCGAGATTGTCTTGAACGACGAAAACATTGACGGCACAATCGTGATTTTTTCGCCCCAGGCGATTTCCGAGCCGCTTGAAACAGCAAAGGCAGTGCTCGAAGTCTGCAGCAAGTCAGACAAACCTGTGCTTGTTTCCTGGATGGGGGAAAGCTTTGTTGAAGCGGCAAGGGATTATTTCAGGAAAAACAATATTCCGGATTACGATACCCCGGAAGAGGCAGTGAAAGTCTTCAGCTACCTGCACGCGTTCTCAGAAAACAGGAAACTGCTGTACGAAACACCAAAGGAAATTCCTTTGAAGGTGAAAAGGGACAGCGCACTCATAAGGAAAATAATCTCCTCTTACAAAAAAGACAAGATTGCCGTTATGAACGAGAACGATTCAAAGAGAATCCTTGCGCAGTACGGCATGCCTGTGAACGAAACAATGTTCGCAAAGACAGCGGCCGAAGCCGTAAGGCACGCGAAAAAAATAGGATTCCCTGTCGCAATGAAGATTTCCTCGAAAAAAATAACCCACAAGACAGATGTCGGCGGAATAGAACTGAATCTGCTCACCGAGAGCGCGGTTGTGAAGGCATTCAACGGCCTCAAGAAAAGGGTGAAAGAAAAGACAGGAATTTCGATCGACGGCGTGAGCATCCAGCAAATGGTCAAATCAACAGGCCCCGAAGTCATTATCGGGGCAAGCCGCGACCCGATTTTCGGTTCAGTGATATTGTTCGGTTCTGGCGGGATTTCAGCCGAACTGTACAAGGACAAGGCGATAGCGCTTCCGCCGCTCGACCAGACGCTTGCAGAGCACCTTATAGAGGAAACCAAGGTCAGCACAATGCTCAAGGGCTTCAGGGGAAGGAAGCCTGTCAACATGGAAGAGCTTGAAAGGATTTTAGTGCACTTCTCAAAGCTTATAGTTGATTATCCGGAAATAAAGGAAGTGGATTTGAATCCAATCATTCCCTCCGAAGACAGGCTGTTTGTTGTCGATGCAAGGATTGTCCTTGACCTTGGCTTTGAGAAAACAGAGCAGAACAAGTTCTCGCACCTTGCGATAATGCCTTACCCTGAAAACCTCACAAAAGAAGTGAAGCTCACGAACGGCACCACAGTAAAATTGCGCGCCATAATGCCTGAAGACGAGCACAGGCACCTTGCAATGCTCAAAAAATTTTCCCCGAAAACAGTAAGGCAGAGGTTTTTCCATATGGTAAGGGACTGGGACCATGAAGCGCTCATAGGTTATTGCTTCAACGATTACGACAGGGAAATAGCGATTGTCGCAGAAAAAGGCAAGGGTGACAAAAGGGAACTGCTCGGCGTTGTGAGGATAATGGGCGACCCAGGAAAGGATTCGGCGGAATTCGCAATCGTGGTCACTGACGAATGGCAGAAAAGAGGCCTTGGCACCATAATGCTGCGCTATATAATTGATATTGCAAGGCAGAAAGGCCTTGCCAAAATCTGGGGGCACGTATTTGTGGACAACGCAGATTTGGTCAGTATCCTCAGGAAAGAAAACTTCACTTTCACAAGTTCGGAAGACCAGGGCGTGTACTATGTGGAAAAATCTCTCTAAGACAACAAAACGCCTCATCCTCATTTTCGGGGCGTTTTCAATAGGGCTAGCGTTTGCAATGCTGCTGCCCACTGCCAGCCCAACCCAAAGCCAGCCTGACTGCAATTCTTTTTCCTACACATCCTGCCCTGAACAGTGCGTTGTGTGCCCGCCCTGCGCCGCCTGCAGTTCCATTGCATGCAGGAGCCCCGAATTCTGCGAAAGCATCGGGTTCGACCAGAATTGGTATGGGGCGATAAAGGAAAGGATTGGGTGAACGGTCGGCCTTCAAATATTGCCCAGAACTCGAATTTAAAGGGTTCAGGAATATATTGAGGCTGGTTTTGTCAGCCGCTGATAATTTCCATCAGCTTTTTTTTGGCAGTTTTCTTCAGCATGCCTATTGCGCCATAGGCCAGGTCTTCCTTGTCGAAATGCAAACGGTTCACAAAATTTTCAACAACTTCCATTGCATTATCAATGTCAAGACCTTGGTCCAAATACAGCCCTTTGCCTTTTTTCAGGTGCAGCCTCACGCAGTCCAAGTCGAAGACCTGGCCTGCAATGCTGACGTCTTTCACAGCCATGCTCGAGTATGCCCGTCTTTTTGAATGGAATGTGCCGTCCAACTCCCCGTGTACAATCCTTATAGTCGAGCCAAGCGTGCTGACAAAATTGTCAACAATCCTCTCTCTTGCCTGGCGCAGGGAAACCATCGTTTTCCCGTCCTTTTCGAATATTTTCAGACGGCCTTTTTCCGATCTCAATTCAAAGCCATGCACTTCAAAAAGGTTAAGCCATTGCTCTGCGTTCTCGCTGGCAGCCCTGTCCAAAGCTATTTTCCTGCCTGAAACAATCGTATTCAACTGACTCAAAAGTCGGGGGGAAAGCCTGGGTTGCAAATCCCGCACCCTGTAGGGTGTCTGGCACTTGTAAACAAGGACAGCCTGCTCAGAAACGACCTTTTTGGGGATAGTTATGCCTCCCAATCTTCTGGAAAGCACAGACTGCTTCTTTTTCAGCATCGATGCTTTTTCCACGGAGGAGACTGACTGCCGGGGAACCTGCAGCGGCTTCATTATTGCCAAAGGCTCAAGGGTAGGCAAAAACCCGGCCTCCAAAGCAAACCCCTTCCTGCGCCTCCTGCAATCCCTGAAGGCATTGTTTATTTCAACAGCGTTTTCCGCTTCAGTGTAAGCGAAACCGTAAGTCATGCCGCCCCAAAACTTCCTGGGTTCCACTCTTTCATAAGTGCGGTAAGTGAAAGGAACCAATTGCGTCATGTTGCTGGTTCCGCTTCCTTTAAAAACCACAAAACCGTTCTCCAGCTTTGCAAAGGCAAGGCGATAATGCTCTCCAACAGACTCAGAGAATGGTGTCCTGAGTGGTGAAAACCACACATTGCCCCTGCTCTTTACGCGGTTCCTGTAAGGCGTAGTTTTCCCGACAAGTTTTGGGTCAGCGTGCCACATCACGTTGGCCTCTCCCCTGCTGTGCTGCCTGTTAAATTCCTCCATTGCCCTGGAATTATAAACCATCAAGGGCTCGTGCAGGGCAAAAACAGTCCTTGGGTAAGGCCTGTTTGAAGTCTGCCACAAAGGCCTGCGAGAAGGAATTGAAGGCCTTCTTGCCCTCGGAACTGAACGTTTTGAACGCGCAGCCATATACAAAAATAGCATCAAACTGAATTTAAGCCTTTTCCGCGAACGCCCCGGCCACAATCAGCGGGAAAACAAGCGTCGCGTCGGCATACACTTTTACCATGCGCCCTTCCGCTTTGATTTTGCCCCAGCTCACGGCTTCATCAGGCCTTGCGCCTGAATCGGAACCGCCTTCTTCGGTGTCTGTGGTGACATAAACCGCATAATCCGCGCCGTCCCTGAGAAGGTTCGCATTGCACACGTGGTGTTTCACGAATCCGCCGCCCAAAACAATGATGCCACTTTTCTCTGCATTGATTGCCAAGGACACGATTTTCACCATGTCATCGCTCAAATCGATTTTAAAATCAGGCCTTTTCTGCTTGAAAAAGAAAATGTTGTCCCCAATCGCCCCATCTGTAATGGCAGGGCAGAAGCACGGAATGTTGTTTTTTGAAGCCCAGTGGTAGATGGACTTTTCATCTTCCATCTCTTTTCCCATTTCGAAAATGAAATCCGAAGTGCAGATTATTTTCCCGGTTTTTTTCTGGTTCTGGTACAATTTTTCCAGGAAAGGCTGCATGAATTCCTCGAATTCTATATAGCGTTTGTTTGCTACAAGGATGTTTCCTGTGCGGTTTATGCTCTTGTCCCTCAGTTTCCTTCCCTCAATGCCGAAACTTCCAAGGACAAAAGGTCCGGTGGTTTTCATCACGTCTTCCTCGATGCCGCCGGCAGTCGTGACCAGGACCTGCACCATTTTGTTTTTTACAAGATATGCTATCAGGTCACGCAGGCCCGAGGTCACCATGTTGGAGTTGTAGGCAAGGAAGATTACCGCCTTCTCTTTCCGCATTTCCCTGATGATGTCAATTGCGATTGCGAGATGGCTTGCCTGGAACCCTGTGCCCTTGTAGGATTCGAGGAATTTTTTGAAATCGAAAGGCTTTGAAAAATCGAAACCCTCAATTTTCACGCCTTCGGCTTCTCCAGATTCTACATAATCAACGTCGTGCGCCTTCTGCACCTTTTCCTTGTCCAAAGATGGTTCCATAAGACCACTAATCCGGGCGCTGCTTACCTTGTCCTTACAAGGGTTGCCTGGTCGCCGTAGCGCAGGTATTCGACTGCCTGCCCGTTCTGCAAATCAGCCATATCTTCCGGCTTTTTTACAGAAATCATTTCATAGGATTTCATATCCATTATCTGGACCTGGTCGTCTGTGATGGCGACAACCTGCGCGTTGCTTCTCTCAACAATCGGAACTTCGACATCCGTGCCCGCCGGGCCCAAAAACTGCCTTTTCCTGTCGTCAAACAATCCAAATACAGTAATGCGGCATTTTGCCGCGCCGTGCTTTCCAGGCTTGCTTTTCTCTATTGCCTTTATCTTGCACGGCTCGCCGTCAACAATCATATAATTGCCTTCCTTCAGATGCCCTGCCTGCTTGAAGACTTTCTCGCTCATTCTTTCACCTCAGAAAACATGCAACCAGATGAATTAAAGTGAATGCTTCAATTTAAAATGCTTTTTGGCGGCCCTAGCCCATTATCAGCTCATGCGAATAAAAGGAATCCTCCACAAATTCCGAAAGCATGTCCGCATGCCCTTTCTCGAATTCGGCCAGCGCAAGGAAAAATTTCTTCCCGTTCTTGTCCGCAATCTTTTCTGCAGCCCCTGAGTAGAATTCCATTGCCTCTTTTTCCTTCCATAATGCGAAAAGCATCGCGTTTACAGCGCTCTCCTGACCCTTGTCCTAGTCTTTTTTGGAGAAAGCATTGAATTTTTCCTTTCCAAGCTTTGGCGAAACCCATTTCCCTTTCTCAAGAAGGGCTTTTTTGATTGCGCCTATTGATTCCAGGTGCTCTTTTTCCTGCCCTGCAAGGAATGAGAAAAAATTCCGCTGTTCAGTGCTTTGCGCCTTTTCGGCCTGCCTTGAATAGAATTCAATGCTGTCGCTTTCGATTTTTTCCGCAATTTCAAGGCCTTCAGCTATTTTCGCCCTGCTTTTAGAGGAAACAAGGGCAACAGCCTCAGCCAACTCAGCGCTTTTCATGAAAACACCCCCAAACCGCCTATAACAGAACAAAAGCGCAACCAATAAAAAAGTATGGAACGGTCTTTTATCTATCAGCGAACTTGTTTTTTGTGATAAAATGGGCCTAAAAAAGACATTTTTGGTTTCGGCATTCCTGCTTTTCGCAACGGCATTAGCATCCGCTGCAAACCCTGCCATCGGCCCTGCCGACGCACTGGCTGACGGAAACATCAACATCACGATTTTTTACGGCCTGGAATGCCCGCACTGCCATGATGCAATGGTCTTCCTTGACGGGCTGGCAAAGGAAAACCCGGCAATCAAAATCGACAAAATCGAAACATGGCATTCGCCTGAAAACTACAAGCTTTTCACAGAAACAGTGAAGCAATACGGCTACGACCCGAACAATACAGGGGTGCCTTTTATCATAATCGAGGGGCAAGTCATATTGGGGTATAATGAAAGCCCACAGGTAAACACTCCCGCAAAAATAAGGGCTGCGATTGCATCATGCGGCGCCATACCTGACCAAAACCAGCAGTGCTCTGACACCAACACCCCACAGACAATAAATTTGCTGTTTTTCGGGCCGATTGACACCAAAGGCCTCTCGCTTCCGATGCTTTCAATTGTGTTAGGGCTTGCAGACGGCTTCAACCCCTGCGCCATGTGGGTTTTGGTCTACCTTATTTCGCTTATGGTGATGACAGACGACAAGAAAAAAATACTGCTTATTGCTGGCACATTTGTCTTTGCCTCGGCAGTGCTCTATTTCATTTTCCTCACAGCCTGGCTCAACCTCTTCCTCTTTATAGGATTCCTCACGCCGGTCCAGATTGCGGTCGGCATTGTAGCAATTATCACAGGCATAATGCACACAAAGACGCATCTGTCCAAAAAAGAGGCAACCTGCGAGGTGACAGACGACAAGCAAAAGAAAAGCATTATGGACAAAATAAATGCCCTCACAAAGCAAGCTGCGTTGCCGGCAACCCTTGCAGGGATAGTGTTCTTAGCATTTACCGTCAACCTGATAGAATTCGTGTGCTCTGCAGGCATTCCGGCTGTTTTCACAAAAGTGCTTGCAAGCAAAAGCCTTCCAATGCTCGAATACTACGGCTATATTTTGCTCTACGACTTCTTTTTCATGATTGACGACATCATTATTTTCGGAGGCGCGGCACTCACCCTGCAATACACAGATATCTCGCGCAAATACGCGAGAATCGGCGGCATAATCGGCGGCATAGTCCTGATTCTCCTAGGCATAATCCTTGTTTTCTTCCCTGGCGCGCTTGCCTCAATTTAGCATCAAAAGGCCATATTGGGGAATTCACGGCCTTTTGATAACTGTCAAAGGACAATTTTTGTCCTTTGACATAGGCAGGATTTTAAACCCTTGCCATAAAAGAACCTTTAGTCTCAACACAAACAGTTTGCAACGGAGGGAAAAAAATGGCTGACTTGAAAGCAAACCCTGCGCCTTTGGGCTTAATGGGATTTGGAATGACAACAATATTGCTTAACCTGCACAACGCGGGCCTTTTCGGGCTTGGCTCGATGATTCTTGGAATGGGAATATTTTACGGCGGCCTCGCACAGGTCATCGCAGGAATAATGGAATACAAGAACGGCAACACATTCGGCACAGTCGCATTCACTTCTTATGGCTTATTCTGGCTGTCGCTGGTGGCTCTCTGGGCAATACCTAAATTCACCTGGGGCGCAAGCTTCACGAATCCGCCGATTGCAGTGGGCTTTTACCTGCTGTGCTGGGGCATATTTACCCTAATGATGTTCTTTGGAACGCTCAAGGCAAACAGGGCACTGCAGTTTGTTTTCGCCTCGCTGGCGCTGCTTTTCTTCCTGCTTGCGGCAGGCGACTTCACAGGCAACGCAATGATAACCCAGATCGCAGGCTATGAAGGCATAATCTGCGGCGCATCCGCATTCTATCTCGCAATGGCTGAAGTGTTGAACCTGCAGTTGGGCAAAACAGTCCTGCCAATAGGCACTGTGAAAAAATAGGCAATCAAAAAAACAGGGAGGACGGCCTCCCTTTTTTCTATTTTTTCGAATCGCAAACTATTTATTCAAAGCCAGCCATTAATTCAGTAAGGTGCGGTTGGAATGCCTGTGAACAGAGCGAGAAAAATAGAGAGAAGAAAAAAACTTGAGGCGATTGGCTGGACCCGCATAGGAAGGTCAGAGGCCGAGAGATTTCCTGCAAAGGCAATCGGGGACAGATTAAGATCTGCAATCGCAGGATTCAAAGATATGGATAGCCACTGGGATCTTTGGGGGGCATCATTGGGGCAGGTCAATGATTTTTGCGGTTTTGACATTGAAGCACACATCAGGGAAAGAATCAGCAACCTCAAGCCAGGGAAGATTTTCAAGGTTTTGGATGCAGGATGCGGTCCGGGCAGCACATTGGCAGAAATTAAGAAAAAGTTCGGGAACAGGGTGAAAACCGTCGGCCTTACCGTCAAAAGAAGTTTTTATTCTTCATATGACGGCGTGGACAGGCTGATAACCGGATCAATAACCGAGGTGAACCCAAGAGAGCAGTTTGATTTCATTTATTCGTTTTCCGGCGCTCACCTTATGACTGAGCTCAAGGAAACCTCAATCCAGAGAACAATTGGCTGGCTAAAGCCAGGCGGCACGGCTTTTATTACTCTGCCTCTGGACCGCATGGAACCTGACACTTTCCGCAATATCCAGACCACCCTAAGGGCAAACGGCATCAAAGAAACCGGATTCTATGGAATTTTTTTCTTCTTCACCAAGCCCGAAAGGAAATTACCAAGATAACGAGGTTTAGACTATGCCTGTCAAACATCCTGTGAAAGAAGCAAGGAATGCAATTCTCAGGCGCCAGGGCCTGGCCCGCATTGGAAGGCCTGAAGGGCTGAGGGCGCCTGAAAGGCTTAAACTTGAAATGAAAAACAGGACGGAATTGTCAGAATTGGGCAGGCAGGGGGAGTGGCCGTATTTCAAGATACCGCTTGGCGAACTGGAATACTTCTCAGGAATTAAACTGGAGAATTTGGCAAGGAAAAAAATCCTTGGCCTCAGGAAAGGGGAGAAATTTGTTGTTTTGGATATCGGCTGCGGGGCTGGCCAGATGCTGGCCGACTTCAAGGCCTTATTCGGGCCACAAATCAGGACAATCGGCACTGTTTTTGAAAAAACCCACGGCGAGGAATACAGGGGCGTCAACCGCCTGATTGAAGGCGCAATCACTGAAATCAACCCGCACGAAAAAGCCAACCTTGTCATCGGCTACCAGGGCGCCCACCATCACACCGAGCTGAAATCAACCGCACTGGAAAAAACAATCGGCTGGATGAAGCCCGGGGCGACCGCAGTCATTCATATCGGTTGGTATGCAAAGGAAATGGAAAGCAACCCGGAAGGGATTCGCGCCAAAGAACGCGAACTATTCACAGTCCTGCGCGCAAACGGCATAAAAAAATGGCAGTACAAAAACGGCTTTCTGGTATTTGTCAAGCCAAAGCCAAGGCTGCCGAAATAATCACCCAAACTCCGCAATCCTTGCCTGCCTTTCCCTCTCCAACTGCAAAAAAGGCGCAGCCCTACGGATTATAACGCCGCACTTCTTGAGGTCCATAAATTCTTTGAATTGTTTCCCCCCGCTCCTCGCAATCTCGATTTTTTCCAGTGCCTTCGGCCCGATTCCAGGCACGCGCAGCAATTCTTCCTTTTTCGCGCTGTTCGGGTCCAAAGGAAATTTGTCAGGAGAATTTACAGCAATCGCAACTTTGGGGTCTTCGTGCAAGGAAAGCCTATTCTGCTCATTCAGTGCAAGCCTCAATTCCTTCAATTCAAAACCGTAAATCCGCAGCAGCCAATCAGACTGGTACAATCTATGCTCCCTTGCCTCGTTCTCTGGCTTTTTTTCCTCAAGAGCAGTGCCTTTTACTGGCGAGAAAGCAGAAAAATACGAACGCCACAAGGATGTTTCCCCGTACAAGGAATCCATTTTCGAAAGCACATCCAAATCGCTTTCTTCAGCTGCCCCCAAAATGAACTGGGTGGTAAAACTTATGCGTGCGCCGCGGTGACGCGCTTCATCAATCCATTTCAGCCTTTTTTCAAGGTCGTTGTAATAATCCTTTGTCGAGCCCAATTCTGAAAAATGCTGTGCAGATGGTGCCTCGATGTTGAGCGAAAGCCTGTCAGCATATTTTGCCATTTCGAAAATGCTTTCTTTTGCCATTCCAGGCAATACCTTCAAATGAATATAGCCGTGGAAGTGCATTTCCTGCCTCAAAATGCGCGCGCTTTCAATCATCCTTTCTGCAGTCGAATCCGCATCTTTTGTGACAGCGGAACTCAAAAAAAGGCCTTCCACAAATCCTTTCCTTTGAAGCAATGAAAACGATTCCGCGACCTCCTTCGGCTCCAGTTCTTCCTTTTGCCCTTTTGAAGTGGAGTTAACGCAGTATTTGCAGTCATGAATGCACTTGTTTGACTGCAATACTTTCATCAGGCGGCATTTTTCGCTCGTGGAAGCGCAGTCGTGCACGAAACTCGAATATTCGAGCGGAATTCCGGCCTTCCTGAAGCTCTTTTGCTTCACGCCACCGCACGAATCCCATGATGCCGCAGTGCCAAGCGCCTGCAGTTTTTGCAATAACATGAAATTATTGCGCTTTTCAGGCTTTTAAAAGCCTTGAGGGTTGGGTTCCGCTGAACCGTTCTTTAAACACGGAAGGCTCTTTTTCTTTTGGCTAAAACAGTGCCTCTCACTTTGGGATGCCTGCTCGGAACAATGACCTCCATTTTCCTGCCGCTTACGATTCTTGAAATGGTTTTTGTTACCCCGGCAAGTATGCGCTCGTCAGTAAAGCCTGCTTTCCTTGAAAGCCCGAAATCGGTCATTTCAATCCTTTCTCTTGCGTTCCGCTTGTAAACCGCCGGGATTTCCACTGTAAAAAGGTTCGGCAAGTCGCCTTCCACAGTAGGGTAAAGGAAGGTGGCTTTTGATTTCCTGTCAAAGCCCACAATATCGCCCTGCGAGGCAGAATGCTGGTTTGTTGCGATTCTCTCTCTTTTGTCGATTTCATCCGGCTTGATTCCTTCGAACACGTTGGCTGGGCTGTTGTGGAACCTGAAAACAAACCAGCCAGGATTTGTTTCAGCAATATTTCTCTCTATTTCTTCTCTGTCCAAATCGAGGAAATTCCGCTTGGTTGGCTCATACAGTGGCAATTCAGTGCGGGCCCACCCAGCCAAGGTTTGTCCTTTCGGCAAAGGCCTCCGGATAGGCGCAAACCTGACTTCGTGGCCCGCTGCCTTCAATTTCTTTGCGATAAGCCCGGCATAAAAAATAGAGGTGACCTCGTCAGGATGCGTTCCCGCGACAATGATTATTTTTGCCATTATTAGAAAAGTAGGCAATAAGAATAAATTCAAATGCGGACTGTTTCCGCTAAAGGGAAAGGAAAGCTTAAATATGCAAAAAGTATACTATATGCATGCAGGAGAAAAGCAAATTTTGGGCAAAAATTCTGGCTGCCGTGATTTTGCTGTTTTTGCAAGCGTTCTTTTAAGGGACAGGATTCTGATAAAATTGAGCGAATTCAAGCTCCTGTTTTTTTCAATGATGGTTTCATACGCGGTCTATGCCTTTTACGGCACCGGCCTTTTTTTCCTGCTGTCTTTGGCGCCGCTGGCAGTCATTTTGTTTTTTTGCCTGACCAAGGCGGTGCCGAGCGGGAAAGCAAGGCTGCTGCTTTATGTTTGGGCGCTGCTGGCATGGGTAGGCTTCTGTGCAGTCCTGCTTGAAAAATTTTTTATTGGAGCGGTGCGCTCATACCTGAGCCCGTTGGCGCATTCCGCCCCCATAACTTTCCCGCTTGCCGATTATTTTTTCTTCGGAATGAGTTTTTTCCTTTTGTTTTCGCTGGCGTTTTACCTTTACTTGCTGTTGCCTATCACTGGCAAAAACGAGCGTTTCGAACAGGCACTGAAAAGGACCAAGGAAATGGCGCAGGCAATGGTGGCAAAGTTCGACGACAGCAACGCCAACAGGATTGCCGC